>NZ_LJJX01000022.1:107892-113708 GCF_001421075.1 Frankia sp. CpI1-P | reverse complement strand
GATCAGGATCCGGCTGTTCTCCAGCGCGAACCGCTTGCCCGGCGTCCCCGCCGCCAGCAGCACCGCCGCCGCCGACGCCGCCTGCCCCATGCAGATCGTCGAGATGTCCGGCCGCACGAACTGCATCGTGTCGTA
Source organism: Frankia sp. CpI1-P (assembly GCF_001421075.1). Classification (NCBI taxonomy): domain Bacteria; kingdom Bacillati; phylum Actinomycetota; class Actinomycetes; order Frankiales; family Frankiaceae; genus Frankia; species Frankia sp. CpI1-P. The sequence goes on along the minus strand of NZ_LJJX01000022.1, from coordinate 113,573 downwards.
GATCGCCGTCAACGACGTGAACGACCCACCCGGCGAGTTGATGTAGATCGAGATGTCCCGGTCCGGATCCTCCGACTCCAGGAACAGCAACTGCGCCATCACGTCGTTCNCCGACACATCGTCGATCTGCACGCCGAGAAAGACGATCCGCTCCTTGAGCAGCTTCGAGTACGGGTCCATGCCGTACTCGCCGCGGGAGGTCTTCTCGATGATGTTCGGCAGGACGTAGCGGCCCTGCGGCTGGCCGGCGGCCTGGCGGGCCTGCTCAGACCTCATCTGCTGGTAGCGCGTCTCGTGGAACATGATGGCTGCCTCCGGGGACGGATGACGGGTTCGGTCCGGTGAGCGGGCTGCCCGCTCAGCTCACCGGCCCCTCGCTGGGAACCTGGCGAGCCTGCTGGACCACGTGGTCGACGAACCCGTAGTCCTTGGCCTCCTCCGCGGTGAACCACCGGTCCCGGTCGGAGTCGCGCTCGATCTGCTCGATCGGCTGCCCGGTGTGGAACGCGATGCGCTCCTGCATCATCCGCTTGGTGTAGAGCATCTGCTCCGCCTGGATGGCGATGTCGGAGGCGGTGCCCCCGATCCCTCCCGACGGCTGGTGCATCATGATCCGCGCGTGCGGCAACGAGTAGCGCTTGCCCGGCGCCCCGGCGCAGAGCAGGAACTGGCCCATCGACGCGGCGAGGCCGAGGGACACGGTCGCGACATCGTTCTCGACGAACTGCATGGTGTCGTAGATCGCCATGCCGGCGCTCACGGACCCACCCGGCGAGTTGATGTAGAGGAAGATGTCCCGGGTCGGGTCCTCCGCGTTGAGCAGCAGTAGCTGCGCGCAGATCGCGTTGGCGATCGAGTCCTCGACCACCGATCCGAGGAAGACGATCCGGTTGGCCAGCAGGCGGTTGAACACCTGGTCGTCGAAGGCGGGTCCACCCTGGCCGGGCGAACGGAGCTCCGGACCCGGAACTGGTAGGCGCGGAACTGCGAGGTTACTCACGGTCAGCTCCTCGGCTTCCTCACATGGGGCGGCTGATTGACCGGCTCGACACTATCTGTGACACGCGCAAGTTCATGCCCTTCAGGCTCGATGTTCGCGCTGGGCGTGAGGACCGGCCAGTCCGGACGCCCGCGCGACACCGTGCGCCGGCCTCCGGGCAGGGATCCTCTGAGGGCCCGCAGGCAACGCCAGACGGCCCCCGGACCGAGTCCGGGGGCCGTCTGGAGAGCCGAGATCGGTGCGGCGCGAGCCGCCCCCCCACCCAGGCCTGCCGCGAGGTCAGATGTCGCGGTCCCCGCTGTCGGCCGCCGCGGTCACGGCCGGTGTCTCGACCGGCTCCGCCGCAGCATCGCCGCCGACGTGGTCGTGGTCGTGGCCCTCGTGGTCGTGGCCCTCGTGATCGTGGCCCTCGTGATCGTGGCCCTCGTGATCGTGGCCCTCGTGATCGTCGTCCTCGTCGGCGTCCGGCGCCGGGCGGGCCGGGAGCGCGAGCTCCACCGGGTTGCCCTCCCCGTCGACGACCTTGGCGTTCTCCAGCAACAGGAACAGCGCCTTGGTCCGCAGGACGTCGGCCATCAGCGCCTGCAGCCCCTCACCCTGGGCAAGCTGCTGGGCATAGACGTCGGGCTGCAGGCCCGAGCGCTGGGCGCGGTAGATCACCTGCTCCATGAGCTCGCCCTGGTCGATGCCGATCGACTCGGCGTCGATGACCGCGTCGAGGATGAACTGGGAGCGGATCGCCTTGCCCGCGGTCTCGCGGACCTCGGCGTCGAACTCCTCGGCGGACTGGCCGAGCGTCTCCAGGTAGGTCGCGCGGTCAGTGCCGATGTTCTCCAGCTCGTGGGACAGGCGGTGCTCCCGAGCCTCGATCTCGCCCTCGAGCAGGGAGTCCGGGACGGGCACCTCGACCCGCTCCAGCAGGCTTTCCAGCAGCTTCTCCCGGGCCTGCCCGACCTGCTCGGTACGCCGCGACTGCTCCAACCGGCTGCGCACGTCGGCGCGCAGGTCGTCGAGCGTGTCGAACTCGCTGGCGGTGGTGGCGAAGTCGTCGTCGAGGGCGGGGNGCTCCTTCTCCTTGACCCCGCGCACCGTCGCGGTCACCTCGGCCTGCTCGCCCGCCTGCTCCCCCGCCAGCAGCTCCGTGGTGAACGTGCGGGACTCGCCGTCGGCGGCACCGATGATCGCCTCGTCCAGGCCCTCGATGAGGTTGCCGCTGCCGACCTCGTAGGACAGCCCCGTCGCCTCGGCGCCCTCGATCGGCTTGCCGTCGGCCTGCGCGGACAGATCGAGCGAGACGAAGTCGCCCGTCTGCACCGCCCGCTCGNCCGGCTGAAGCTGGGCGAACCGGTCGCGTAGCGCGCCGAGCTGCTCCTCGACCTGCTCGTCGGTGACCTCGACGGCGTCCACCGTGACCGACAGGTCGGCGAACTCCGGCAGCACCACCTCGGGACGGACGTCCACCTCGGCGGTGAACACGAGCTGGCCGCCGTCGGCGAACTCGGTGATGTCCACCTCGGGGCGCGACAGCACGTCGACCTCCTCGGCCTGCACGGCCTCGGAGTAGAGCTGCGGCAGCGCCTCCTGGACCGCCTCGTCCAGGATCACGCCGCGACCGAGGCGCTGGTCGAGGATCCGCGGCGGAACCTTGCCCGGCCGGAAGCCGGAGACGCGGACCTGGCGGGCCAGCTTGCGGTAGGTGGCGTCGAGCGAGGGCTTGAGCTCGTCGAAGGGCACCTCGACGGTGAGCTTGACCCGGGTCGGGCTGAGGGTCTCCTTGGTGGCCTTCACGGCGCGGCGGTCTCCTGGTACGACGTTGGACGGGATGACGCGCCGAGGCTATCGGTCGGGGCGNGGAGACTCGAACTCCCGATCTCCTGCACCCAAAGCAGGCGCGCTAGCCACTACGCTACGCCCCGAGGCGTTGCCCGCTTATCCTACGGGGTAAGCTCGCATCGATCACCTCGCGGGTGTAGCTCAATGGCAGAGCCCCAGCCTTCCAAGCTGGCCATGCCGGTTCGATCCCGGTCACCCGCTCTTCACCTCTCCCCCGCCCCGGTGGTGGTCGGCGTTGCGTCAGGCGCCCTGCGCCGCGGCGAACGGCGGAACCCGGGATCCACACCAACCCACCCACATGCGGGTGTCCGAGGTCGGATCCCCCGCCCGTGAGACCCCCGCACCGGATCGGCGACGATCACGCCCGCGCGCCCGGCCGGAGTCGGCGTCGAGTTCGGCTCGACCTGCACCCACCGACATGCCGAGCTGGCATGTCGGCCGGCATGTCGCGTGGCCGGGGACGACGTCGGCGGTCATCGTCCGGCGACGGATCAATCGAGGTTCGCGCCGAGGCGCGCCGGATGGCCGGGCGTATTTTCGGGAGCTTCCCCCGACACCGGCCCGTGACCACCACCGGACCATCCGAAGGAGTGCACATGGTGATGAGGCGCCGCGGCTGGCTACCGGTGGCGGTCGGGATCGGGATCGGGCTGAACACCGTCCGGCTGCGTGCCCGACTGCACGCCCTCGAGGTGATCGAAGCGGTCGAGATCGACGCGGGCGAGAAGGCCGCGCCCGGCACCGCCCGGAGCTCCCCCTATGTCCTGCTCTGCGCGCCCGGACTGGCGCTCACCCCGGGGCAGCGCCGCGCCGCCGAGGCGCACGCCCACCGGCACGGGTTGGAGGTGCTCGACCTCGTCCCGGCGGAGCTGGCCGCGCACCGGGTCCTCGACCTGGCCCGGATGGTGGAGCCGGCGACCTACCGGGCGGCCCGCCTCGCCCGTGGCCGCGGGGCGTTCCAGGCGGTGCTCGTCGATCGCGGGGTGCTGGCGCGCACCGGGCTCCCGGCAGCGGCCGATCCCCGGCTCGTCGAACGCTCGGAGCTCACCGACTTCGCCGATGCCGAGCTCGTCGCGGTGATCCAGGTCTGCAAGCGGCACGCCGCCGCCAGCACCGACCTCGCGGTCCTGCCCGGGCTGGCCGGGCGGGTGCGGGACGACGGTGCCACCCGGCTGCCCGTCCAACGGGCCGCCTACGCCTGGGAGCCCGCCCGACGCGTCCTGCCCGCGTTGCGTGACGGCGCGATCCTGCTCGGCGCGGCGAGCAATCCGCCGGCCGCCCTCGCCGCGCTCGGGATGTCCTGGTTGCAACCCGTGATCGTCGGTGGGGGCCGGGTGCGGGTGACCTCGGGGACGCTGCGCCGCAGCGCGCTCACCCGCCGCCGGGCCGCGGCGGCCCAGCTGCGGGGATCGGGTGGCCGCCTGCGGGAGCTGTTCGGCGCTCCCCCGAACCCGTCGGCCAGACCAACCGCCGCGGCCGCTCCGGTTGGCGGCCCCTCGCCCAGGCGGCCGAACCCGGCCGAGCTCGCCCGCCGGCGCGCCGGCTACCGGGCGGACCTCGCCGGCGGGCTCGACCGCTTCTTCGAGCGGCCGCGCAACACGTGCCCGTGGTGCGGCGGCGGCGAGCTCAGCGCGCGCCTGCTCGGCCGCGACGTGGCGCAGGGCAAGCCGGGAGAGTTCCGGTACGACCGGTGCGCGAGCTGTGGCCATGTCTTCCAGAATCCGCGGCTGTCCCTCGCCGGGCTGGAGTTCTATTACCGGGACTTCTACGACGGGCTCGGCGCGACGGCACTGGAGGAGGTGTTCGGGTTCAGCCCGGAGCCCTACCTCGACCGCGCCCGCCAGGCCATTCCGACTCCCCGGAACTGGCTGGACGTAGGGGGCGGCCACGGGCATTTCTGCAATGTGGCGAGAACCGTCTGGCCGGGCACCCGGTTCGACGCCCTGGACATCGGCGCCGGCATCGAGGAGGCCGCCCGGCGGCGCTGGGTGGACCACGCCTACCGCGGTTTCTTCCCCGAACTCGCCGCCGAGGTCAAGGGGCGCTACGACGTCATCAGCATGTTCCATTACCTGGAGCACACGAGGGATCCGCGGGCCGAGCTGGACGCGGCTGCGGCCGTGCTGGAACCGGGCGGTCATCTGCTCATCGAGGTGCCGAATCCGGACAGTCCGGCGGCTCGGCTGTACGGCGCGCTGTGGCCGGGCTGGCTGATCCCGCAGCACCAGCACCTGATGCCCGCCGCCAACGTGGCCGTGGCGCTGCAGGAACGTGGCTTCGCCGTGCAGGAGACCCGCTTCGGCGAGGTGCACCAGAAGGGTGACCCGGTGATGGCCCTGTACGGCCTGCTGCAACGGCTCGCGCCGTCGCCGTCGGCCGCCTGGCGCACCGCCGCGGTTCCCCGCCGGGCGTGGGCCGCGCGGGCCCTGACCGCGGCGGCGCTGGTGCCGGCCTTCGCGGGCGGTCTGGTTCTGGACGAGGTGAGCCGGCCCTACCTGACGTCGGGCTCGCGCGCGAACGCCTACCGGATCCTCGCCCGCCGGCTCTAGCCGTGCAGCGCGGAGACCGGCTCCGCTCGGGTCCGAGCCACTCCGCCCGGGTTCGTGGGCATCGTGCCGATGCCGCGATCCCGGGCGGAGTGAACGTCGCCCGGAGGACCGGACGCCGGCCCGATGGTGCCGGTCGTCAACGTTGACGACCGGCACCATCGCCGGCAGGCAGGTCACCGGGGTGCGATCAGCTCACCGTCTGCACGGTGGGCGCCCCACCGACCGGAGCAACCGGTGCGACGGCTCAGTCACCAGTCCCAGCCGTCGTCCTTCCACCGGTCCTTGCGCTTGTCGTCCTT
>NZ_LJJX01000022.1:19972-107732 GCF_001421075.1 Frankia sp. CpI1-P | reverse complement strand
CCAGTCGTCCTTGCGCCAGCCGTCCTTGTGCCAGTCGTCGCCGCCCCAGTTCTGAGCCTGCTTGACCGTGTCCCCGCCGTCGGACGCCCAGGCGCTCGAAGCCGCTGGTCCCAGCGCGACGAAAATGGTCGCCATGCTCGACAGCGCGACCACTGCCGCCCGGGTCCTCATTGATCTCCGCACAGTTCTCCCCTACGGTTTCGGAAAAGCAACCAACTAAGGTCACGGGAAAGCGTATCCGGCCCGTCGTGGACTGCAAATCCAGCCGCCCACCCTCGGCTTTTTTCACGTTTCCTCCCGCATTCTCGCGCGCCCCGGAAAAAGACCGGAGAATCACCGGGAAGATATTTCGATGCATCGGCCCCGCGGCGCACCGTCGCGCCCGTAGGGGTGCGCGCCGGGGGCGACGCGGCCATCCGCCGGGATGGATCTGGCCTGCCCCGGTCCGCCGGGAATGGTCGGCGGCCGTCTCAGCGCCCTCCCGGCCGGCGCCGGCACGCCCCCCTGAAACTACATAGGGTAATCGACGTATGACCAAGGAGGTTTGGATGCGCAGCACCGACACGACCCGCCCGCCGGCGGCAAGCCTCGGTCGGACGCCTCGGCGCCGCACCCCCGGCCCGGCCGGCCTCCTGCTCCTGGCTACGCCGCTACTGGCCGCGGGCTGCCTACTCGGCGCCTGTTCCGGTCGGGTCACGCCGACGCGCCCCGCCGCCCCGGCGCCGCAGACCCGAGCGACGCCTTCCCCGGCCGGTACCGGCACCGCCGGCCCCGCGAAGAGGCGGCACCTCGTCGCGCAGGCCGTGGTACCCGAGATCACCTGGTTCGCAACCCCGGACACCGATGCCCCGCGGGGCCAGCTCGCCAACCCCAACCGGGAGGGCGTGCCGCTGGTGTTCGCGGTGGAGGAACGCTGGGCTCGCTGGCTGCTGGTCCAGTTGCCCGTCCGGCCCAACGGGTCGCGGGGATGGCTGCGGGCCGAGGACACCCGGGTCACCGAGACCCCCTACGACCTGCAGGTCGACCGCTCCACGCATCGGCTCACCGTGCTGCGGGACGGCGCGGTCATCGCCCGCCTCCCGGTGGGCATCGGAACCGGCGGCACCCCCACGCCGTCCGGCCGGTTCTACCTCACCGAACTGCTGCGACCCGCGGATCCGAACGGGCCGTGGGGCCCTTACGCCTTCGGTCTGTCGGGCTTCTCGGACGTGATTACCCAGTTCAACGGCGCCAACGGGATCATCGGGCTGCACGGCACGAACCGCCCCGACCTGGTCGGGACGGACGCCAGCCATGGCTGCATCCGGCTACGCAACGCCGACATCGAAAAACTGGCGGGAATCCTCCCCATCGGCACACCGATCTCCATCAGGGGGTGATGGCGCGTCATTCCTGGCGGATGCGGGGCGACGTCCCTAGGCTACTTTCATGACGGGTTACCATCTGGCCCAGGTGAACATAGCCCGGGTACTCGCCCCGCTCGACTCCCCCGCGCCGGATGACATCCTGGCCGGCCTCACGCCGGTGAACGACCTCGGCGACGGGCAGCCCGGCTTCGTCTGGCGGCTACAACCCGCGCAGGGCGCTGCGGCCGTGCACACGTTCCGGCTCGACGCCGAGACCGACCTCACCGTCATCGTGAACCTGACGGTGTGGGAGTCGGCGGACGCGCTCGCCGACTTCGTCTTCCGCCACGATCAGGGCGCGTTCCTGCGGCGCCGGCGGGAGTGGTTCCATCCGACCGCCCGGGCCACCAACGCCCTGTGGTGGGTGCCCGCCGGGCACCGGCCCGGCACGCCGGAGGCCGAGGAGCGGGTCCGGCACCTGCGCACGCACGGGCCGACCGCGACCGCGTTCACCTTCCGGCTGACGTTNCCCCCGCCGGATCGGCGGATCTCCCTGGTGCCGGGAAGTGGTCCAGAGCCGGCCGCCGAGCCCGCGAGTCCCGCCGACGTCGAGGTGCCGAGAAGTCTGGCCGCCGGCGGCTGAGTCCGCTCACCGCACCGAGGCCACGGCCGCCGCGCGCGTCGGGGCCACGGACTCATCGACGGTGCGTGACGAGCCGGGCCCGCCGCGCGGGTCAGTGGACCGCCGAGTCCACGTGGTCGATCCCACCGGCGTCGATCCCACCAGCGTCGATCCAGCCGGCGAGGATCGACCCGAACACCGACGGATCCTCACCGCGGTTCCAGAACGCCGTCGCCGCCTGCACGGCCGCAGCCCCCGCCTGCAGGTACTCGGCGACGTCCCGTCCCTCGCCGACCCCCCCGACCCCGACGATGTCGACGGTGTCCGGCAGCAGCCGGCGTAGCTGGCGCACCTGGCCGAGACCGACCGGTTTGAGCGCAAGGCCACTCATCCCGGCCAGCTCCACGTCGACGACGGGACGGTGGTCGGCGTCGATGACCAGGGCGTTGGGGAAGGTGTTCACCGCGGTGACGAAGCGCGGACCGCCGGGCCGCCCGGCGAGCTCGGCGAGCACCGCGGCGAGCTCGGCGAGAGCCGCCGGGTCGGAGAACGGCGAGATCTTGACGCCATAGGGAACGCGGCCGGCCGGATCACCGCCGGCCCGCGCGAGCAGTGCGTCGCCGACCGCGGTGCAGATCGCCGCGGTCTGGCCGGGGTCGAAGCAGGCGATGNGCTTCTGGGCGCCGCCGTCCCAGACGTTCGGGCAGGCCAGGTTGAGCTCGATGAGGTCGACGCCGGCCTGGGCGACGACCTCGGCGAGCTCCCGGTACTCCCCGACGTCGAACCCGGCGACGCTGACGATCAGCGGCTTGCCCGCCTCGTGCGCCCGCTCGACCATCCCGGGCAGATGGGCACCGTAGTAGTCCAGGCCGCGGTTGGGCAACCCGAGCGCGTTGATCGAGTAGACCCGACCGGGCCAGTAGACGTTGCCAGCGTTGCCGGTCCGCGGCTGGCGGGTGATCGAGCCGACGACGATCGCCGCGACCGCGGACCGGGCGAAGACGTCGACGTCCTCCACCGACTTGCACGTGCCTGCCGCGTTCATGACCGGGTGTTCCAGGGCGACGCCCGCCAGAGCACTCATGCCCGCCAGCCTAGGGGCCGGCGCCGCGGCACCCGCCGGTCAGGCAACGGCCGCCGGCCTCCTACCGAAGCGGCGACGCGTCCGGTGGCGGTCGATGGCCTTCTGGTAGACCGCGACGCGCAGGGCCGCGATCCGCTTCGGCTCCAGCTCCTCGGTGCCGACCCGGCCGCGGGCGCCCACGGCGGCGGCGAGTTCCGGGTCGGTGAGGAAGGGCTCCAGCGCGTCGGCGAGCGCGGGTGCGTCCTCCGGCGGGACGACCGTTCCGCCCTCCCACTTCGCCACCCAGGTCGCGACGCCCGTGGTCGCGGTCGCGACGACCGGCCGACCCGAGGCCATCCCCTCCAGGCCGGCGATGGAGAAGCTCTCGAACCGGCTCGGGACGACGACCGCCCGCGCCTCCTCGTATGCCTTGACGAGCTCGGGCCGGGTGAGGTGGCCCGCGAAGCGGCAGGTGACGCCGAGCTCGGCGGCGCGGCGCGCCAGCCAGGTGCCGGTCGGGACGTCGTCGATGAGGCCGGACGACTGGCCAGCGAAGACCACTGTCGGCTTGACGCCGCGATCCCCGAGCAGCGCGGCGGCTTCGATCAGCACGTCGAGGCCCTTGCGCCATTCGAGCCGGCCGACGACGAGCAGCGTGGGGTCGGTCTGCTGCGGCGACGGCACGGCGGTGTACGGGGAGCGGTCGAACGGGTAGGGGATGACGTCGGCGTCGGTGTTCTTCTTCAGCCAACCGAAGCCACGCAGAGTGGTGACGATCAGCTCGGACGGGGCCGTCCGCGCGTCGGCGCGCAGCGCGGAGAACCGGTCGATCCGGTCCGCCAGCGCGCCCCGGCCGTGCAGCTCACCCTCGCGCAGGCGGACGTCCATCATCGTCGGCGTGTGCAGGTGGATCACGAGGGGAACGTCGCGGCGCACCGCGGTACGCAAACCGCGGGTCTCGCCGTCCTGGGTCTCGATGACGTCGGGGTGCAGCCCGAGGCGGCGCAGCCAGAAAGCGTAGGAGACGGCGAGGACCACCCGCAGGGACAGGGAATCTCGTGGATAGTTCTTCCCCTGAAACGACCGCCCCAGCGGGCCCAGATATCTGCTGACCGGCAAACGGAGCAACGGGCGCCGGTACACCTTGACGCCGTCATGGTCCTCGTCGGTGCGGCGACGACCCTGCGCACAGAGGATATGGACCTGATGACCGAGCGCGGCCAACGCGTGAGCGATGTCGTGCGTGTAGACACCCGCCCCATCCCAAATGATCGGCGGATACTGCTCGCACAAGAAGACGATCTCCATACCCATCCCCCACGGCGGCGAACTCCGGACGGCTCACCATAGCGCCAGCTTATCGAGCGGCCACGAGGGGTTTCGGCCATCAGCAAACGCTGAGGATCTTAACCTTAACGTAAGAGAAGCGATGCCCGGACACGGTCTGACCTGCGCGTTGACACGCAGCCCAACAGAAAGCCACTAGGCCGGAACGCCTTCCCCTGCGGGCCGACCGGAGGCACACGGACACGCAGGCGGCACCACCCGGACAGCCACAGCACCACCTGGACAGCCACTACGCCACCCGGACAGCACAGCACCTACCGGACGGTGACGGGCACCCGCCGGACAGCGGCGGATCAGCGAGACGACACCAGCCGGAGGCCGGCTGCCCGGCGAGCAGAGCTCGGCCGCAACACCCGGCGGCGGGGACGCGGGGCGGGCAGGCCGTAGCCGCGGTCCCGGGTATCCGGCCCGAACACCGCGGCCAGTCCGATCAGCACCGCGAACAGTCCCAGCAGCAGGAGTTCAGGCATCGTGGACCCGCCCGAGAAGGTCGAGACGCGAAAGCACCGCGGACCGGCAAACGATAGCGCTATCGTCTAACGTCATGGTCAACGATAGCAGTATCGACCGGGTCGTGGGGGAGCTTCGCCGGCTCGCGGACAGCGGGGCCGTCGGGGAGAAGCTGCCCAGCACGCGGACGCTGCAGCAGCGGCTCGGCGTCGGCCCGGTGACCGTGCAGCGGGCGCTGGGCCGGCTGGTCGCCGAGGGCCGGCTGGTGACCCGGCCCGGCGCGGGCACGTTCGTCTCGGCGCGGCGCACCGTCCAGGCCAGCGACACCGACTGGCAGCAGGTCGCGCTCGGTCCGAGCCCCGTGCAGACCTCCGGCCTCGACGTGCTGTTCCAGCTCATGGGCAGCCCGGGTTTCCAGCTGGGGGCGGGCTACCTCGATCCCGGGCTGCGGGCGGACACCCGGCTGGCCGCCGCTGCCAGCCGGGCGGCACGGCGGCCGGACGCCTGGGCCAGCTCCCCCACGGCCGGCATCCCGGAGCTGCGGAGCTGGTTCGGCCGGCAGATCGGCGCCGAGCCGGAGAACGTGCTGATCACCCCGGGCAGCCAGGGCGCGCTGTCGGCGACGTTCCGCGCGATCCTGCCCGCCGGCCATCCCGTCCTGTTCGCCACCCCCACCTACCCCGGCGCGCTCGCCGTCGCCCGCAGCGCCGGGCACATCCCCATCCCGGTGCCCGGCGACCGGGACGGAATCCGGCCCGAGCTGCTGCGCGACGCGTTCGCGCGGACGTCGGCCCGGCTGCTGGTCATCCAGCCCACGTACGCCAACCCGGACGGCAGCGTGCTCGCGGCGCAGCGCCGCGGTGAAGTGCTCGACATCTGCCGGCGGGCCGGGGCGTTCATCGTCGAGGACGACTTCGCCCGCTGGCTCGGCTTCGCCGCCGTGACGCCGCCGCCCCCGCTGTGGCAGGACGACGACCACGGGCAGGTCATCACGATCCTCTCCCTGACCAAGGTGCTCGCCCCGAGCCTGCGGGTGGGCGCGGTCATCGCCCGCGGGCCGGTGATGAGCCGGATCGCGGCCATGCGGATCGTCGACGACTCCTTCGTCGCCCGCCCGGTCCAGCACACGGCGATCGAGCTGGTCAGCGGGCCGGCCTGGTCGGCGCAGGTCCGGGCGGTGGGCGGCGCCCTGCGGGAGCGGGCCGCGGCCCTGGGTGCGGCGCTCGCCCGTGAGCTGCCCGAATGCTCCTTCGCCCCGCCGCGCGGCGGGGTGAACCTCTTCCTGCGCCTGCCCCGTGGAATCGACGACCTCGCGGTGGCGACCAGCGCCGGGCGGCTCGGGGTGGCGGTGGCCCCGGGCCGGTTCTTCACCATCGGCGAGCAGGAGGCGGGCCACCTTCGCCTGTCCTACGCGGGCATCCGCACCGAGGACATCCCGACCGCCGTCAGCCTGCTCGCGGAGGCCCTGCATGCGGTGGCCGAACGGGCGCCCGGGTTCGCGAACTGATCCGCCAGCGCCTCCCGCGGAACCGACCCGAGGCCTACGGCCGGCCGGGCGTCGCCGCAGCCTCCCGCCCCGCAGCCTCCCGCCCCGTGCCCGGCCCGACCCCCGCCCCCCCGGCAGCGGACCGCGCCTGGACCTGGGCCACGGTGCCGGCGACCTCCCGCCATAGCGGCGGCAGCAGGGCGGCGGTGACCAGCGCGGCGAGCGCGGCCAGCACGAACGGCAACCGCGGATCCGCCGCGAACAGCGCCCCGGAGGCCAGCGCGGCGAACACGGTCGTGGCGGTCTGTGTCGTCGCGAACAGGCCCTGACCGCGGCCGGTGCCGTCACCGGCGGCGCATTCCTGGGCGAGCAGGGACTGGGCCGCGGGGTAGGCGACGGCGAGGCCCGCCGCCTCCAGGCAGCTCAACAGGATGATGAGCGGGATCGAGTGCAGGAAAGGGTAGCTGGCGACCGTCACCGACAGGACGAGCGTGGTCGCCCCGATCAGTCGGCGCCGGTCACACCGGTCGGCGAGCCAGCCGGCGGGCCAGGCGAAGACGAGGTATGGCAACGCGAAGAGGGTGAAGGTGAGGCCGATCAGCGTGGTGGACGCGCCGTCGCGCTCCATCAGCAGGCTCCAGCATGTCTCGTAGACGCCAGCGATCAGCCCGTCGCAGCCGGCGACCAGCAACAGCCCGAGGACGCCGCGGCGCAGCAGCAGCCGGGCCGGCGGGNCACCACCGGCCGGACCCGTCGGGGCGCTGCTCCCCGCGGCATCGGTCGCAACTGGGGAAACGGTCGCAACCGTGGAAGCGGCCGCAACCGTGGAAGCGGCGGGAACCGATCCGGCGCGGACGGTAGCGGGCAGGAGCCACAGCACCGGCAACGACGCCAGCACCGCGGCCGCGCCGCTGCCCAGAAACACCAGATCCATCCGGTGCTCGCCCGCGAAGCCGCCGAGCAGCGGACCGAGCGCGACGCCAAGAAGCTGCCCGGTGTAGATGGCGCTGAACGCGCGCCCCTGCGTGCCCGGGGCGACCGTCGTGGCGACGGCGGTCAGCGCGGNGACCTCGAACGCGCCCGCGCCCGCGCCCTGCAGCACACGCATGACTGCGTCCATCCCGACCCCCGTCGAGGCGAACAGGCCGAGGCAGCCGGCAGCGTAGGCGGCGAGCCCGGAGAGCAGCACCCCGCGGTGACCGCGGGCCGCCGCCGCCCGCCCGGCGGCATACTGCGACAGCAGCGCCCCGAGGAAGAACGCGGCCATCACGACCCCGACGCCGGCGGCGGAGATGTGCCGGTCGGCCAGGTAGAGCGGCAGCAGCGGGGCGATGGCGAAGGAACCGAGCCACTGCAGCAGCGTCGCGGCCGTCAGGACGGCGAGCAGGCGACCCGGGCGGGACGTGCCCGCCTGCACCGATTCGCTCGTCTTGCCCATCCCTGGATCCTACCCCGCGGGCGCGGCGCCTGGCAACGTGGATACGACCGAACGATCGAACGACCGACGGGCGAGCCGGCCCGGGCCCGGCGGGGACCTTGACCTCGGTGCCACGGCCGGCGGGAGGTGGGCGGCGATGAACATCCGACGCGGGGCGCGCGGATCCGGGACGGCCGGCGGGGCGGTGCCCGACCGTTCGGCCCCGTTCGCCGAGAAGATGGCGTACTACCGGTCCCAGCACACCGGCCGGGCCATCCGGCTGACCCATCTCGTCGGCATCCCGGGGGTGGCCTTCGCGCTGCCGGTGGTGCTCGTCCGACCCAGGATCGGTCTGCCGGTGTTCGCGGCGAGCTGGGCCGTGCAGATCGCCGGGCACGTGCTGTTCGAGCACAACCGCCCCGCGCTCGCCGAGGGCCCGCTGACCTACCAGCTCTGCGGTCTGGCCTTCTGGTGCGAGGAGGTCACCGACCTCCTCAGCCGCGCAGGGACATCCGGCCCTTGGGCGGCTGCGGCTGGCCGTGGACCCGGTCGGGCCTGAACCCGGGCAGCCCTGTGCCCTGCGCCGGCGCGGCATCCGCCGCTCGGGTGACCTTGGGTTCGATCCGGCGCAGCATGAGCGTGGTGAGTGNCAGCGCGATGACGCCGATGGCGATGCCGATCACGATGTCGAGCGCCCAGGTGCCCGCGCTGTGCTCCCAGAGCCGGTCGGGGGGGTCGGTGCGCAGGGTCGGGTTGCCGAGCTTGCTCACCACGTTGATGTCGTCGGTGGAGGCCAGCGCCGCGAACCCCCACCGGGCTGGGACGAGGTAGCTGACCTGCTCCAGCACGAGCCGCCCGGTCANGGAGGTCAGGCCGCCGGAGAACACGAGCTGACCCATGGTGACCAGGACGAGGATCGGCATCGCCTTGTCCGCGTTGTCGATCAGGGTGGAGACGAACAGGCCGATCATCATCGACGCCAGCGCCGCGACGATCACCGCCAGCAGGCACTCCAGCAGCGGCGAGCCGAGCGCGGCGGCCTGCGGCGGAGTGCGGCCCACCACCGCGATGAGCGTGAAGACCAGGCACTGCGCGGTCGTGATCGCGGTCAGCAGGATGATTTTGGAACCGAGGTAGGCGGTGCGGGACAGGCCGATCGTCCGCTCCCGCCGGTAGATCGCGCGTTCCTTGACGATCTCCCGGATCGAGTTGGCCATCCCCATGAAGCAGGCGCACAGCACCAGCACCACGAGCACCTTGGTGGCGTCGGCGTTCGGCGACTGCGGCAGCGGGCCCAGTCCGTCGGGAGCCTTGAGCACCCGCGGCACGATGCCGAGCAGGAACGGGTAGGCGATGATCAGTCGCAGGTAGGACCGGTCGGCGAGGACGACCCGCCAGTACCGGCGGGTCAGCGTCGACAGCTGCGCGGTCACCGGCTGCTGGCGGACGCTGGGTAGCTCTGGCGGCGCCTTGCGGACCGCCGGCGCCACGACCGCGGAGGGCACGAAGAACTCCGACGCCCGGAAGCGGGCGGCCATCTGCTCGCCCGGGGTGGCCTCCAGCTCCCGGAAGACCGCCGCGAACTCGCGGAAGTCCTGCTTGCCGAAGAAGCGCAATGCCCCATCGGCCGGACCGAAGTAGGCGACGTGGCCGCCGGGGGCGAGCACCAGGATGAAGTCGCACAGATCCAGGAACAGCACGCTGTGGGTGACGACGATGACGGTCCGGCCGCTCTCGTCGGTGGACCCGGCGCCGCCGCCCTTCGCGAGGCCGCGCAGCGTCTCCATCACCGACTGGTCGTTGGCCGGGTCGAGGCCGGAGGTCGGCTCGTCGAGGAAGAGCAGCGACGGTCGGGTGAGCAGTTCGAGCGCGACGCTGGTGCGCTTCTTCTGGCCGCCGGAGAGCTGGGAGACCCGGGTGTCGGCGTGCGCGGACAGCCCGAGCTGGCCGATGACCTCTTCGACCCGAGCGCGGCGCTCGGCCGCGGTGGTGTCGGCCGGGAAGCGCAGCTCCGAGCCGTAGAGCAGGGCCTCGCGCACGGTGAGCTGGTCGTGCAGCGGGTCGGCCTGGGGCACGTAGCCGATGCGGCGACGCAGCTCGTCGTACTCGGCGTAGAGGTCTCGGCCGGCGTAGCGCACCGAGCCGCGGTCGGCGGGCCGGAAGCCGGTGAGCGCGTTGAGCAGGGTGGACTTGCCGGCGCCGCTGGGGCCGACCACGCCGAGCAGGGACCGGCCGGGCAGCCGGAAGGTCATGTCGTGCATGAGCTGCTTGGTGCCGGCCCAGACGGAGACGTCCTGGACCTCGAAGGCGACGTCCCCGGAGTCGACGTACTCGACGAGCGAGCTGCCCTCGAGCTGGAACAGATGGTGGNCGATGGCGATGACGTCGCGCTGCATCACCGGGGCCCGGCTGATCCGGTGGCCGTTGACGAAGGTGCCGTTCGCCGACGCGAGGTCGACCAGCTCCACCCCGCCGAGCGAGATGTGCAGCTCGGCGTGGTGACGGGAGGCGAGCAGATCCCCGACGTTGATCTCGTTGTCGCGGGAGCGCCCCATCCGCATCCGGCCGGGCCTGAGGGGATGCACGCGGCGCCGGTCGTGCACGACCGCACTCTGCGCGGTCGCCGGATCGATCGACAGGCCCCCCGAAACCCCCGGCGCGATGCCGGCCGCCCCCGACGGCTGCCCCGGCACCCCGGCCCCGACCGGCACCGGCGGCTCCGTGCTCCCGGGCACACCGCCGTTTCCGGGCCCACCGCCGTTCCCAGGCACACCGCCGTTCCCGCCAGGACCCACCGGCGCAGACGTCACTGGGGTGGGCGCGAAGGCCGCAAGGTCCTCGATGGAGACGGGCGCCGCGTCCGGCCCGCGGGTCGGGGCCGTCGCTGGGATGACCGGCCGAGCAGGCCGGGGCAGGAGCACCACCTCCGGGCCGTCCGCGGCGCCGAGGCGTAGCCGCAGCTCACCGACGATGTCGACGTCGCCCAGCCGGCGACCGTCGCACCACAACCCGTTGGCGCTGATGTCCTCGACCCGCCAGCCGACCGCCGTGGGGTGCAGCACCAGATGCCGACGGGACACCCGTCCGTCGTTGATGACAATGTCCGCGGACCGGGCCCGCCCCACCACGGCGGGCTCGTCGCCGGTGAGCGTCACCTCCCCGGCCGGGGTGTGGACGCGCAGCGGGGTCCCAGACACCAGCACTCTCCCTCGATCGCCAGACGCACCATAGTGTGCCTGCGCGAGGGTCGTTTTCCCGCCTCCTTCCGCGACATGTCCGAAAGCCGACCGTCATCCGCCCGTCAGAGCCGTCGGGCGACGGATCAGCGGAACTCCCTCGCCTCGGAACCGGCCTCCCGGCCAGGTGACCCAGCCTCTCGACCAGCCGAGCCCGTCTCCCGCGTCTCCGAACCAGCCGAACCCGTCTCCAAACCAGCCGAACCCGTCTCCCGACCAGCCGAACCCGTCTCCCGCGTCTCCGAACCAGCCGAACCCGTCCCCAAACCAGCCGAGCCCGTCTCCCGACCAGCCGAGCCCGCCTCCAGACCAGCCGGAGCGGCCTCGCGACCAGCCCCGACCTCACCCCGGTCACCCACGGTGATCTCGATGTGCCGTGGCCGGCTGCGACGCGCCTTGGGCAGGGTCACCGTGAGGACCCCGTCGGCCAGGTTCGCCGAGACACCCTCGATGTCGACCTCGCCGGGCAGGGCGATCCGATGTTCGAACCGGCCGATCCGTCGGGACCGGCGGCGCACGACACCGGTCCGCTCACGCTCGCTGATCTCCCCGGTGACGTGGAGCTCGTCGTCCCGCAGATCGATCGAGACGTCCCCGCGGCGGACGCCGGGCAGCTCCAGCTCGACGACGTAGGCGTCGTCGGTCTCCTCGATGTCGACCGGCAGCACCGCCCCGGCCAGCACGCCGAGCGGCCGGCCGGAGCCGCCCGCGACGTCGCCGAGCAGGCTGCCCATCCGGCTCCAGGCCTCCTCGATCTCGCGGAAGGGGTCCCAGCGGCCCAGGGTGACCCCGCTGTCGGGCGTGCCTCGGGTGGAGAGCGCCATCACTCCCACCTCCATCATCATCGCAGAATGATTATGACTAACTACCCTTTGGTTGCTACCCGGCGACTCCAGGCCGGCAAACCGGTGGTATCAGTCACGATGGTGGCGTGGCCGGGAAGGGAGGAGTGGCCGGGAATGGTGGGGTGGCCGGGAGCGGTGGGGCGGGGTCGGTGAGCGGCAGAGGCGCGCCGCAGCGCGGCTCCGCCCGGCAGGCGCGCCGGTTCCAGCCGCACAGTCTGCCGACGCGGATCGGCGACGATCCGCGCCAGGCCCGCTGGGCGGACGCGATGAAGACGGTGCTCAACCGCGAGCAGATCAGCCTGCCCGCGCTCGCCGAACGGGTGGCCGGACCGCTCGATCTGCAGGGCACCCACAAGCTGCGCCGCTGGCTGAGCAACGAGACGACCATCCCGGCACACGCGATCATCGAGCTGGCCCGGGCGGTCGGTGGCCATGAGAGCGACATGCTCGCCGCCTACGGCCTGCGCAGTCCCTCCATCAGCAAACTCGTCCGCCGGGCCGAGGAGGCCGAGGAGCGGGAGCGGCAGCTTCGCGCCCGCTCCGCGCAGGAGGGCCGGACCACCGGCGGCGCCCTGTTCGCGGCGGCGGCAGCCCGCGACGGACGGTGGTCGGTGACCGTGCGGCCGCACTGGCGAGGCCGGCGCCACCGCTGCCACTTCGCCGACCATGTGCTGCTCGAACGCGTCGACGCGATCAGCGAGCGGGCCGACGCCGAACGAGACTTCGCCGAGGTCTTCGAGCGGACCGCGGCGAGCTGGGACGCCACGCCGCTGCTGGTCGAGGGATTGCCCGCGGGCCCGCTGCCGCCGCTGATCGTCCACCGCTTCACGGCTCCGCACGAGCCCACGGCCCACCATGCCCCCACCGACGCGTCCGGGGTCGGCGCGCAGGGCATCGTCGTCACCGGCCTGCAGTGGACCGGCTCCTACACGGTCGCGGCACTGCTGGCCAAGGCGCTCGGCTGGGGCCTGGGCAGCTTCGCCCGCGCGGCCCGGTCGGTGCACGGCGGGGCGCAGCTCGACTTCGCCCTCGCCGACGAGATCATGCAGGACTGGCTGCGCCGCCCGGACAACTCCCCGCGCCGGGTCTGGGCACACGTGCTCACCGAGCCACCGGAGCCGAGCGCGCCCAGCGCGCGGCTGCTCGGGGACGCGGGGCCCGACGTGCGGGTGGTCATGGTGGTGCCGGAGCCGGAGCTCATCGAGATCATCGCGGCGTTGTCGGGGACGGCGCCGATGGAGCTGGCCGCGCAGTGCCGGGCCTGGGGTGAACTGCTCGCGCCGCATTCCCGGCTGCTGCACGTGCCCGCGTCCGCCCCGCGCGCGGCGGACGGCTCGGTGCTACGGGCCGGTGATCCCCGCTTCCTCGACGCCTACTTCGACGCCTCCGTCGACGCGGCGTTCGACGCCCTGCGCCGGCTCGCGGGCGACCGGCCGGTCAGCACGCTCGTCCCGGCGCAGGCCCGGCTGAGCGACCCGTTCGCGGCCCTGGTCGCGGGCGGCGCTCAGGCCGCGAGCAGCAGCGATCCCGCGGCGCGGGCACCGGTGGCACTGACGACCCCGCCCCCAGCACCAGCACCAGCACCGCTATCGGCACCCGCACCGCAGTCGGCGGGTCCGGTCCCGCTGGCGGGCCCGGTCCCGTCGGCGATCGGCGCCGCGGGCTGAGCGGCGCGCCGCAGCGCGTCGGCGAGGTCGTCGTCGGCGGCCCGCGCGGCTGTCGGTCCGAAGGCCTCGACCAGCGCCGCGCGCAGCGCGCGCACCGCGACGGCGCCCGTGCCGTGCAGGCCGGCGACGGTCGCCGTGAGCCCGACGATCCGATAGCCGGCGACCTCCCGCCGCACCGTCTCGGCGGCCGGCATCGCACCCCCGGCCGTCGGCCACAGCGGCCGGGCCGACGCCAGCCCGGCACGCCCGTCACCACGACCCTCACCCCTGCCGTCCCACCGGCCGGATTCCCGGGCGAGCCCGTCGAGCCGCGCGTCGCGGCCGGTGAAGGCGCTCACCGGCGGCACGACGGGCGCCTTGTCGGCCAGCGGCCCCGCGAGGTAGCGCCGGTGACGCCGCGGCGAGGTCGCCTCGACGGCGGCCATCACGCGACGGATCCAGGCCGCCATCTCGGCCGGGGTGGTGCCGTAGCGGTCGGCCCAGGCCGACAGGGGCCAGCCGGTGCCCGCGACGGCGGGCACATCGCTGCCCAGCCATGTCATCAGGTGCGCCAGCAGGGCCCGGTCGGCGGGGTCGGGCAGCGCCTCATGCGCCCAGGCCGCGTCGGGCACGCGTTCGGGCCGCTGCTGCAGGCCGTGGGCGCGCCGCCGGTCGCGGTGCAGCTCACCCAGGGCCGAGCGCACCACCCGGACGAGGTAGCCGTGCGGGGCGGCGGGACCCCGCCGGCCCAGGCGGTCGACAATCCTTTCCAGCAGGGGCACGGCGTCGTCGAAGCACCCGAGGTCGCAGGCGGCGAGGACGTCGTCCTGGATCGCTCGCGGCCCGGCGGGGCAGGGCATCCCGCCATGGCGGGCCGACCGGCGGGACAGGGTGTCGTTGACCGCGCGGACGGCGGCCGCGAACGTCATTTGTTCCATATGTCCCGAGCGTGCCGGCCGAGCCACGCTTACGGACTCCCGTGGACTGCCGAGTTGACCGGTGCGGCCGGCAGAATCTGCCAGTCCGAGCGTCGGCCGCGGGACGGCTGCCCGCCGCGCGCTGCCCGGCCGAGCCGTCCCCGCGGGGCCTGACGTCGATGCCGGGCCGACCGTGCCCCGGTCTCGACGCCCTACGCTGCATGCTGTGTCCACCGAGCCGGGCGAGCAGGCCCTCGAACGGGTCATCGCCGCCCGGGTCCGCGAGTACCGCCTCGCCGCCGCGCTGTCGGTCNCGGAGCTCGCGCGGCGCACCGAGATGTCCAAGGCGATGCTCTCGAAGATCGAGAATGCCCAGACCTCCTGCAGCCTGTCCACCCTCGGCCGGCTCGCCGCCGGGCTCGGCGTCCCCGTGACGGCGCTGTTCCGCGGCGTCGACGACGAGCGGGAGGCGGTGTTCGTGCCCGCCGGGCACGGCGCCCGGATCGTGCGCCGCGGCAGCCGGGTCGGCCACCTCTACGAGCTGNTGGGCACCCTGCGCGGGGGAGCCAAGCGGATGGAGCCGCTGCTGGTCACCCTGACGGAGGCCAGCGAGGTCTTCCCGTTGTTCCAGCACGAGGGCACCGAGTTCCTCTACGTCCTCGACGGCGTGCTGGAGTACGGGCACGGCGAGGCCCGCTACGTGCTGCACCCCGGCGACGCGCTGATGTTCGACGGCCAGGGGCCGCACGGCCCGGTCCGCCTGCTGGAGCTGCCGATCCGCTTCCTGTCCGTCACCGCCCACGGCTCCCACGACGGCCCCTGACGCCCGGCCACGCATCACGGGGCGCCGAGGTCCTCGCGGGACGTGGCGTGGCAGCGGACGGGCCTGGACAGCGGCGGATGCGCGGGAGCGAGCCGCCATGGTCCTTCCACAGGATTCGATGTCCGATTTATCCCTGCGGAAGAGACAGGCGGCGCCGCTCTCAGGCAGCCGGCCTGGCTCAGCGCATCTGGCCGGCGGCGGCGTAGGGGTGCGGGCTGACCAGGGGGGCGTTCTCGGCGAAGCGGGAGAGGCGGAAGTCGGCGGCGGGGATGAGCGGATGGCTGGAATCCCCGTCGACGACGAGGTCCGCGACGAGCTCACCGACCGCGACCGAGATCGTGAACCCGTGGCCGCTGAACCCCGCCGCGACGAACAACCGGTCGACCGGCGTTGCCGAGATGATCGGGTTGTAGTCGGGGGTGACGTCATAGCAGCCGGCGTAGGACGACGACAGCGCCACCTCGGGCAGACCCGGGAAGCGATGGGCGAACCGGCCGACGGCGCGCTCCACGTACTGCGGGTCCGCGGCGCCCGGGTAGGCGTCGGGGTCGACCCACTGCGGGCGGCTGTGGTCGCTGTTGCCGACCAGCAGGTCGCCGGAGCGCTCCGGGCGCACGTACTGCAGGCCGACCAGGTCGGACAGCACCGGTACGTTCCCGACCGGCGCGCCTGGCGCCACCAGCAGGATCTGCTCCCGTTGGGCCCGCAGCGGCAGGTCGACGCCGACCCCGGCGGCCAGCGCCGCCGACCACACGCCCGCCGCGAGCACCACCGTGCCGGCGGCGATCCGGCTGCCGTCGGCGAGCTCCACCCCGATCGCCCGCCCGCCGGGCCCCGCGCCCCGATCGAAGCGCTCGCCCCCATCGGCACGCTCGCCCCCACCTGCTCGTTCGCCCCCACCTGCTCGTTCGCCCCCACCTGCTCGTTCGCCCGAGGTCAGGATGCGCGCCACCGGGGCACCCTGGCGCACCCGGACCCCGCCCTGGCGGGCCGCAGCCAGGTACGCGTGGCAGGTCCGGTAGGCGTCGCCGTAGCCGCCGCGCGGCTCGTAGGCGAACGCGGCGAAGTCGGCGAGGTCGGCCGCCGGCCACAGCTCGGCGACCTCCGCGGGATCGGCGAGGCGGGTGTCGATGCCGACCGCCGCCGCCGCCTCGACGTTGGCCGCCAGCGCCGCGGCATCACCCGGCCCGACGCCGACGATGTAGCCGACCTGCTCGAAGCCGACCCCGTCGGCCACCCCGAGGATCTCGGCGGCGTGGGTGAACAACTGCACGCCGTGCCAGGCCATCACGGCCAGCGAGGGCACTCCGTAGTGGCAGCGGATGATGCCGCTGGACCGACCCGTCCCGCCCGAGCCGATGGTGGCCCGTTCGAGGACCAGCACGTTGCACACGCCCTTGCGGGTCAGCGCCCAGGCGATCGCAGCCCCCTCGATGCCGCCGCCGACGATGACGACGTCAGCGCTCGCCTGCACGGTCATCATCCGGGGACCCAGTCGGTCCCCGCCAGCGGCACCTCGGCCAGCGGCACCTCGGCCAGCGGCACCTCGGCCAGCGGCACCTCGGCCAGCGCCGCCGCCTCGACGGTGAGCGCGACGAGGTCCTCGGGTTCGAGGCGGCGCACGTCGCTCTTGCCGCAGGCGCGGGCGAGCATCGTCGTCTCCATCGCCAGCGCTCGCAGGTAGGTGGCCACAGGCGACGTGCCTGACGTGCCCGACGTGCCCGACGTGCCGGTCACGGTCGACCACCCCCGATGTGTCTCACCACATGAACCATCGTCAACTGACATTCGACGAGAGAACGATGTCGGAGGAACGGCGCCNCAGTAACGATCCCGTAACGTTCCGCTCCGGGGAACACTGCGGGACGGACGACGGCGAGACGCGCAGGCCCCCTGCGCCCCTTGACCGGTCTGGGCGCGGTCTAGGCGCTCGGATCGAGGGTGTCCCGCGAGGTGCCACCGGAGGGACGGGGTACCACCGGCGCCTCGGTCCGGTCATGCGGAGCGGACGCAGCTGNGGCGGACNCAGGCGGCTGCGAGGATCGTTCCCGGGCCTGCGCAAGGGCGGCCTTCGCGTCGTAGCGGATCAGCGCGGGTACCGCAGCCGTCACCAGCAGCAGGCAGCCGATGCCGGCCAGCCCCCCGCTGATCACGGAGAACGCCGGCGAGGTGACCGCCGCGACGCTGCCGGCCTCCAGATCCCCGAGCCGTGGCCCGCCGGTGACGACGACGAGGAACACGCCCTGCAGCCGCCCGCGCATCTCGTCGGGGGTGGCGACGTTGAGGATCGCGTTGCGCAGGATGGCGCTGACCATGTCGGCGGCGCCCGCGAGCGCCAGCAGCGCCAGGCCGAGCGCGATGTCATGGGCCAGGCCGAAGCCGGCGATCGCCCCGCCCCACAGGACGATCGAGACCACCACCGCGAGCCCCTGGCGGCGGACCCCGCCGAGCGGGCCGGACAGCCCGGCGGCGAGCAGGGAGCCGACCGCGACCGCCGAGTACATCGCGCCCGCCGTCGCGCTCCCCCCACCGAAGCGGCCCTCGGCGAGCGCCGGGAACAACGCCCGCGGCATCCCGAACACCATCGCGATGAGATCGACCACGAAGGTCATCAACAGCACCGGCTGCCCGCGCAGGAATCGCAGCCCCTCGGCGACGCTGGCCACCCCCGCGCCGCGCCCGCCGCCGCGCGGTGGCATCGCCGCTAGCCGGGCCAGCCCGTACAAGGGGGCGGCGAAGGTGACCAGATCGACCGCATAGGCAACCGAGAAGCCGCCGGCGGCCACCGTCACGCCGGCGATGAGCGGGCCGAACACCCCGGCAGCGGTGCCGCCGATCTGGGCCAGGGCGCTGGCGGCCGGCAGGTGCTCGAGCGGGATCAGGTTGGGCGTCATCGCCCGGCGTGCCGGCTGATCGGCGGCCAGCAGCGCGGACTGCACGGCGACCAGGCACATCAGCGGCCAGGCGGCGTCGTCGACGGCGCCGACGAGAGTCAGCAGCAGGAACGCCGCCGAGACCACCGCCAGCCCACCAGAGGTGATCATCGCGAGGCGGCGGCGGTCGACCGCGTCCACGATGGCGCCGCCGAACAGCCCGCCGGCGACGAGCGGCACCAGCGCCACCAGGCTGACCAGGCCGACCTGGAACGACGAGCGGGTGACGGCGAAGACCTGCAGCAGCACCGCGGTGGCCGTGATCTGGGAACCGAGGGCGGAGATCGTCTCCCCCACCCACAACCGGCGGTAGGCCGGGTACTCACGCAGGGGGGAGATGTCGGCGAGCAGCGTGGCCGGGCGCGGGGGCCGTCGGGGGGACGCCCCGTCCGACGACCGGCCAGCGCGCACCCGCGTCCCCTCCGCTCAGCCGATCCGCCGCTCAGCCGATCCGCCGATCCGCAGCTCGGCGGCCGCCGGTCCGGGCAGCACGCACGCTACCGTGCCCGGTTGGTCAGCCGCCCATGGTTCCGGGCGTGCGAGGACGGCCCCGGCCGGCCGCCCGTGGGCACCGACCGGGGCCGCCGTCGCGCGGACCGTCGACGGTCAGAGCTTGCGGTAGCGGGCCTCGAAGAACGAGTAGACGCCGAACAGCGCCAGGCCGATCGCACACACGGTGAGCAGCCACTGGCCGTACGCCTGCCCGGCGAGGGTCTTCAGCGTGCCGTCGAGGCCCTTGGCCTCCTTCGGGTCGAACTCGATCGCCGCCTTGGTCACGAACACGCCGGCGAGCCCGAACACGATGCCGCGCACGATGTAGCCGACGAGACCCGCGGGCTTGGCGATCTTACGGGCGAGCGCGCCCATCTCCCCGGTCTTCAGCTTCTCCTCGAACTTCCGCTTCGCCCCACGAATGATCATGCCGATGCCGATNCCGACGACCACGAGGCCGACGATGCCCACGAGCACCCGGCCGGCGTCGTTGCGCATGACCCGCGCCGTCCAGGGCGCCGGCTCGCCGGACCCGCCGCCGCCCGAGACGAGGAAGCTGATCGTGCTACCGGCGATCACCAGGTAGATGACGCCACGTGCCGCGGAGACCACCCGCTTCGCGGTCCGCTTCTTCTCGCCGTTCTCGTCCTGGACACCGACCGCGGCCTCGAGCAGCCGCCAGGCCGCGTACCCGAGGAAGCCGATGACCATGATGACCAGGACCGTGGACCCGAACGGCTTGTCCTTGATCTCCCCGAGCGCACCGTTGCGGTTCGTCTGGGCGTTGCTCAGTCCGAAGGCCACCTGGAGGGCAAGCACCCCGATGAGGACGTAGACCAGGCCCCGCCCCGCGAGTCCGATGCGGGCCGTGATGTCGACCGTCCGGCTGTGGCGAGCCCGGCGCGCCGCGCCCTTCGCCTGGCTGCCAGCGTCGCCGCCGCTGGTGACGGCGTGCCGCAGCCGGCCGCCGGTCTGCACCGACACAGTGATCACTCCCTCGGACCATGGGATCGGTTGATCCGGGTGGAGCGATGCCCGGCCGGGGGCGCACAAAACCGGTGCGCACAAAACCGGACGAGGCGCGTTCAGGCCGACGTCGGCACCAGATACCGAAGCAGCACCACATCGTCGAGTTGTCGGACCTCGGCCAGCCGCAGCGGGGAATGGACGTTCTGCGGGAAGGCCCCAGGGCCGACGAACGCCGGCGCGTCCCGCTCGCCGACGAAGAACGGGGCGACGGCGAGGTGGAGCTCGTCGACGAGGCCGGCGGTGAGGAAGGCGGTGTGCACCGAGGTTCCCCCCTCGACCAGCAGGCGGCGCACGCCCCGGTGGGCGAGGTCGGCGAGCATCTCGGCAACGTCTATCTCGGCAACGTCCACCCGCGGCCGACCGGGCAGGTCGACGACGCTCACCCGCCCGCCGGGACCAGGTCCGCCCGCCCCCGCCGCCCCATCGGCGATGGGCGCCGGGAGGACTCGGGTGTGGTCGATGGCGGCGCCGGGCGGCGCCACGGACCAGGATGGCGGCGGTGCGGCGCTGCCGGCGCGCCGGTAGACGAGCGTGTCGACCGGGTCGGTGCCGAACAGGCGGGAACGCGGATCGAGGTCGCCGCCGCCGGAGAGCACCACCTTGACCGGCGTCGGCGGCAGGCCCGCGGCGACCCGCGCGGCGCGACGATGCTCGGCGCGCACGGCGAGACGGGGGTTGTCCCGCCGGACGGTCGCGGCGCCGACGAGGATCGCGTCGCACCCGGCGCGCACCTCGTCGACCCGATCGAGGTCCGCCGGCCCGGAGAGGATCAGCCGCGCATCCGAGCAGTCGTCGATCCGGCCGTCCAGCGACATCGCGCAGCTACAGATCACGTAGGGGCGCCCCACCGCCGTGCGCTCGCCGTCCACGCGCGTCAGCATGGCATGCCGGTCGGGAGCGGCCGCGGGCCTGCCGCGGCACGGGACTACCGTGACCTGCTGTGCGGATCGCGACGTGGAACATCAACTCCGCGAAGGCCAGGCAGGCCCGGCTGATCGAGTGGCTGGACCGCGCCGGACCGGACGTGGTGTGCCTGCAGGAGACGAAGCTGTCGGACGACGCCTTCCTCGAGCTTTTCGACNAGGATCTGTTCCGGCGTGGCTATCGGGTCGCCCATCACGGCGACGGCCGGTGGAACGGCGTGGCGATCCTGTCGCGGGGCAGCCTCGACGACGTCGTGCGGGGCCTGCCGGGCGGGCCGGGCTTCCCCGACCCCGAACCTCGCGCGATCGCCGCGACCTGCGACGGCATCCGGGTCTGGTCGTTGTACGTGCCGAACGGGCGCACCGTCGACGACCCGCACTACGCCTACAAGCTGTCCTGGCTGGCCGCGCTGCGCGACGTCGTCACCGCGGAGGTGGCCCGGGGCCCGCTGATGACCCTCGGCGACTTCAACATCGCCCCGACGGATGCCGACGTGTGGGACGTCGCGCAGTTCGAGGGCGCCACGCACGTCACATCGGCCGAACGCGCCGCCCTCGGGGAGCTCGTCGACGCCGGTCTCGTCGACGTCCTGCGTACCCGCTGGCCCGACGACGTCGTCTACACCTACTGGGACTACCGCCAGCTCTGTTTCCCGAAGAACTTCGGCATGCGCATCGACCTGACGCTGGCGTCCGCCGACGTCGCGGGCCGGGTGCGCGCGGTGTGGGTGGATCGGGCGGCCCGCAAGGGGACCGGAACCAGCGACCACGCGCCGGTCATCGTCGACCTGGATGTCGCCCCGGATGGGGACGTGGGCCCCATGGTGCCGCCGCCGTCGAGCCGCGGCTCGACGGGCCGCGGCCGTTCGTCGTCCACCGGCGACTCGCTGCGCCGCTGACGCCGACGCGGGCCCGGGAGGTCATGCGCCCCGGGCCCGACGCCGCGGCGGGCCGGGGTGCGGAGGGACTCGCACCCCGGGTGCGCCGTCACGCGGCCGGCGTGTTCGCGGACTCGGCCCGCCCGCCCTCACTCTGCGCCGTGGGCTGCGCCGACACGGCCGGAACCTCGCTCGGCTGGGCCGGCGCGACCTCGACCGGCTTCGCGACGGCGGCCGGCGCGTGGCCGCCGCTCGCCGCGGTGACCGCGATGCGGGTCGCCTTCGGCTCGACCGCCGCGCCCGCGAGCCGGACGGTCAGCACGCCCCGGTCGTAGCCCGCGGAGATCCGCGAGGCGTCGACCCGCTCGGGGAGCTGGAACTCCCGGCGGAAGCTGCCGGACCAGCTCTCGCGGTGGACGCGACCGGCGTGTTCCCGCTCGTGCTGCCCACCGCGCCGGCCGCGGACGACCAGGCGGCCACGGTCGATCTCCACGACCACGTCGTGCTCCACGTCTACCCCGGGCAGCTCGAGGTTGATCAGCACGTCCTCGCCCTCGGTGACGACGTCGGCCGAGGGAACGGCGAGCTCCGCGCTCTGGGAGCGGCCGGCGAGCGCCGGGCGCCGGGTACCCCACGCGCGCCGAACGATCTCGTCGAACTCCCGGTCCATCCGCCCCAGCGCCGCGAACGGGTCCCACAGGTAGGTGCTCACAAGGGCCTCCCTCGTCTTGATCGATCTCTGGGTGTCACGGCGGGCCGGGCCGCCCCGAGGCACATCCCGGCGATCCTTCGCCGTGAGGCCTCGGCTTTCAGCTCGTCCGTCGTTCACAGTTCATGAGTCTAGGACGCTCAAGCTTCGGGATGCAAGTCTCGGCAGCACTTCTGGTGCAGAGTGACACAGGTGACAGCGAGGCTGCGATCTCGCGGCCGCGGTCGCCGGGGCGACCTCCACGATCGTCCGCGGGGGTACCCGGACCCCGCCGCTGCGGCATCGCGCCCGGCCCGTTCGGGCTGCCCGAGAAGTGCTCGCCCCTCCCCCGGGCGGGGGCGGGGCGGCGAGGGGACGCCGGCGCGGCCCGCGTACCCGGAACAACCCGCGCATCCGGTCAGGCGCGCGGAAGCCCATCACCCGCCGCCGGTGGACTCCAAGGAGCCGGACCGGCGGACACGCCGACCGGCGGACACGCCGACCGGCTGGAGCGCCAGGCCCCGACCGGGCGGCCCCGGGTGCCGTGACGCGCCCATCGGGAGAATGCCCGACGAGCGCAGATCAGCACCGGGTGACCGGTTCGCGCCGTAGCCGGAATACCCGGCAAGACCAGCAAATCCTTACGGAGTGGAGAAACGTCGACCCCGATTACGAGCGGGTAAACCGACACTTCCGTCAAGGTTACGAGGGGTGGCGACAAGTAAGCCACACCATCGTGGTATAAAGTCCCACGCTATACCGGACTGCATGCTGGGGAGGCTGTTCGTGTACCTCGAGCGAACGGTTGCAGCGCCGCACGTGTTTCGTTGGCGGAGTCGCCCAGAACGACCCACTCCCGTCAGGCGGCATCCCGCCGACAGCCCCGCCCGTCCGTCGCCGCGGCGACGGCCCTTCGGGGCGTTTCCGACGGACCGCCTGGTCGCGCGCGACTGACGATCCCACGATCGGCGAGAGTCACGTGGTCGAGGGTCATCTGGCACGGACCGATGGCGCCGGCAGCACAGAGGACAAGGAGTGGCATTGAACGAGAGCGATCGGCNCGCGGCTCTGGCGGTCGCGACGCCCGGAGGTGACGTCCCCTTCCCCGCGTTGGACTTCGATCATCTACCGGCCTCGGTGGTCAGCCGGTTCCGCGAGGTCGCCACGCACCTGCCCAACACCCCGGCGGTGGTGTCCCCGGGCGTCACGATGACGTTCGCCGAGACCGACCGCCGCACGGACGACATCGCGGTGGCCGTGCTGGGGCGCCTCGACGCGACCGAGGACGGCCCGGTGGCGACGCTGCTTCCGCACGGGGTCCCCGGGCTGCTCGGCGTGCTGGCGGCGATGAAGACCGGCCGGCCCGTCGTCCCGCTCGATCCGATGGTGCCGGCCGAGCGGATGGCTCAGATCATCCGTCAGGCCGGCTGCGTCGCGCTGATCACTGACCTGAGCGACGGCTCCGTCGCCCGCTCCACGGTGGGCCTGCGGCCGGTGGGGTCGCCGGACGCGCAGGCGGCCGCCGTGGCGACGGTCGATNCGAAACCGCTGCTGGAGCTGCTGGCCGGCAACGGTCCCCGGCTGGTGCTGGACCTCGCGGCCGCGGCCGGCGACGGCGCCGAGTGGATCGCCGCCAACGGGGCCGACGCGGTCTGGTGGCCCGAGCCGCAGCTCACCGACCCGGCCTGCATCGTGTTCACCTCCGGCTCCACCGGCGCACCCAAGGGCGTCGTCTGGACGCACGGCACATTCCTGTGCGATGCCTATGCCGGCGCGCAGCGCCTCGGCTTCGGGCCCGGCGACCGGTTGGCGCTGGTGCTGCCGTACTCGTTCGCGGCGGGGATCACCGTAGTCGTGTTCGGCCTGCTCAACGGCGCGGGCCTCTACGCCTACGACCCACGGTCGGCGGGGCTGCCCGGTCTCGGTGACTGGATCAACGCCCAGCACCTGACGGCGTTGCAGACCACCCCGTCGCTGCTGCGGGCGTTGCTCGGCGCGCTCGAACCGGACGAGATCCTCGCCGACCTGCGGATCGTCACCACCTGCGGGGAGGCCGCGTACGGCCGCGACATCGCCGCGCTGCGCCCGCACGTGCCGGCGTCCTGTACCTACGTGAACTGGTCTGGTGCCTCCGAGATCGCCTCGCTGGGCTTCTTCGAGATTGCGCCGGACGCGCCGGTGCCCGCGGGCACCGTGCCGGCGGGGCTGCCCGCGCCGGGCAAGGAGGTGGTGTTCCGCCGCGAGGACGGCACCATCGCCGGGCCCGGCGAGTCGGGCGACGTCGAGGTGACCTCGGCGTACCTGTCCGCGGGCTACTGGGGCAGCCCGGAGCTGACGGCGGAGAAGTTCACCCCGCGCCCGGACGGCCGGACCACCTGCCGNACCGGCGATCTCGGCCGGTTCGAGCCCGACGGCACGATGGTGCTGCTCGGCCGGCGCGACGCCGCGGTGAAGATCCGTGGGTACCTGGTGGAGCCGAGCGAGGTCGAGGCGGCCCTGCTGAACTCCCCGGAGATCGCCGAGGCGGTGGTCACCGCGGTGACCACCGGGGTACAGAACCGCCTGGTCGCCTACGTCGTCCCAGCGGTGAACGGCAACACGCTGTCCCCGGTGCGCATCCGCCGAGCGCTGCGCGAGCGGCTGCCGGTCTGGATGGTGCCCACGACGATCGTGGCGCTGGCGGAGATGCCCCGCAACGAGCGCGGCAAGGTCGACCGCGGCGCACTGCCGCCCCCGCCCGCGGCCCCCGCCGGGTCCGCCCGGCCGCGGACCCAGTGGGAGATCGTCGTCGCCGACATCTGGACCCGGGTCCTGGACCTGGAGGAGGTGGGGATCGAGGACGACTTCATGGAGCTCGGCGGCGACTCGCTCGCCGCCAACGAGCTGCTCACCCTCGTCGGCGAGAAGCTCGGGGTCTCCCTGCCGTCGTCGGCCCTGGTCGACTCCCCCACGCTCGGCGCCTTCGCCCGGACGGTCTCGCTGGCCCAGCAGGCCGGCCCCCGCCACCCGACCGTCGTGCCGCTGCGCACCACCGGCTCGCGCCCGCCGCTGTTCTGCTTCGCCGGAGCCGGTGCGCTCGCGCTCGGCTTCCACTCGCTCGCCCGCCGGCTCGGCGACGACCAGCCGGTCTACGCCTTCCAGGCACACGGTCTGGAACGGCGCGGCTTCCCCGACTGGAGCGTGGAGAAGACCGCCCGCCGCCACCTGGAGATCATCCGGATCATCGCACCGCGGGGCCCCT
The DNA here is from genome assembly GCF_001421075.1 of Frankia sp. CpI1-P. NCBI lineage: Bacteria > Bacillati > Actinomycetota > Actinomycetes > Frankiales > Frankiaceae > Frankia > Frankia sp. CpI1-P. The sequence goes on along the minus strand of NZ_LJJX01000022.1, from coordinate 82,350 downwards.
ACCTGCTGGCCGGGCACTCCCTCGGCGGTCTGATCGCGATGGAGATCGCCCAGCAGCTCGCCGCGGCCGGTGACGAGGTCGGCTTTCTGTCGATCATGGACACCTACATGCCGTCCTCCCTGCGGATCACGCCCGGCGAGGAGGACGGCGCAGCGCCGGCCGCCGACACCGCGAACGGAGCCGGCGCGCCGGTGACGCCCGGCGGTGCGCAGGAGCACGCCCGTACCTACCGCCACCGGCTGACGCGCTTCACCCAGCGGCTACTGCCGGAGCAGCGGGCGAACTTCACCAACATCGCGACGCTGAAGAAAATGGTGCAGATTCCGCTGACCGGAGTGGTGCAGTTCGGCGGAATGGAGCAGTTCGACGNCTTCTTCAATCACGGCAGGCTACTCGAGCGTTTCTACCGGCCGCAGCCGTGGGCCGGCCGGACCCTCGTCTACCGATCGGCCGAAAATCCGGACTCGGAGGACGCCTGGTCGGCTTTTCTCACCGGCAGCCACGACACGCACTATGTCCCTTGTGAACATTTTTATCTGCTTCGGGAACCGCATGTCATAAAGATCTCCGAGCATTTCCAGGCGGAGATCGACCGAGTGGTGGCCGAGCAGGCGGCTCGGCGCTGAGCCGTCGGTCTCGCCCGTCCGGGCGACGGTCAGGGACCACCGTGTCCTTCCGGCCGTGTCCCCCGGCCGCACCCGGTGGCCAGGTCCCGGCACCGCCCGTGGCCGGGCGGTGCCGGGAGGCCACCAGCCAGCCGCCCGGCTAGCGGCGGTCGGCGGCGTAGGTCACGCGGACGTCGGTGAAACCCAGCGCCCCGAGCAGACCGCGCAGCATGGCGGTCGTGTTCTTCTTGCCCAGCTCGATGACCTGACCGTCGGTCCTGGCCGCGTCGGTCATCTTCGACGAGGCCTTCTGATACAGCCCCTTGTCGCTGCTGACCCCGCCGAGCAGGCCGCCAACCCGGTCCAGCGCACCGCGCTGGCGGGCGACCACGTAGCTGTGGTCGAGGTCCAGCACCGGCGTGGACAGGGTCGGGTTCGGCAGCTCGATGGTCACCGATCGGCGGTCCGGCGAGACGGTGACGGCGTCGGCGTCGAGGTGGCCGAAGTCGACCGTCGAGTCGACCGTGCCGACCCCCACGAACAGTGTGCGCTCCCCCTTCAGCGCCGCCGGGATCCACCTGGTGTCGTCCTCGAGATCGACGACGACCTCGAAGTGGGCGCCGGCGGCGTGGTAGGAGCTGAGGTCCTCCAGCGAGCGCAGCACCGCCGGGGAGCTGCGGTCGATCGTCCGCTCCTTGAACGGGTTGAGGCTGGGCCGCCACCCGGCCACCACCGCGATCAGGCCGACGACGAGCACGGCGAGCAGGATGGTGGCGATCAGCCGCAGCGGGCTGAAGCGGGACGGCAGGGAGCGCAGGGTCCGGTTCGAGCGGGTGGGCCGGTCCGTGCCGGGCTCGTCGTTCATGGCGCAAGATGTACCCGAAAACCCCGGTAACCACGCCGATTGTCGGCGTTACGACCGCCCGCCGGTGATCGCCGCCGGCTCGCTGGTGCGCGCCAGGATGATCGCGGTGCGATCGTCGCCCTGCCGGCCCGGGGCATGCCGGCGCACGGCGTCGAAGGCGGCGTCGAGCAGGCCCACCGGGGTGCGGCCGGGGTCGCGCAGGATCTCCGCGATCAGCCGGTGCGCGCCGAACTGGCGACCGGCGGCGTCGCGCGCCTCGACCAGCCCGTCGGTGTAGGCGATGAGCGCGTCCCCCGGTTCGAGGTGCAACGTCCGGATCTCCCACGCGCCGGGCGCGGCGAGCAGGCCCGACATCAGCGGCCCCGTCGGGGGCAGCCGCACGATCTGGGCGGCGGGGTGCCGGCGGTTCCCCTTCGGCGCGGGCGCCTGGTTCGTCGGCCTTCGGCGCGCGCCGGCCGCCGGCCCCACGATCGCGCTGACGCTCACCGACGGCCGGGGCCCCGCGACGCCGGCGTCCCGCTTGCGGGCCGGGTCCGCAGCGTCGACCACCGCGTCGACCCTGGCATCGTCGACGGCCCCGGCCGGCGGGGCGGGCGGCGCGGCGGGGTGGGGAATGGCCGGCGGGGCGGCCGGCGCGGCCATCGCCCAGGCAGGCCCGGCCCGGCGCAGCAGCAGCGCGTCCGGGTGGCCGGCGTTGACGTAGTGCAGTTCCCCGCTGCGTGGATCGACGACGGCGATGATGGCGGTGGCGAACATCTCCTCGGTCTCGCCGAGGTTCTCCACCGCCCATTCCACCGCGGCGGCCGGGCCAGCGCCGGTGGACAGCGCGGCGTCGAGGAGCTGCTTGAGTCGCAGGGCGAAGACGCCCGCTGCGGCGCCGTGGCCCGAGACGTCGCCCACGACCACGGCGACGCGTCCGTCNGGCAGCTCGAAGGCGTCGTACCAGTCCCCCGCAAGCTCCCCCTGGGCCGGATCGACCCGTCCGTGCAACATCAGCCCGCGGGCTCGCAGCAGTGAGGGGGTGAGCGCGTCGCGCAGAGCGATAACGGCGGGCCCCTGCTGCGCCAGGGCCTCCCAGGACCGCTCGTTCTGCCGCACGAGGCGCACGAGCTGGGCACGCATCGTCTCGACGTCCGCCGCCAGCGCCACGATCTCCGCCGGGCCCACCGAGGGGATCCGCGTGTCGTATCGCCCGGCCGCCACGGAGTTGACCGAGCGTTGCAGGGCGCCGATCGGGCGCAGCAGCCAGCGCCGCAGCACGATCATGATCGTCACCAGGACACCGAGGATGACGAACATCGCGCTGGCCAGGGAGCTCAGCAGCAGCACGGACGAACTCTCGACCCGGCCGGACGCCTCGACCTGCTCGCGGTCGATCTGTCCGGCGAGGCGGGCGGCCTGGCGGCGCAGTTCGTCGAAGTCGCGGCGGGCGTTCGCGCGGACGATGCCGGCGGCCCCGGCCACGTCGCCGCGGGCCATCGCGGCCAGCTCCGGCTCGACGACCTCGCGCCGCCAGGTCCCGTAGGCGACGTCGACCCGGGTCCGCTGCGCCCGCAGGTCGGGGAAGTCGGCCAGCAGGTCGTCCAGCCGCGCGTTGAGCGCGGGAACCGAACGCCGGGAGTCGTCGAACNGCTCCAGGAAGCCGCGGTCGCGGGTGACGATGTAGCCACGCAACGCGCTTTCCTGATCGACGAAGTCGGCGAGGAGCATCGCGGTGGTCGTGGCCGCGGGGTCCAGGTGCTTTCCCCGTTCGGAGGCGGCGTGCCGCGACCGCAGGGCGGAGGCCACGGCCAGCACCAGCATCACGATGATCGCGATGCTGGCAAGCAGCGTCAGCGTCCGGATGCCGCGCCGGAGGCCAGCCGTTTCGCCCACGCCAGGATTGTCGTCCACTCGTCGGGGGCGGGTTGTGTCGGGTGACGGGCGTCCCGCGTCCCTGGTGTCCTGTCGGTCGTCCGGCGGGCAGCCCCGGCCTGCAACCCGACGGGTCCGGCGCGCCCGCCAGCCGAAGGAAAGCGATCCGAGCGACCGGAACATGCCGGCGGTACCGCCACGTCGCGTCCAAAAAGGCGGCCAGGTCACTGGCGGTACGAAAAACGAAGTCGGTCAGGAAATCCAGCTAAAAAGGCTGATTTGCTCGTCCACGCCGAGCCTCGGCGCGTGACGAGGTCAACCGGCGGGAAAACACAGGTTGAAGCCGCGGAGCTGGAACCCGGCCCACAGGCTGGTCGTTGACATTCGTGGACGTGCCGCCCCCTGACTTTCGCGGGTGCGCGTCACCCGACCGGGCCGCGAGCGCTCACGGACTGCCCCGGTCGCACTCCCCGACGCTCGCCGTTGCAGGGCGCCCCCTGCGGCGGGCATCCGACACCCAGGGTGGGAGCAGCACCACGATGACTTCCGGTTCGGCCACCGACCCGGCCCACGCGAACCACGACCCGGCCCACGGGACGGCCGCCTCGCCGACCGTCATGGACGGTACGGCGGGCCTGGCCCGCGCCGACACGGCGATCTGGACCCGCGGGCTGACCAAGCGCTACGGCGCCCGGCGCGCCGTGGATCATCTCGACCTCCAGGTGCCCCGCGGGGCCCTGTCCGGCTTCGTCGGGCCAAACGGCGCCGGCAAGTCCACCACGCTGCGGATGCTGCTGGGCCTCATCCGGCCCTCGGCCGGCCACGGCCACGTCCTGGGCGAGCCGATCACCGAGCCGGACCGCTACCTGCACCGGGTCGGCGCGATGATCGAGGGCCCGACCTTCCACCCGGGCCTGTCGGGCCGGCGCAACCTCGATCAGCTCGCGATCCTGCGCGGCATCGGGGGCTGGCAACGGGCCCTCCGACAGCGCCGCGTCGAGGAGGTGCTGGGGCAGGTGGGCCTGGGCGAGCGGGCCGACGACCGGTTCAGCACGTACTCGCTCGGCATGAAGCAGCGCCTGGGCATCGCCGCCGCCCTGCTACCCGACCCGTGCCTGCTCATCCTGGACGAGCCGACCAACGGTCTGGACCCGGCGGGCATCCGGGAGATCCGGGCGCTGCTCGGCCAGCTCGCCGGCGGGGGGATGACCGTCTTCGTCTCCAGCCACCTGCTCACCGAGGTCGAGCAGATCTGCGACCACCTCGTCATGATCAACGGCGGGCGGATGCTGTTCCAGGGCCACGTCACCGACCTGCTCGCGGCCGAGGATCCCCGCATCGTGATGATCCCCGAGCACGATGCCGACGCGCGCCGGCTCGCCGGGCTGCTCGGCGACGAGGGACTGCGCGTCGAGATCGATCTGCGCAACGGTCCTCCGGACGCCTCGGCCACCCGGGGCCGCCGGCCGGTCGTCACCGCGCACGCCCCGGAGGGACTGGCCGCCCACCTCAACCGGCTCGCGATGCGCGCCGGCATCACCCTGCGCTCGCTGCGCACCCACCGACCCAACCTGGAGGAGACTTTTCTGCGCGTCACCGGAGAGATCGACGGCGACCTGGTCCGTACCGCCCAGGCCGGGCAGGAGCCGGATGGGAGCGTGCCGCCGCCCGTGGGCGCCGGGCTCGACCCGGCCCACAGCCGCGGGGGTGCCACATGATCGCGGCATTTCGGGCCGAATGGGTGCCCCTGCTGCGGCCCCGGTTCCTGCTGGGCACGCTCGGTGCCGTGGTCGCGTGCGCCCTCCTCGGCACCGTGCTGACCTTCTTCTCGGTCGGGCACCGGGACTTCGACGGCGATCCGGTCACCGCCGCCGCCCTGTCCCGGCCGGACGGCCTGCTCCAGGGCGTGCAGGCCGTCAGCATCCTGCTGGGGGTGGTGGCGCTGTCGGTCGTCGCCGCCTCGCTGGCCGGTGACCACAGTCACGGCACCCTGCGCAACCAGCTCGTCGCCCGGCCCCACCGGGCCCGGCTGCTCGCCGGGAAGCTGCTCGCCCTGGCGGCCTTCGTCGTCCTGATCGTCGCAGCGGCCACGGCCGTCTCGGTGGGGCTGTCGTTCCTGCTCGCGCCGACCCGGGGGGTGTCCACCGCCGCCTGGAGCAGTGGGGCGGGACTGGTCGAGCTCGGCACCGGCTTCGTCAACCTGTGCCTCGGCTCGCTGGGGTACGCGGCGATCGGGGCGTTGGCCGCGATCCTGCTACGCGGGCCGGCGGCCGCGATCGCCGTCGCGCTCGCCTACGCGCTTCCGGTGGAGATGCTGATCGCGCGCATCTACCGCCCGGCGCGCTCGTGGCTGCCGGTGCAGCTCATGCAGGAGATAGCCACCGGCGGCGCCGCCGACCCCATGCCCTACGCCGACGCCCTGCTGCGCGGGGTGGTCTACGCCGGCGTCATGGTGCTGCTCGCCCTGATGGTCTTCCGGCGGCGAGACATGACCGCCTGAGACGTCAGGGGCCGAAGACGTCAGTGGCCGAAGACGTCGGAGTCCAGGGCGTCGGCCTCGCCGGCGGCCCCGCGGTCCAGGCCGGAGATGGCCGCGATCTCCTCCGCGGTCAGGCTGAAGCCGAACACGTCGATGTTCTCGGCCAGCCGGGCCGGGCTGGCCGACTTCGGCACCGCCACCACGCCGAGCTCGACGTGCCAACGCAGCACGATCTGCGCGGGTGTGCGGCCGTGCGCGGCGGCGATCCGGGTGATGACGGGTTCGTCGAGCAGGCCGGTGCCGGCACCCAGCGGACTCCAGGCCTCGGTGACGATGCCGTGCTCGGCGTGGTAGGCGCGGACCGCGCCCCGACCCAGCCGCGGATCGAGCTGGATCTGGTTGACGTCCGGGGCCACCCCGGTCTCGGCCAGCAGCCGGTCCAGGTGGGTCGTCTTGAAGTTCGACACGCCGATGGCCCGCACCTGACCATCCTTCACCAGGTCGACGAGGCCCTTCCAGGCAGCGACGTACCGGTCCCGCCACGGGTTGGGCCAGTGGATGAGCAACAGGTCGACGTAGTCGAGGCCCATCCGCCGGGTGCTCTCCGCGGCCGCCCGGCGCACTCCCCGCACGCTGTGTGAGCGCTTGTTGAACTTCGTGGTGACGAACAGCTCCTCGCGGGCCACCCCGGCGGCGCGCAGGCCGGCGCCGACCCCCTTCTCGTTGCCGTAGTTGTGGGCGGTGTCGATCAGCCGGTAGCCCAGCCCGATCGCCTGTTCCACGACGCCCTGGACCGCGCGGTCGTCCAGCGGCCAGGTCCCGAGCCCGAGCTGGGGCATCCGGGCGCCGTGCGCGAGGGGGACGGTGGGAACGGGCGAAGGCGGCACGGCGCGCAGACCTTTCTGTCACGATGAGGCAGACCCAGCGAGCGGGCCCGGACGCGCGGGGAGCAGACTGCCAGCATGAGTGCCGCCAGGGACGACAGACTCGCCGTACAGCTACCCGAGGACTCGGCGGGCGTCATCCGTTCCGCCGCGGAGGGTGAGGGCCTGTCCCTCGAGGACTTCGCCGTCGAGGCGATGAAGCGGTACGCCCAGGAGGTGCTGGCCGACCGGCGGCTGTTCCGCGTGCCGGACACGGACTGGGGCGCGTTCGAGGCGCTGCTCAACGAGCCGCCGGCCGACACCCCGAGGCTGCGCCGGCTGCTGGACGACGAGCCGGGCGCGGAGTAGTCCGCCACCGCCCACCGCCTCCCGACCGCGTCCCCGACCCGGCAAGAAGGATGTCACGCAGTGCCCCTGACCAAACCCGCGGCCCTGACCGAGGCCATGGATCGCACGACCTTCAACAGCGGGGACGACCTGCTTGACGGTTGGCTGCGGCATCGCGCCCTCGAACATCAGCAGGATCGGACCACGAACACGTTCGTGATCCTCGATGCCGACCGGATCGCCGGCTACTACTGCCTGGCGACGGCCGCCGTGGAACGCATCCCCGGCTCGCGCCGACGCTCGCGGCGGCCGACCGAGCCGGTCGCGGCGATGTTCGTCGGCCGGCTCGCCGTCGATCTGCGCTACCAGGGCCGTGGGATCGGCGCCCGGCTCGTCCGCGACGCGGTGATGCGCTCACTCACCGTACACCGGATGGTCGGGCTACCCCTGCTGCTCGCCCATGCGATGCGGGAACCCGGGCGCGCCTTCTACCGCCATGTCGGCTTCCGCGACGCCCGGTTCGATCCCTACCTGCTGGCGCTGCCGCTGCGCGCTGTGGCCGGCGGCTGAACCCTTGGCCGTCGCCCTCAGTCGTCGCCCAGCAGGACGTCCAGGTCGACCCGCATCAGCCACTGGTCGAGCTTGAACGGCGGGTACGGCCAGGGCAGACCGTCGAGCACCATCTGGTTGACGGGCAGCCACAGGCTGCGCCGCAGCGGGTCGACCGCGCCGCGGCGCACCCCGACGTAGCGGGTCGACGGACCGCGCAGCATGTTCAGGCCCACGTCGATGGGCGGCTCGGTGCGGAAGGTCATCCGTGCGCCGCGCCCCGCCGGCCGCACGACCTGCACCAGGCCGTCGAGGCCGGCGAGCAGGACGGCGCCGGTCCGCGGGTCGAGGGTGATGCTGCGGACCAGCCCGCCCTGGTCGGTGCCGGCCACCAGATAGTCGGGCTGGTTCGCGATGCCCCAGGTGTCCGTCGGCCAGTTGCCGGTCGCCGGCGCGCGGGTCACCAGGCCGCGCTCGCGGCCGAGCTTCGGGTAGACGGCCACGGTCTCGGCGTGCAGGCCGTCACTCTTCGTCCGCGCCACGTAGAGCGTGCCGTCCGCGCCGAAGACGGCGGATTCCATCCGGGAACCGTCCTGCACGGCGCGCACCGCGGTGCTGCACGGGGTGATGGTGCCGCGGGACGCCGAGTAGGAGAACTCCTGGATCGGGAACGGCTGCGTGCTGTAGTCCAGGCCCCGCACATCGCTGATCAGGACGAACCGCTCGTCGTCCGGTTCGCTGGTCGGATCTGCGACGACCTCCCGCGGGTTGACGACCAGCGCGATGCCCAACGGCCGGACCTGCGGATACTGCCAGTGCGCCAGGACCCGGCCGGCCGAGTCGACGACGAGCAGCGCCCCGTTGTCGGTTCCGCCGCCGCCGGCGCCCAGGTACTGGGCGATGACCAGGTGCCCGCTGCGTGGCAGGCGGGCGATGGACGCCGGCCCGCGCGAGGAACGCGGCTGCAACGGCGTGAGCGGCGGAAAGGCCTGTGCGGCGAGGGACGGCGAGGCCGTCGTGGCGAGCTGCTCCGCCGTCCAGGACACCTGCGGGTCATAGACCCACCGCGCGGTCGGCTGGTCCCGGCGGAGCTGGCCCACGCTCGGCAGCTCCCCGTCCACGGCCGTGTTCCAGCCGTAGTACGGCATCAGCGAGGTGAACAGCACCCGTTGGGCGCCGTCCGGGCCGGGCACGACGATCACGTCGGAGGTGTCCCCGCCGCCGACGCCGCGGTAGTTCGGATCGAGCCGGGGCAGGCTCAGGCGGCCCTTCGTCGAGGGGATCACCAGCCGGGTGAACCGCTCGATGTCCGGCTCGAAGATCTCGATCTCCATGTCGGTACCGGTCAGCTTCGACTGGTCGTCGGAGAACGGCGTGGTCGTCATGAACACGGTGCCGTCGGCCGACACCGCAGAATTGAACGCGGCCTGGCCGGGGCCGAAGCCCCACCCGGGCACCTCGGTGACCCGGACGGTCGTCTGGCCGCCGTCGAAGTTGCCGAAGCTGCCGGGCGCGCCGTAGATGGTCAGCAGGTTCTCGGGCAGCTTCGTCACCGAGCCGGCCTGCACGGAGGGGCCGGCGGTGACCCCGCCGACCGGGGTGGACGGCTGGCCCTGGGGCAGGCCGCCGGGCACCGACCCCTCCGACGACAGCAGCCGCCCGGCGATGAGCCCGCCACCCGCGGCCGCGCCCAGTCCCACGGCGGTCACGAGCAGCCGGCGGCGACTGAGCCGGGTGTGCTGCGCACCCGCGGCCCTGTCGTCCTCCGCGGCCGGCTTGGGGGGGGTCTCCGGCTGGTCGGCGCCGGGCAGGTCCGCGGCCCCGATCCAGGTGGCCTCGGCGGCACGGTCACGCCGGCCGGCGCGGTCCCGGCGGCGGGCACGGCGACCGCGTTCGGTCTGGTCGGTGTCCCCGCCGAGGAAGGCACCGGCACGACCCGGCAGGGTGTCGTGGTCGTCGCTGCTGGGGCCGCCGTCATCACCGTCGTTGGCGGTGTGGCTGCCGCGGGGGGCATGGCTGTCTCGGGGGGCATGGTTGTCGCGGGGGGCATGGCCGCCGTCGGGGGCATGGCCCTTTCCGAAGCGGACCTGCCTGCCGATCCGGACCTGCTTGCTGCGGCCAGGCAGAGTTTCATGATCATCAGTGCCGTCGCCGAGGGCACCGCCCCGACCGGTGAGGTCACCATCCCGGGTCGCGCCATCCCGGGTCGCGGGGTCCGGGGCCGCGCCGTCCCGGGTCGAGGGGTCCCGGGTCGCGGGGTCCGGGACGCCGGTGTCCNAGGCGCGCCTGTCCGGGGCCGCGGCACCCGCAAGAGTGGCACCNGAAACGGTGGCGTGCGAAACGGTGGCGCCTGGGGCAGCGGCGGCCGGGTCGTCAGATGCGTCCGGGTCAGATGCGTCCGGGTCAGGGGTGCCCGGGTCAGGGGTGCCCGGGTCGGGGGTGTACGGGTCAGGGGTGTACAAAGCGGCGGCGTCCGGGTCAGGGGCGTCCGGAGAAGCGGCGTCGGGACGGCTTGCTCGGTCATGACCGTCGGGGGTGTCCCTGCCGCGACGACGGCCATGTCTGCCGACTGTGGTGCGCCCGCGCTCACCGCCGTCGGCATCCGAACGGATCTTGGCTGGCATGTGCGGTGGCCTCGCCTCTCAACGCCGGTGGGCCCTCTCGAGGCCGGAGGGTGGGGGGCCCCGGCCGAGTAGGACGACCGTACCCGACGGATTAGAACGACATATCGGACAAGGCCTTTGGACCACGCCCGTCCGGGGGCGCCTAGACCGGCGCGGGGAAGCCCTCCTCGGGCCGCGCGTCGCTGATCGACGCGGCGCCGAGCGGCGGCGCGTCCCCGCCGCCGCGCCCGTCGTCCCTGACCCTCCTGCCCGCCGCCTGCCGGTCGGCGTGGTGGAGTTGGACCACGAGCAGCCCGACCGCGAGCGCGGTCACCGACTCGGCGGCGAGCGCCGCCGTGGCCGTCGCCATCGAGCCGCCGCCCGCCGAGACCAGCGCCGCCGCCGTCGCCACCGTGGCGACCGCCAGCACCCCGACCACCCGGCGGACCCCCGCGCCGAGCAGGTAGGTGGTGAACATGAGGGTGACGGCCAGCAGCGTCATGCTCAGCGCCAGCACCCACAGGGCGGGGGCCGCACCGGTCAGGTGGGGCCCGAATACCAGGCCCAGCAGCCACTTGGCCCCGACCAGGCCGATCGCGGCGAGAAACAGGCCGGGCGCGACGACGAACGCGAGGGCCACCGCCAGGGTCGCCCCGGCCGAGCGGCCCTCCTTGCGCCGCCGCGCCGCCTCGGGCAGCAGGAAGTTGGCCACCGCCAGCCCGATGAAGACCGGCACCTTGCAGGCTGTCGAGATCGCCGCGTAGCCGCCCACCCCGTCCGTGCCCAGCCAGCCGACGATGACGACGTCCATGTTCTGCAGCAGGGCCAGCGGGATGAGCGCACCGAGCGCCACGGTGGTGTCGGCGATGACACTCTGGCGGGCGCTGGCGCGCGGGGCCGGGATCGGAATCGGGATCGGGCCGGTGGCCGGCGGAGTGCCGTCGTCGGGCAGCGGCGCCGACCACGTGCGGACGGCGGCCGGACGGGGTAGCCGCGGGGTGCGGGCGACCGCCCAACGGGCATGCTCGGCGCCCACGATCACGCCGATGACGATGCCGAGCCCCGCGCCGTTGACCCCCATGCCCGAGACCACAAAGACGATCACCAGGCCGATCCGGACGAAGCCCTCGACCACGAAGTTCACGGCCAGCCGCTGATAGGCGCCACGGGCCTGCATCAGGCCGCGTTCCACGCACAGCAGCGTCCACAGCGCGGCCCCGATCGTGGCCTCGGCGATCGCCACCGGGTGAGGGTAGGACATCAGCGCCGCCGCCGGGCGGGACAGCGCCAGGGCGGCGACGGTGGCGACGACGATTCCGACGCCGCAGGCCCCGCGCAGCCGACGGATCCAGGACCACTGCTCGCGGCGGGTGTCCCCGGTCCCGGACGTCTCGTGCTGCACGACGGCGATGAGCAGGGCGTTCCCGGCGACCGACAGGATCAGAAAGATGCTCACCTGAACGGACACGGCGCCGTAGGAATCGGAATCGAGAGCGCGCGCGACGATCAGGTTCATCAGCAGGTTACAGCCGTTGACGAGCATGCCGGCGACCGCCAGGGCTGCCGGGCCGGCCAGCAGGCCGGACACAGCCTCTCGCGAGGGCTTCGCCATCAGTCTCCCCATCGGGAACGGAACACGTCGATCNCCCGTGGCGGAACACCGGCCATGGTATGTGCCCGCCGATTTTTCCGACATCTGTAGGTTGCAGGCGAACATGCTAAGCCCTGTCGATCGAACCGAGAGGAACGCCACCGGTGATCGGAAGCCCCAGCACGCCGCACCCCGCCGGGCTCGGGGAGCACCGGTACCTGCCCACCCTCGCCGGCCGGCACGTGGTGTTCCTCAACTGGCGTGATCAGGACCACCCGCAAGCCGGGGGGGCCGAGCTGTTCTGCCAGTCGATCGCCGAGCGGTTCGCCGCAGCCGGCGCGCGGGTGACGCTGCTGACCTCCCGGCCGGCCGGGGACGGGGGACAGGCGCTGCCGGTGGCCGAGCACGTGGCCGGGGTGGACGTCCGCCGTGGCGGTGGCACCTTCGGGGTCTATCCGTCCGTGCTGGGCCGGCTGGCGGGCCTCGGGCGGGGTGGACACCGCGTCGACGCGGTCGTCGACTGCCAGAACGGGATCCCGTTCTTCAGCCCGCTGGTGCTGCCGGCGTCCACACCGATCGTCCAGGTGCTGCACCATGTCCACCAGAAGCAGTTCCCGCTGTACTTCCCGGGTCCGGTGGCCAAGGTGGGGCAGTTGCTCGAGGCACCGGGCAGCCGGCTGGTCTACCGGCGCCGCCCGGTGGTCGTCGTCTCCCCCTCGACCCGGGCGCAGGCACGCGAGGTGCTGAGCCTGCCCGGCCCGCGCTTCCTCGTCCCCAACGGCGTGACCGCCGCCGTCCCCTCCCCCGCAACCACCGCCGTCCCCTCCCCCGCAACCGCCGCCGTCTCCTCCCCCATGACCGCCGCCGGCATGGCGTCCTCGGGGGATGCGGCGGACCCGGCGGCGGGGCGTCCGGCCGCGGCGCCGACGATCGTGTGCGTCGGTCGGCTCGTGCCGCACAAGCGGCTGCACCTGCTCCTGGACGCGCTGCCGACGCTGGTCGCCGCTCATCCAGGTCTCACCGTCCATGTCGTCGGCGACGGCCCCGATCGGCAGCGGCTGGTCGCCCGCGCGGTCGCGCTCGGCCTGACGACCGTCTCCGGGGACGGCCCCCTCGGGGAGGGCGGCCACGCCCGTGGCGGCGACTCCCGTGGCGGCGACGTGGTTCGGTGGCATGGTTACACCGACGCGGCCACCCGCGACCGGCTGCTCGCCTCGGCCTGGCTGACGGTGAACCCCTCGCACGGGGAGGGGTGGGGGCTGTCGGTGCTGGAGGCGGCCGCCCTCGGGGTGCCGGCGGTGGCGTTCCGGGTGCCGGGGCTGCGCGACGCGGTCCGGGACGGGACGACGGGCTGGCTCGTCGACGAGGGCGTGCCGCTGGCGGGAACGATCGGCAAGGCGCTGCGGACGCTGGCCGATCCGCCCGCCGCGGCCCGGCTGCGCGCGGCCGCGCGCGCCTGGGCGGCCGGATTCACCTGGGACGCCAGCGCCGAGCTGCTCGCCCGGGTGGTCACCGCCGAGATCGACCGGCTGGCGCGGCCGGTCGGCTCGGGCCGCGGAGGGAGGGCGGCGCGCGATCGCCGCCGAGTCGACGACGCGCTCACCCACGCCACGTTCACGCTGCCGGCCGGCGCGCCCCGCCCCGCCCTGCGCCGCACCGACCTGGTGTACCGGCCGGATCCCCACGGGGGCGAGGTGGTCGCCGTCCTCTACGGCGCCGGCGAGGCCGCCGCGCGGGCGGCGTTGGCTCGAGCGGGCGTGTCCGCCGAGCCTCGGCTGCGTCCCGGCACCGGAGAGGACCTGCTGCTCGCCACGAGCCGCGAGCTGGTGTCGGGGGCCGACGCGCCGCCGGCCCCCGGCTTCTCGCGGGTGGCCGCCGGGGTGCCCGCCCGCGGGTGAGGGCCCCGGGCGGGCGGTGCCTGCGGCGGCCCACCGGCGCGCCGCCCAGCCTCGCGTCAACGCGACGGAACGGCCCCGCCGCGGCGGGTGGTCACCGCGGGCGACGCCGCGCGGTCCGGCCGCGGGGCCCTGGCCACGGCGGGCGTGGGCACGGCGGGCGTGGGCACGGTCACCGGCGTCGGCACGGTGGCACCGGGGGCGCCGGTGGCGCCCAGCTCGACGAAGGCGGCTCGGAACAGATCCGCGAAGGCCGGCACCGAGCCGGGCCCGAGGAGATGGCGGTGGTAACCGAACGTGACGTTCAGGCTGTCGCCCATCCCGAGCACGCCGATGAACAGCCCCTGCGGCATCCCGGCCGTCCCGGTGAAGTACACGGCGCTGATCGGCAGCCCAGCGGCCCCGGCCAGGTCGTCGAAGCGACCGAGGTTGCTCACCGCGGCGGTCGGGGCGAGCACCGGGCGCCCCGCGGCCACTCCGCAGCGCAGCAGCGTGCTGCGCCACGGGCCGGGCACGAACCGCGCCGCAGCGACCCCGAGCGCCCCGGAGAGCCCCGGCACCACCGGCGGGATGGCCTGCTTGGCCAGGTCGGTCTGCTCCACCACGCGGACGGCGAGCTGTAGTGCGTCGACCCGGTCCGCGACCTCACTCGAGATGATCGTCAGACCGGTGCGGTTGCCGCCGATCTCGCCCGGCGCGGGGACCGACGGCGCCGCGGCCGACGACGGCGAGGACGCCAGGGCGATCGGCATCCGGATCCGCAGCCGGCTGGACCCCCCGCCCCGGCGGGAGTTCCACCGGTCGACCGCCAGATGCGCCGCGCCGATCAGCAGATCGTTGATGGTCATCGGCCGGCCGTCCGGCAGCGTCCGCCGGCCGGTGGGCGCCGGCAGCGTCAGCGGATGGAAGCCGTAGCCGTCGCCCCCCGCCGCCAGCGGCGTGATGTAGCGCCCGGAGTGGCGGACGAGCGTGGCCCAGCCGGGCGCGCCGGCCCGGGCGAGCGGCTGCACGCCCGCCGGCACGCCGCGGTGTCCCTCGCCCGGTGCGACGGCACCGTCGCGGTCGGCGGCGTAAGCCGTCGCGCGATAGTGGTCGAGGATCTCGGCGACGAGCGCGGCGAGCCGCAGCCCGTCGAAGGCGAGGTGATGGGCCACCACGCTGAGTTGGTCGCCGTCGGCCCGACGGATCAGCGCCACCCGGATCGGCGGGTAGCGGTGCAGGTCGAACGGCGCCGAGGACAGGATCTCGTGGATGCGCCACCCGTCGGTTCCGTCGTCGACGAAGCCGACCGGATCCGCCGTGGGTTCGGCGGGGAACCGCCAGGCGTGCTGGCGGGATCCGTAGAGCACAGCGCGGGCCATCGGATGACGACGGATCGCTGTCCACACCGCGGCCCGCAGCCGCGCCGGGTCCAGCCGCCCCGTCGTCTGGACGAATAGCCCGCAGGTCAGCGGCGCACTCGCCCGGTCCGACGCGGCGAGAATCTGCTCACCCGGAGTCAACACCCGATCGGGTATCGGCGGTGCCGGAGCCCCGCCGTCCTGCGCCAATCCCATTGTCGTAGGCCGGCCTCTCTGCAGGGGATTTCGCGTTTTCACGGCGATGGCGCGCGTCGCCGTCGAGGAGCAGGTCCAGCGTAACCAGGGAAAATCGCTTGCTCGGGAGAGAGGTCACCCGCCGCCGGCCCGTCCGGACCCNCCCCCGCAAGGTCACCCCGAACAGGGATATGGCAGGCAGAGGCCATAAAAACGGTGTCTGTCGGGGCATACGACCCACCCGGACACCGGGCCGCTACTCACGCAAAGTAGCCAATTTGTGGGCGTAACGAATCCCAAAGGTCGCCCGCGCCCCGCACCGTCGTCCTACCCCCCGTCCCGAAACGGGCACCCTGTCACCCAGTGTTACCCACTGGTCGGCATCGTCGGGACCTGAGAGGATGCCCCCATGATCCTCCCGGTCATCGTGACGACACTCTGCGCGATCGGGGCGCTCGGCCACGGCGCCAGAGGACTGCGCCGACCGGCCAGTTTCGGAGAGGAGCGCCATGACCGGCAACGAGAGGTGCCCGTCGGGCCGGATTGAACTCGCGGACCTCGTCTGCCTCACGGGCGAATCATCAATACACTACACCGATCAAACGATTCCCCATGAACGCGACCTTGCCATCGTCGAACTGTTGGGTAAGGCGCGGCGCGGCGGCGGTCTCGAACAGCTACTGGACCTGATCCGCCCGGAGGTGGAGGCGGAGACCCTGCGGGCCTTCGGGTTCCGGATGGCCGCACTGGCCGTTCGCCGAACCGACCCCGACCTGCTGCGCCTGGGGCTGCTCGCCGTCGCCCTCGCCAGCCTGCGCAGCATGGACCGCCGCGACGACTTAGGCGCGCTCGCCCCGCTCTGGCGGACGGCGAGCCTGCTGCGCCTTGACCCATCCCACGAGTTCACCGCCGCGGCGGCGGAACTCCCCGCCGCCGCCGAGTTCCTGCTGGGCTGGGTGGACCGCACCCCGGACCTGCAGGATCTGGTCGAGATGGGGTTTCGCGAGTCGGCGGACGAGGACGGCTTCCGCTACGTCAGGGACGCGACCGTCCGTCGCCGCATCCTCGAGGAGGACTACGCCCGCCGGCCCCGCATCATCCGGCTTCTGTCCGCCCGCCAGCGGCGCCGGTGGCTGCGCGAGAACGGCTTCGACTGACGCGGGCGCGGCTCAGCTCGCGTCGGCGGCCTGCCTGCGGGTGACCCTCAGCCGCGCCTGCGCCAGCACGGCGGGCATGTTGCGGATGACGTCGCGGTCGCGGTCGCGGTCCTCCTCGGTGAGCTCCTCCCAGTCCACCATCGACGGGTGCCGCTTGTCCGGCTCGGCGTCGCTGCGCAGCGGTCCGTAGGAGTAGCCCTGGCGCTCCTTGTGCCGGCGCCACCGGACGTGCTCGTCGCGGGCGAGTTTCTCGATCTCGGCGTCGGTGAAGGCGAACGGGTCACCGTCCGGCCCGGCGGAGACGATCGACCAGTCGCGGGCCTGCACGATCGCCGCGTACTGGGCGGCCTGCGCACGGTTGGCCTCCCGCAGCGGCTCGGCCAGCTCCGCCCACGGCCGCAGCCCCGGGCGTGACCCCGCCTCGTGCCGCTTGCCGAGCTCGTGGTCGAGGTAGCGGCGGTGGATCGCCTGCGCCATCCGCTCGACGCACCCCGGGTCGAGCAGCGGCGCGGTGCCCGCCGCGGCTGCGGGGGCCGTTCCGGACTGCCGGGTCGAGGATCCGCTCACAACCATTGTCATGGCCCGGTGACTCCTTCTGAAACGGATGGCGGCCAAGGATCGAACTGCCGGTGTCGCGGCGCCGCTAGTCGAGTCTCTTGCTTGCGGTCCGCATGCCGCCACCGGAAGTCCGCCGCCCGACACGGGAATCAGGACCGCCGGAACCACGACCNTCGGCTTCAGGAATCTCCGGATCCGCGGGCCGTTCCCAGACCCAGACGGCCAGCGCGGCGAGCACCGCGGCGAACGCCAGCGAACCGAGCACCTGCACGGGCACCCCGAACGCCCCGTGCCCCGACCCGGGCTGACTGTTCGGTTCCACCGCGACCCCGATGCCGGCGCCGAGCATCGCGATCGCGGCGAGCCATCCCAGCACCTGCGGCCGCGACCGCCCGAGCCAGACGAACACCGGCACCACCAGGGCGACCGGGCCGGCCACCAGGACCAGCGCGACCGTCGCCAGCCCGGTCCACAGCACCCGCACGGCACGGCCCGACGGCGGTGCCCCCGGCCGCGCCACCCCGGGCGACCGGTTCGCCCGCGGCAGCCGCGGGAAGACCGGGTACCCGTTCTCGTCGGAGCGGCGCCGCAGCCGGAAGCGCTCCGGCAGCACAGCCAGCCCGACGAGCACGAGCACCAGCAGCAGCCCGACGATCAGGCCGCGGCGGTACTCGGCGCCGGGAATGTTGTCGATGACGACGGTGCCGCCGGCGCCGGCCGGCACGATCCAGCCCTGCTGCCAGCCGTCGAGGCGCACCGGCGTCAGCGTGGTGCCGCCGAGCTTCGCGGTCCACGAGGAGTTCGCGTTCTCCCGGACGGCGAGGAACGCCCGCTCGCCCGCGCCGATCTGGACGGTCCGACGCTCAGCACCCCACTGGCCCACCACCGTCGCGCGCGCCGCCGGCGCGGCCGGCTGACGCCCGGCACCCATCAGCGCCAGTGAGTCGACGAGGATCGAGGTCGGGCCCTGGTCGACGCGAAGCAGGTGCGTCCCGGCCGGCAGCGTCAGGCGGCTGCCCTCGGAGCACAGCAACGCCTGCACCGGCAGCACCGAGGTGACGTCGCTGTTGCGCCCGATGATCCGCAATGGGTAGCGCTCGCCGTCGACGACCAGGGTGNGACCGCTGCCGCAGGGCACGACCAGCGGCGCGTCGTCCGCCGGCGGGGTACCCCGGGGAGGCGGCAGGAAGCTCGCCGTGCCGTTGACGGTGAACGTCATCTCCCGGGGCACGTCGAAGCGGCGGGACAGCGCCAGCTCCTCCGAGCCGCCGAACGGCTGCGCCGGGTCGACCCGCTCCCGCGCCAGCGAGAATGCGACGTCTCCCTGGTCGGCTCCGGCGAACAGCCGGCCGACGTCGTCGGGGAGCTGCGCGTAGTGCTGGAACGCGACGCCCGGGATGGTGATCTCCCGGATGCCGGCACCGAGGGTGTCGTCGTTCTCCCGGTCGACCCGTTCGAACGTGAGCCGGTACCAGCGGCTCTCCCCCGGTGGGACGGCGAGGCGCTGGATGTCCTCCACCGGGGACACCTCGGTCACGACCGCACCGGTCTCGCTGGTCACCCGCATCGCCCGCACGGCCGGTCGCCAGGAGCCCTCCGACAGCAGGCTGATGTCGATGTAGGGCACGGTCATCCGGCGGCCGACGTCGAGCTGGATCCACTGGCCGGNGGAGGTGGTGCCCTTCTTGCGCATGNCCGTCCAGGCCGTCGCGGCGAACCCGTCGACGGCGGCCGGGGGCGCGAGGTCCGGCGCGGCGAGCAGGTCGTAGCCGTAGGAGGAGGCGGTGACCGACATGCCGCCGACGAAGCCGGCGACGGTCTGGTGACCGGCCACGTCGTCCTCGGCCCACTGGTTGGGCTCCCCGGTCCTGCCCACCGCGTTGCCGGTCGGCCCGAGCAGGTAGGAGTTGGCGTCGTGGACGATGCCGAAGGTGCTGTCCCGGCGGGTGAAGGTGTCCGTGTCGACCCAGGCGGTCGACGGGCCGATCACCTCCCGCGGCGCGGCCTTGATCGCGTTCGGGCTCGTCGACGCCGCCGTCGCCGAGGCCGACGGGTCGGCGAGGTCGCTGGCGAGCACGACGGGCCGGTCCGCGCCGAGCAGGCCCTGCGCGGCGAGCTGCACCGTCGCCTCGGGCCCGCCGGAGACGACGACAGCCCTGTCGGCGGCGTAGGACTGGACCAGCTTCGCGCCTGTCGGCACCGTCCAGATCTCCAGCGCCGGCACCTTCTGCTTCGGGTTGCGCAGCTCCGCGACGAGCCGTTCCTTCGCCGAGGCGCGCGCGGGCACCTGCGGGCCGAAGGACGCGNCCAGCGTCAGCCCGGAGGATCGCAGCGCCCGGTGCAGCTCGTCGGTGGACGGGGGAATGTCCCAGTCCTTCTGCTCCAGGTCGTTGCGCAGCAGAATCTGGCCGATGCCGGCCCGGGCCAGCGCGTCACCGAGCCCCGGCGCGGAGCCCGTGGCCAGCTCGCGTTCGATGCCGTCCATCAGCCGGGTCACCCCGGTTCCGCCGAGCGGGATGAGGCTACGCACCCCCCAGGGCGTCTTCGCCAGCCACTGCAACGGCTCGTCGAGTGGACGGCCCCAGTCGTACTCGGCGAACGGTGAACCGGGCAGGACCAGCGCCCGGCCGCCCTGCGGGTTCCCGCCGAGCCAGTCGGCGGCCTGCACCCAATAGTCGGGCACCTGCGTGAACGGGCGGGGCTGCAACGCGCGGCCGGACAGCGCGGGAGTCATGCCGCAGACGAGCGCGACCGCCGTCACGGCGGCGGCCGCCGTCGTCACGCCGACCCGAGGGCGCGCCCAGCCCCGTCGGCCTGCGGCGCGGCGGAGCCGCGAGGGCGCGCGGCGGACCCGGACGGGCAGGGCGACCACCGCATGCCCGACGCCCAGCGCGATCGGCAGCCGCACCACCGGCTGGAACTTGTAGACGTTGCGCAGGAAGCCGAGCTGGTTGCGGAGCAGATCGCGCGCCACGCCCGACAACGGGCTGCCCGGATCGCCCGGGTAGGCCGCAGCGATGGAGACGGTCCCGACGGCGAGCGTCACCAGCAGGAACCGGCGGGCGGGCAGGTCCGGCCGGGACAGCCCCCACAGCCCGATCGCGGCGACGGCCGCGGAGCCGACGATCGGCACCGGCCGGGAGACGTACTCGGTCGCCGCCGGCAGCCAGGGGCGCGGAAGTTGGAGGTAGGCCATCCAGTCCGTCGCGCCGCGCAGCGCCTCGGCGACCGACGTGGTGGCCGTCGTNGTCTGGACGGTCTCGGTGTACGGGAGGAAGTTCAGCCCGTAGCGACCCTGCACCATCAGCGCGAGCAGCCACCAGGTCGAGGCGAGGATGACCGCCACCACCCACCAGGCCCGCAGCGCCCACGCCCGGCGGGTCCCGCCCGCGAACACAAGCACCACCGCCGGGCACAGCAGCACGCAGAGCGTGACAGTGGCGTTGATGCCGCCGGTCCCCAGGACGGCGAGGCCCGACAGCGCGGCAGCGCGGCGCGGGGACAGCCGCCGCGCCGGATCGGCGGCCGGGTCGTGCGCCTCGCGCCAACCAAAGTCGTCCGGCGGGCCGGGGGACGCCGCCGTGCCGGTGTCCGCGCCGAGGGCACCGTCGGGGCGCAACGCGAGGATGAGCGGCAGGGTGATCCAGGGCAGCATCGCCGCGCCGGCGAGCGCGACGGAGGTCGCCCCGACCTTGCCGAGGAACATCGGCGACAGGGTGTAGGCGAGCCCCGCCAGTACCCGGGTGACAGGCACGCCGAGGCGCAGCGCGTCGGCGAGGCGCACGACGCCCCACGAGGAGACGGTCANCAGCAACGCCATCCACAGCCGCTGCGTCGCCCAGGGCGGCAGGCCGACCAGCTTGGCCAGGCNGAAGAAGGGCCCCATCGGGAACAGGTAGCCGACGTACTGGTTCGGCACGTAACCGAACTCGGCGAGGGAGTTCCACAGATGGGTGGNGCGACCCATGAAGCCCCACGGGTCGAGCGGGACGTCGAGCTTGGTGTCCGCGGTCAGCCGGCCGGGCGCCTGGAGCAGGTAGAGCACNGCGAACCCCACCGCCATCCCGAGCAACGGCCACCGCGAGGTCCGGCGGGTACGCAGTGAGGAGGCGGGGGCGGAGGTGAATGCGGCGGATGACCGGGCCACACGCGGGCCGGTCGCCGTCGCGACGGGACCGCGGGCGGGGGAGAAGATCGCTGGCTCCAGGGTCGAGAACAGGTACGCCAGACCTTACCTAGAGTGCCGGAACCGGGATGTCTCACCCCTCCCCGGCTGATAGCACCCCATGCGTCCCCTCCCGCCCGTCCCACCGCCGGAGGAGGCCACACCGGTCCGGTCACGAGCCGCCGACCGACGTGGCGGCCGGGCGGCCGGGCGGCCGGGCGGCCGGGCGGCCCATGGTCCGCGGGCCGGGAGGGCGAGCGCTACGACGAGCGGGCTGCGCCGTCCCGCTCGGGTGCGGGGCGCGCCGGCACCTCGGCGCCGCCCACCGCCGTCGCCAGCACCGCGGCGAGCGCGGCCGTGGCCGTCGGCGTCGGTTCCCCACCCGGCGACGGGATGGTCACGACGGCTTCGTCGGCGGTCCCCCCGGGCTGCGCGCGGGCGACCCCCGGGCTCGCGAGCCGGCTCACACCCGGGTTCGGGAGGCTGATCGTGGCACCCGGAAGGATCAACCCCGCACCCCCGGCGTCCGAGGTGCGGCCCGCGCTGGTGGCCGCCGCGGCCGGCCCGCGCACGACCGGGTCCGCCAGGGAGCGCCCGGCGCCCGAGGCGCCCGGAACCGGGTCCATCCGGCGGGCCGCGGCGGGCTGGACCGCCTCGGGCCGTGGGCGGCGCGGCGGCGACAGCGGAGTCCGCGGGACTGCGCCGACAACCGACCGGACAGGCCCTCCGGCGCGGTCGGGGCTGCCCGC
Organism: Frankia sp. CpI1-P; assembly: GCF_001421075.1. Classification (NCBI taxonomy): domain Bacteria; kingdom Bacillati; phylum Actinomycetota; class Actinomycetes; order Frankiales; family Frankiaceae; genus Frankia; species Frankia sp. CpI1-P. The sequence continues at coordinate 60,534 of NZ_LJJX01000022.1, read as the reverse complement.
CGGACCCCCTCGCGTCGGCGAAGCGGACGAGTCGGACGGGAGCGCCGTATCGGGTGAAACAGCCAGGTCAGGCGGGGCAGCGGCGTCAGACGGGGCAAGCGGGTCAGACGGGGCAAGCGGGTCAGACGAGACGGCGGACACCGCCTGGACGGACGGCACCGGGCTGGCGGGCACCACGAGGCCGGGCGCGGCGCGGCCCAGGTAGCGACGGGCCCGCACCACGTCGACGATCATCGCCGGCGTGTGCCGGGTCACCCGGAACGTGCCGCCGGGGATCTCCGCCCAGTGGATCGGGACCTCGGCGATGCGGTATCCGATCGAGCGGGCGATCGAGAGCACCTCGACGTNGAAGCCGAATCCCGATGAGCGGGCGAGGCTGAACAGCAGCTTCGCCTCCTGGCCCCGGAACGCCTTGAATCCGCACTGGGTGTCCGCGACGTCCAGGCTGGCCAGCGATCGGGTGATCTGGTTGAACGCCCAGCTACCGACCCGGCGACTGCTGCTACGCACCGCACCGCCACCGATGCGGCGCGAGCCGAGCGCCACCTCGGCATGTTCCAGCGCGGCCAGCAACAACGGCAGATCGTTGACGTCCGAGGCGCCGTCGGCGTCCATGAAGACGATCGAGGCACCGTGCGCGACCGACACACCGGCACGCACCGCCGCGCCCTTGCCCGAGTTCCACGGCAACCGCAGCACACGGCCGCCCGGCAACCCGGCGAGATGCTCCTCCGCGACGGCGGCGGTGCCGTCGGTACTCCCATCATCAACCAAGATCACTTCGGCGTCGGGAATCTTGCGCATCATCGACACCAGCGGGGGCAGCGAACCGGGCAGGCNCATCGCCTCGTTGTAGGCCGGGATGATGACGCTCACGGGCACGCTGTCCAAGACTCAACTCCTAGGCTGCGACGGCGNGACCGGTGACAGACNCCAACGAGGGCGCAGCGGTTGGTGACGGCTGGACGAGATCAGCATGNAGTTTCAGGCGATTCACCAGGAGTGTCAATGTAAGTGCACCAAAGTCCGCCATCCCGACCTTCGTCCCCTTACTCCGCGGCAGGCACTTATTGGCCATACATTGGCTTATCGGACGTTCTCCCGGCGGGCCCAGCATACGGACACCGAGGAACAGATCGGACAGCGGGTGGACGGCGACCGGCCGGGCGGACGGGAATGATCAACCACGGAAAGCGACGGGCTCCCGACGGTCAGATATCCGCCCGGTCTCGCGAACAACAAGGAAAGACCACCAGGAGCACTATGCGGGCATTCCTCCGGCCCCGATTCGCCACGGCGACGGGGCTTGTGGAATCCGCCGCTCCCACGTCCACCCCCCGCAGCAGCGGGGCGCCCCGTTTGCCGGCAGACCGGCGCGGCCAGCGTCGACGCCGGCCGCGGACGGCCGTTCCACCGACGCCACTCGGCCCGATCGCGCCGGCTGCACCCGACTGCGGCGCGGTCTCCTGCGCGGGCATCCGGACACCCACGAGGTAAGCCGGGACTCCCGCAAAGGGACGCAATACGGCGGGTGCAATCGCGCTGCGTCATCAATTCGGGTCACCAGATCGGACCCCGATCCGGCACATGTGACCGGTGTATCAACCCGCCACGGGCTACGATCGCGACGCCGACGGCGGACGACGCTTGTCGACTCCGCCGCGCCCGGCTGGCGGCGCCGCAGGAACGGCAGCCGAAGGAGGGCACATGCCGCGATCCGAACGCGCCGCCCGCCCGCGGATGCGACCACCCCAGGCCGGCGATCCCGATGCTCAGCTACGCGGCCTGGTCGGCGCCGGACGCTCGCGGCTGCCTCCGGCGACGGCGATGCGGGCGCGCGACGCCGCCCGGCCCAGCGCGGACGACCTCGCCGAGGCGGAACGGGTGATGGTGCTGCGTCGCGGCCAGCGCATCACCCCGGCCGCCGACCCCGATCTCCCTACGACGCGGTACGGCCGGGCGACGGACCTGGGTTCGGCCCCGGAACACCGACAGGCTCCGGAACACCGACAGGCTCCGGAACACCGACAGGCGACGGAACAGGGACAGGCGACGACAGACGGACGGACGACGGCGGACGGACGGGGCGAAGGCGGCCGGCCGCGGCCACCGCGGCGACCCGATGGGCGGTCCGCCGGACCTCGCCGACCCGCGCCCGCGCCCCGCCTGTCAGCCCCCGCCCCGCCGGACCGNCCGGCCGGTCAGGACGCCGGGGACGCCGTGCCGGACGCCGAGGGGACCTCGCCGGTCCGCTCGTAGGCGGAGAGCATCCNCAGCCGGCGCACGTGCCGCTGCTCGCCGCTGAACGGCGTCGTGAGGAAGACCTCCGCGAACGCCAGCGCCTCGGAGACGGTGTGCATGCGGGCACCGAGGCTGAGCACGTTGGCATCGTTGTGCTGACGGGCCAGCGTGGCGGTCTGCTCGCTCCAGGCCAACGCCGCGCGCACCCCCACGACCTTGTTCGCCGCGATCGCCTCGCCGTTGCCGGAACCGCCGATGACGATGCCGAGGCTGTCCGGCTCGGCCGCGGTGGCCCGCGCCGCCGCCAGGACGAACGGCGGGTAGTCGTCGTCGGGGTCGTACTCGACGGGACCATGGTCGACGGGCGCATGGCCCAGCTCCACCAGGCGCTCGGCGAGCGCCGCCTTCAGGTGGAAGCCTGCATGGTCAGAACCTAGATGGACGCGCATGATGCGTCATCATGCCTGATCACGTGAAGATCGGTTCCACATCCCGGGAGCGCTTGAGCTCGAAGAAGCCGGGTGTGCCGGCGACCAGCAGCACTCCGTCCCACAGCCGGCCGGCGTCTTCGCCCTTGGGTGCCGGGGTGATGACCGGCCCGAAGAACGCGTTCTCGCCGACCGCGATCACCGGGGTGCCGACGTCCATGCCCACGCGGCCGATGCCGTCTGCGTGGCTGGCCCGCAGCTTCGCGTCCCACTCGGTCGAGGTCGCCGCGGCCGCGAGCGCGGGATCGGCGCCCGCCTCTGTCAGGGCGGCGGTGAGGGTCGCCTCGTCGAACTCGGCCTTTTCCAGGTGCCGGCGGCGACCGAGTGCGGTGTACAGCGCGGCGAGGACGCCCTCACCGTGCCGCTCGGCGGCGGCGATGCAGATCCGCACCGGGCCCCAGGCCTTCGCCATCATGGCCGCGTACTGCTCGGGCAGGTCGCGCCCCTCGTTGAGCACGGCGAGGCTCATCACGTGCCAGCGGACCCGGACCGGGCGGACCTTCTCCACCTCCAGCAGCCAGCGCGACGTCAGCCACGCCCACGGGCACAGCGGGTCGAACCAGAGGTCGGCGACGACCGTGCCGGGGTCGTCCTCGGCCACCGCCGGGGTGGACAGGGTCTCGGTGCTCATGCACGGCCTCCTCGAACGACAGCTCCGTTTGCCCAGCTAGAACCGATCAGGGTGGTGGACGCTTCCCGGTCGCCGCGAGATATCCGGCCACCCGGTTCACCACGGCGACGAACGGCACGGCGGCGATCGCCCCGGGGATGCCGGCGAGCACACCGCCGGCGGACAGCGCGATCACGATCGCGAGCGGGTGCAGCCGCACGGCCCGACGCATGACCAGCGGCTGCAGCAGGTGCCCCTCGATCTGCTGCACGGCCAGCACGACCGCCAGAATGATCAGCGCGTCGGTCACCCCGCCCGAAACGAGCGTGACCAGGACCGCCGCCACGCCGGCCACCGTCGCCCCGATGATCGGCACGAATCCGCCGAAGAAGGTCAGCAACGCCAGTGGCGCGACGAGCGGCACGCCGACACCGACCAGCCCCATCGCGATGCCGAAGGCGTCGACGGCGGCGACGAAGACGGTCCCCCGGATGTAGCCGGTGATCGTGAGCCAGGCCTCCCGGCCGGCGCCGCGCACCCGCTCCTCCGCACCCTCGGGGAAGCGGGTGACTATCCAGTCCCAGATCCGGTCGCCGTCGTAGAGGAAGAAGAACGTCGAGAACAGCGCGACGAGCAGACCGGTGATCACTTCGGCCGCGACCGACGCGCCGGAGATCACCCCGGAGACCAGCCGCCCCCGGTTGTTCGCCAGGTTGCGGCGGATGTCGTCGACGAGATTGTCGATCTGGCTCTGCGACAGGTGGAACGGCCCGTTGGTCAGGTAGCCGCGGATCTGCTCGACACCCGCGCTCACCTGGTCGCTGACCGTCGGGATCTCGTTGGCGGCGTTGAACCCGACGGCGACGGCGGCCCCCGCGAGCACGGCGAAGAAGACGAACAGCGCGGCGAACGCCGCACCGAGGCGCGGCAGGCCCAGCCGCTGGAACCGGTGGGCCAGCGGGTGGATGAGCGCGGAGATGAGCAGCCCGGCGATGATCGGGATGACCACGACCCGGACCCGGCCGATCGCCATCAGCAGGATGTAGATCGCCGCGCCGATGATGATCAGGCGCCAGGACCAGCCGGCCGACACCCGCAACGAGACCGGGATGTGCTCCTCGGCGCGGGCCGCGGGCGACTGCCCCGGGTCGGAGGCGTCGCGGGCGGGCGGCGGTACGGTCTCGCCCGGCTCATCCAGCCCGGCCGCCCGCGCGGCCCGCAGCATCCGCAGCCGGCGCGGGACGATCCCCTGCCGCGGGCCCCTGCCCACCCCGGCCACGGTGGCCCCGGACCCGGGGTCGCCCGCAGCTTCGATCGCCGGGTGCGTCGTGGTGCTCGCCGGGTGCGTCCCGGGGCTCGCCGGGTGCGTCCCAGGGCTCGCCGGGTGCGTCCCAGGGCCCGCCGGGTGCGTCGTGGGATGGGCGGGATGCGCCGAGGAACGGCCCGGCTCATCGTCCGGGTGCGCCGCCGCCCCGCCGCCGGTACCAGGACCGCCGTCCTTGCCGACGCCTGCGCTCCCACCCGGGTCCGGTGGCGCACCGCCGGCGCCCAGGTCCGGCCGGCCGGCCGGCGCTCCCCCGGCACCCGTCCCGGACCCGCCCGAACGCCGGCGCACGGGCACGCGGCCCAACCCGGCCACCCGCCTCACCCGCGCCCCCTCCGGCTCCGACACCCAGACGTCCCAGACACCCACGGCGTCCCGGACACCCACGGCGTCCCGACTGCCGACACGTCGGACGCCGGCACATCCCGACGCCCCCACACCCCACCGCGGCCAACATCGACCACGGCCAACGCGGCCTGACGGCCACGACGCCGCGCCGGACTGTCCGGACGTCGCCGCCCGCGCCGCCCGCGCGTGCGGGACATGTCGCCATCGTGCCGCACCGGCCCCGCGGACGGAGGACCTACCCCGCGCGAATCGCCACAATCCGGAGCTTGCCTCGGTGAACCGCCGCCCGGTCTGGCCCGGGCGGACCACCTCCACCGACGGCGTCCGGACCCGCCCGTCACGTGGGAGACCCCGCCCGTCACGTGGGAGACTGGGCCGACGGCAACGACCGTGCCGCGGCCACCCGGGCCGACCGGCGCCGACGAGTCCGACCGGCGCCGATGAGTCCGTGCGGCGGTGGGTTCCGCGCGGCGGCGCATCGCGGGGGTGCGGGCCCCGGGCTGCGGGCGGCCGCGTCGGGCCGGCCCAGGCCAGCGCGGTCGCGTGCCCGACAACACGCCGAACGCACCCGTTCCCGGGTACGTTTCGCGGGAATGCAGTGCCAGCCGAGAAGTCCGTGCCTGCCGAGAGGAACCGGGTGCCCAACAACCTCACCCGCGACGAGGCGCGCGAGCGCGCCCGCCTGCTCAACGTGGCGTCCTACGACGTCGAACTCGACCTGACGACCGGCCCCGGGACCTTCCGCACGTCGACCGCGGTCACGTTCACCGCCCGCGAGCCGGGGGCGTCGACGTTCATCGAGCTCGCCGCCGCCAAGGTCGACGAGGTCGTGCTCAACGGCAGGTCGCTGGACCCCGCCGCCGTGTTCGACGGCGAGCGCATCCGGCTCGACGACCTCGCCGAGTCCAACCGGCTCACCGTGGTGGGCGACGGCGTGTACTCGCGCACCGGCGAGGGGCTGCACCGCTTCGTCGACCCGGTCGACGAGGCCGTCTACCTGTACACCCAGTTCGAGACGTACGACGCGCACCGNATGTACGCCTGCTTCGACCAGCCCGATCTGAAGGCGACGTTCACGCTGACGGTGACGGTGCCGGCGGAGTGGTCGGCCATCTCCAACGGTGCGGTCGCGGCGGTCGCCGAGGCCGCGATCGGCGTGCGCATCATCCGGTTCCTCCCGACGCCGGTGATCTCGACCTACATCACCGCGCTCGTCGCCGGTCCCTACCACGAGGTCCGTGACCAGCACGACGGGATCGACCTGGGGCTGTACTGCCGGCGTTCGCTGGCCGAGTTCCTCGACCCGGCGGAGATCTTCGAGATCACCAAGGCGGGGTTCGACTTCTACCATCGCGTGTTCGACTACCGGTACCCGTTCGGCAAGTACGACCAGCTCTTCGTGCCGGAGTTCAACGCCGGCGCCATGGAGAACGCCGGCTGCGTGACCTTCCTGGAGGAGTACGTCTTCCGGGCCAAGGTCACCGAGGCCCGCCGCGAGCGCCGCGCCGAGACGATCCTGCACGAGATGGCGCACATGTGGTTCGGCGACCTGGTCACCATGCGCTGGTGGGACGACCTGTGGCTCAACGAGTCGTTCGCCACCTACATGTCGGTGCTGGCGCAGGTGAGCTCCACCCGGTTCACCAACGGCTGGACGACCTTCGCCAACGCGGAGAAGGGCTGGGCCTACCGTCAGGACCAGCTCTCCTCCACCCACCCGATCGTCGCCGACGCCCCCGACATGGACGCGGTGCGCACGAACTTCGACGGCATCACGNACGCCAAGGGCGCGTCGGTACTCAAGCAGCTTGTCGCCTGGGTCGGGCAGGAGGAGTTCCTGTCCGGGCTGCGGACCTACTTCCGCCGCTACGAGTACGCGAACACCTCCCTGCGCGACCTGCTCGACGAGCTGGAGAACGCCAGCGGCCGGGATCTGACGACCTGGTCCGCCGAGTGGCTGGAGACCACGGGCGTCAACACTCTGCGCCCGCGCTTCTTCACCGACTCCTCCGGCCTGTTCACCTCGTTCGACGTGGTGCAGGAGCCGCCGAGCGCCCCGCCGACCGCGTCGAAGGCGCTGCGCCCGCACCGGCTCGCGATCGGCCTGTACGACCGCGACACCACCGGCGCGCTGGTCCGCCGCGAGCGGGTCGAGCTGGACGTGACCGGCGAGCTCACCGAGGTGCCGAAGCTCGTCGGCGCCCGCCAGCCGGACCTCGTCCTGCTCAACGACGACGACCTCACCTACGCCAAGGTCCGCCTGGACGAACGGTCGCTGGCCACCCTGGTCGAGTCGATCGGCGCGATCTCCCAGTCGCTGCCGCGGACGCTGTGCTGGGCGGCGGCGTGGGACATGACCCGCGACGCGGAGCTCGCCGCGCGGGAGTACGTCCGGCTCGTGCTGTCCGGGGTGACCGCCGAGGACGACATCGGCGTGGTGCAGTCGCTGCTGGCCAAGGCCGACCTCACCATCGACGCCTACGGCGAGCCGGCGAACCGCACCCCGGCGCTGCGGGCGCTGACCGAGCGCGCCGAGGAGCTGGCCCGGTCCGCGCCGCCCGGCAGCGACGTGCAGCTCGTCTACACGACCACGTTCGCCCGGGCCGAGGACGCCGACCAGGTGGCCCGGGTGCGGGCGCTGTTCGAGGGCACCGACGTCATCGAGGGTCTCGTCCTGGACACCGAGCTGCGCTGGACGCTGCTGACCCAGCTCGTGGCGCGGGGCGTCTACGGCGACGCCGAGATCAACGCCGAGCTCGCCCGCGACCGCACCGCCACCGGCGAGAAGCGCGCGGCCACCGCGCGGGCCGCCCGCCCGAGCGCCGAGGCGAAGTCCGCCGCGTGGTCCGCGGTGATGGACTCCGACGAGCTGTCCAACCACCTGGCCGTCGCGACGATGAGCGGCTTCTGGATCTCCGACCAGATCGAGNTGACCCGGCCCTACGTCGCCCGCTACTTCGACGAGATCGGCGGGATCTGGGAGACCCGCAGCTTCGACACGGCCTCGACCATCACCCAGATGCTCTTCCCGTCCTCCGTCATCGAGCCGGAGACGGTGGCCAGGGTCGACGCGTACCTCGCCGACCGCAACCCGACGCCGCCGCTGCGCCGCGCCCTGCTCGAGGGCCGCGACGGGCTCGTCCGGGCGCTGGCCGCCCGCACCAAGGACGCCGCCGCAGCCGCGTAGGCTCCGGGCTCGGCGCTACGACCGGCACGTCCGAATCGAGGGCGTGCCGGTCGGTCGTCAAGATGAGTCGTCACGGTGAATCGCCGGCACGGCCGCCACGAGCCGCCTCGCCAACCTGTCAACCCCGCTCCGACCGGCGTGGGCCAGTGACAGGAGGTTGATGACGGTTTTCGCCGCTGCGGATGGCACCCACCTCCTGCAGTTCCCCGTGCCCNCCGGATCGCAGAAGACGGCGTCATCCGGCAATGCGGGAATCCGCGTACGCGAGTTGCGGACCGGCGGTTGCCGGCCGACTCTCGAGACTCGCCCGCCGAAGGTGCGCCGCGTCAGTGGGTCGCGTGGCTGCCTGCGGAGCTGGGGCTGGCCGGAGCACCACTGCCGAGGGCGGCGGTGCCGGGGGCGGCCGGGCCGGCCGCCTCGCCGAGCTGGCGGATGCCGGTCGTAAGTCCGCCGACCAGATCGCCCAGGGAGAAGCTGGAGGTCATCGTGAGCGCGGCGAGCCCGGACGCGGAGTCACTGATCCGTTTGCGGGCGGCCGGCGTGGTGGCTACCCGCACGAAGCACTGCCCCGGCGAGACGAGGATGAGCACGGCGGGATCCCGGGCCGGGTCCTCGACGAGGGTCGACAGGATCCGCTCCGCGGCGAGCCGCACGTCGCCGCGCACCGACCCGAGCCGGACGCCGAAGCGGACGCCGCTGTGNTTCTGGGCGAGTTCCAACGCCCGGTTCAGCCGCTCAAGCTGCTCCGAGGTGAACGCCTCACCAGTTGCCACTGGCACCACCCGCGCCGGGGACGGCCTTCTGCGCCCGCTCGCCCTCGATCTCCTCCGGCTTGGTGCCGATCCAGACCTCGTCGTGCTCCCANGGCTGACCCGGCCGGTAGCGCGCCGGCCCGCTCTTGCGGCTGGACCAGGCGGCGAGCAGGATCGCGATCAGGAACCCACCGACGATCGTGCCACCGTAGATCCCCCAGGTCTGCAGGGCCGAGAGCGGATCGGGGTTGTACTTGGTCCCGATCTCCCCTGCGGAGGCGGCCGCCGCGAACACCGGCAGCGTGAAGAGCGTGAGGCCGCCGACGGTCAGCGCCCGGCGCAGGAAGGTGCCGCGCCGCGACGCCGGGCGCCCGCCCGGCCCTCGCGACGAATGGATCATACCGGCGAGAGGCAGCCAGCGGGACCAGCGCGGTTGACGAGGAGTCACGCAGCGAAGGTTACCGGGAAGTGGGTCTAGGGTCCTCTTTCAGGGGTGCCAACGGTCCCCGCGAGGGGGTGAGAAAGACCCCACCGGCAACGGATGCACCACGCACCTCGTCGACGCCACGCACCTCGTCGAGCAGCGCGCCGAGGCGCGCCACCGCGGGGTCGGTGCGCAGGCGTTCCACCGTGACCTCCCCGCCGTCGGCGTCGCGCACCGGCAGGCGCCAGTTGGGATAGGCGTCGACCGTGCCCGGCAGGTTCGGCTGATGCAGGTCGCCGAGGGCGTCACCGGGGGCGGCCAGCACGATGCGGCACGGTGAGCGCACCAGCAGCCGGTGCAGGGCGAAGGCGAGCTCGGTGCGGGCCGCCGGCGTGAACTGCACGCCGCCGCCCTCGGTGGCGCCCACCGGCCCGGCCAGCAGTCCCTCGGCTCGCAGCAGGTCGAGCAGCGCGTCCCGCTCGGCGCGCCAGCCGGCGGTCTCCGCCTGCTCGGACCGCCCGAGAAGGCCCAGCCCGGCCCGCAGCCGCACGTGCTCGCCTTCGAGATAACCCGCCGCGGTGGGCAGGTCATGCGTGGTGACGCTGGCCATCGTCGCCGCCCGGTACCGCGCCGGCGGCAGCGGACGGCCGGAGTCGTCCTGCTCGAACCACAGCACCGTGGACCCGAGCACCCCCGTACGCGCCAGCGTCGTCGCCACGGACGGCTCGACGGTGCCCAGGTCCTCGCCCACGACGACGGCACCGGTCCGCGCGGCCTCCAGGGCGACGAGCCCGAGCATCGCCTCGGCGTCGTAGCGGACGTAGGTCCCATTCGCCGCCCCGGCACCCTGCGGGATCCACCACAGCCGGAACAGGCCGAGGATGTGGTCGACCCGCAGCCCCCCGCCGCGGCGCAGCACTGCGGCCACCATCTGCCGGAACGGCGCGTACCCGATGTCGGCCAGCGCCTGCGGTCGCCACGGCGGCAGTCCCCAGTCCTGGCCCTGCTGGTTGAACGTGTCGGGTGGGGCCCCCACCGTGGCGTCGACGGCGAGGACGTCCTGCAAGGCCCACGCGTCCGCCCCGCCCGGATCGACCCCGACCGCGAGATCGTGCACGATCCCCGCGGCCATCCCGGCGCCTCGGGCGGCGGCCTGTGCCGCGGTGAGCTGGTCGTCGCAGCGCCGCTGCAGCCAGGTGTGAAAGGCGATCCGGTCGGCCAGCTCGACGCGGGCGGCCGCGACGGCGGGTGTGCCGGGATGCGCGAGCTGCGCGGGCCACGCCCGCCAGTCCGGCCCGTGCCGCTCGGCCAGCGCGCACCAGGTCGCGAAGTCGACCAGCCCCGGGGTGGCCGTGTCCTCGTCACCGCCAGGCCCGCCGGCACCGCCAGGCCCGCCGGCACCGCCAGGCCCGCCGGCACCGCCATCCGGGTCGCCGACCTCGGGGCCGCTGGCGCCGCGTGCGGCCCGGAACAGCAGCTCCAGCGCGGCGGACTTCGCCCGCCACACAGCGTCGCGGTCGAGCAGGCCGTCCGGCCGGCCGTCCCGGCGGGCCTCGCGGGCGAGCTCGTCGACGGCGGCCCGGGTCCGCTCGTCGGCCCGCGCGTACTCGGGCGTCGCCTCGGGCCGCAGGTAGAGCGGCGCGGCAAAGCGGCGGCTGACGGGCGAGTAGGGCGACGCGGCGACCGGGAGCGTCGGGGCGGCGGCATGCAGGGGATTGACGAGCAGCACATCCGCACCCGCCCGGCCGGACCAGTCCGCGAGATCGGCGAGGTCGGCGTAGTCGCCCATGCCCCACGAGGACGCCGACCGCAGCGCATAAAGCTGGATCATCCAGCCCCAGGCCCGCGCCGGTTCGGCGAGCGCCGGGGGCCCGGGCACCGCGTCCGGTACGGCGACGAGCGCGCAGCGAAAGCGCTGTGCCCCCACCGCGACGTGCAGCACGTGGTCGCCCAGCGGCAGCCCGGTGGGCAGGGCGAGCGGCCGGGCCTCCCACGGCTCGCCGTCGAGGGTCCGGCGTTCGGCGGGCTCGCCCGGCGGGTCGAGGAGGATCCGCCGGCCGGTGTCGAGTTCCAGTTCGGCCTGCACCACGGCACCCGCCGGCAGGTGCACGATGATCGGGCGCGGCGCGGCGGCCGAAACCACGGCGCAGGCCGGCAGCCGACGCCGCCAGGGCGCCTCCCGGGCCGCGGTGAGGGCCGCCGCGGGGTCGCTCGGGTCGATCCCCAGCAGGCGCAGGACCGCCCGCACGGTCTGCGGCGCGACCCGCACCAGCGCCCCTTCGGCGTCGCGGTACGCGGTCGCGACTCCGGACGCCTCGGCAAGCTCGGCGAGCTCCCGGGCGGGCGGCGCCGTCCAATCCCCGGCCGGGTCCGCAGGCTCCGCGACAGCCGCAGCGACGCCGATGACCGCGGCACCAGGCGCCACGGCACCAGGCACCGCCGTGCCAGGCACCGCGCTGACGGAATGCTGGGACGGCTCGGACCGGGCGGGATCGTCTGGGCTCACGGACCAGGATTCTCCGCCGCGAGACCCGGCCGGGACACACCGTCCGCCGGCGTGGGGGCCGGAGAGCCTGTGGTAGGAGAGGCGCCGGCCGGCGGCGGGCGCCACACCAGGTCGGCGTCCGTGCCCGGGGCGCCGCCCGCCAGGGTCAGCGCATCCCGGGGGTCCGAGGGGTCGGGGGTCGCCAGCGGCAGCCGCATCCGCAGCAGGGCCCCGCCGCTCGGCGAGCCCTCCGCGGTCACGGTGCCGCCGTGGGTCTTCACGGCGTCGGCGACGATCGCGAGGCCGAGCCCGGATCCCGGCAGCCCACGCGCCGAGGTGGCCCGGTAGAACCGATCGAAGACCTGGGCCCGCTCCTGNGGAGCGATGCCCGGCCCGTCGTCGGCGACGGTGACCTCGCCGTCGCGGGTGCGCACCCGCACGACCGACGCCGGCGGGGAGAACTTCACCGCGTTGTCGAGCAGATTGGTGACGGCTCGTTCGAGCATGTTCGCCCGGCCGTCGACCGGGGAGCCCGCGGCGTCGACCTCGATCCGGATGCCCTTGCCGGTGGCTCGTCGACGCACGCGTTCCGCGGCGGCGGCAACAATCTCGGCCAGGTCGAGCCGCTCCACGTCCTCGGTGGGCAGCTCGTCCCGGGCGAGCTCGACGAGCTCGCTGACCAGCCCGGACAGCTCGCGCATCTGGGCGTCCACGTCGCGCNGCAGGGCCTCGCGGTCGGCCGCGGGCAGTGCGCGGTGCGGGTTCGCCTCGGCGCGCAGCAACAGCTCGATGTTGGTCCGCAGGCTGGTCAGGGGGGTGCGCAGCTCGTGGCTGGCGTCGTCGACGAGCTGGCGCTGACGGGCTCTGGAGGCTTCCAGCGCGCGCAGCATGCTGTTGAGGCTCTCCGCGAGCCGAGTGATCTCGTCGGCCCCGGTGACGGGGATCAGCGCCGAGAGGTCCTGGGTGCGGGCCACCTCCTCGGCGGNCGCGGCGGCGGCGTCGACGGGTTTCAGTGCCGCCCGGGCCACGATCCGGCCAGCGAGCGCCGAGCCGACGACCCCGGCGACCCCGACGACGAGCAGCACCAGCCCGAGGTCGCGCAGAGTCCGGTCGACGTCGGTGGTCGNCCGGGCGAGCTGGAGCGCCCCGCCGGACGCCGGACGCTGCAGCGGGACCGTGACCAGTCGGTAGGACTGGCCGTCGACGGTGATCGTGCGCAGGTTCTGGGTCCGTTCCCGGCGGGCGACCTCGGCGTCGGCGGCGTCGACCGGGATCCGCACGCTGTTCCAGGACGACACGGCGTTCTGCAGCGGGTTGCCGGTGGCATCCAGGAACTGACCCTCCAGGCCGAAGCTGAAGGCCTGCAGGCCGAGTCCCAGGCCCAGCGAGTTGGTCTGGATGGTGTCCGCGGACGCCTCCGCCTGCTCGATGAGCTGGTCGTCGATGGCCTGGTTGAGAACGATGCTGGTGGCGCCGAGGGAGACCCCGGCGACCACCGCAACGGCGGCGGCCACCGCCATGCCGACGAGCAGCGCGAGCCGCGCCCGCAGAGTGAGCCGGCCCAGCGGCGAGGAGAACCTGAGCCGGGACCGCTGCCTCGACCCGACCCGCCGGGCGAAACCGTCGCGCCGGACGGCGCCCCTCGGCGGGCCGGACTCGCCGCCGGCGGGGGCGCCGGCACCACCACCGGCACCACCACCGGCAGCGCCGGCGGCACCGGCGGCACCGGCGGCACCGGCACCGGCGGGCACCGGATAGGCCGGCATCGGCCGCCCCCAGGACGGCGGCGCCGCACCGCTTGCCGGCGGTCCTGCGCCGGCTCGCGTCACCCGCGGTCCCCCGCCGGCTCACGCAGCACGTAGCCGACGCCGCGCACGGTGTGCAGCAGCCGGGGTTCGCCGCCCGCTTCGAGCTTGCGTCGCAGGTAGCTCACGAAGACCTCCAGCGAGTTGGAGGTGGGGCCGAAGTCGTAGCCCCAGACCCTTTCCATGATCATTGAGCGGGACAGCACCTGCCGCGGATGGCTGAGGAACAGCTCCAGCAGTTCGAACTCGGTCTTCGTCAGGGTCAGTTCGCGCTCGCCCCGGGTCACCTGGCGGCTGGCCTGATCCAGGCTCACGCCGCCGTAGCGCAGCACCGAGTCGGCGACCGCGCCCGACCCGCCGGCGCCGCCCGCCCCGGCGGCCCGGGCTGCGAGCGCCGCCCGGCGGGTCAGCGCCCGCAGCCGGGCGAACAGCTCCTCCAGGGCGAACGGTTTGACCAGGTAATCGTCGGCGCCGACGTCGAGGCCGCTGACTCGATCGGCCAGACCGTCACGCGCGGTCAGCATGAGCACCGGCACGTCGTCGCCACGGGCCCGCAACTGGCGGCAGGTCTCCAGCCCGTCGATGCGGGGCATCATCACGTCGAGGACCACGATGTCCGGTTGGTTGCGGCACACCGCGTCGAGAGCTTCCACGCCGTCGATCGCGGTCGTCACCTCGTAGCCCTCGAACCGGAGCGAGCGCTCCAGGGACTCCCGGACAGCCGCGTCGTCGTCCACCACCAGTACCCGCACGGCTCCAGTCTGCCTGTGCGCAGTGGACAGGTGGATGGTCGCCGGGCCGTCTCAGGAACACCTACCGCGATCTTCAGGCCAGCTTCAGCCAGGCCGCCGGCCCCGGATCCCCGGCTGCGACGGGGTTCCGCCTGGTGGCGCGGCGGGCCGGCGGCGCACGGCGAGCACCCCGGACGGGCTCACCCGGAGCGCGACGGGCTCGGCGGGTCCAGCCGCGGCCGCGGCAGGTCCTCGGTGATCGAGCCGCCCGGCAGTCCCGTCCCCGAGCCGTCGTCCTCGGCCTCGTCGTCGTTGCGCTCCTCCTCGTCGTCGTCGACCACGGTCACCTCGCTGCGCTGGACGGTGCCGAGGGCGATGCCGGCGTCGCTGAGTGCCGTGCGCACCCGCTCCCGCAGCTCGCGGGCCACCTCCCACTGCTTCAGCGGCTGGGTCTTGACCGCGAGACGCAGGGAGTAGCCGTCGGCGGTCATGGTCTCCATACCCCACACCTCCGGCTCGGCGAGGATGAGGCTGCTCCACCGGGGGTCCGCCCACAGCTCGTCGGCGGTGCGGCCGAGNACCCGCTTGGCCTCGCCGACCTCGGTGTCGTAGTCGAGCGGGACGTCGAGCACGGTCCTTGCCCATTGCTGGCTCTTGTTGCCGATCCGGGTGATCTCGCCATTACGGACGTACCAGACNGTCCCCTCGACATCGCGCAGCCTCGTCATCCGCAGGCTCACCGCCTCGACGGTGCCCGAGACGGCGCCGACATCGATGACGTCACCCACGCCGTACTGGTCTTCGAGCAGCATGAACATCCCGGACAGGAAGTCGCGGACGAGGTTCTGCGCCCCGAAACCGACGGNGATTCCCAGTACGCCCGCACTGGCGACGATGGGCGCGAGATTGATGCCCAGCTCGCCCAGGATGCTCAGGAATGCCAACCCGAAGACGAAGATGGAGGTCACGCTGCGCAGCAGCGAACCGACCGTCGCCGCCCGCTGCCGGCGCCTTTCCATCAGCACCGTCGGATCCCCGAACGCGCCCAGCAGCGTCCCGGCGCGGGAACCGCGGAAGAGCCCACCGCCGCCGGAACCAGCTCGTTCCGTGGTTCGCCGGATGAACCTGTGCAGCAGCGCCCGCACCACGAGGGCGATCAGCAGGATGAGGATGATCCTGATCGGGGTGCCCAGGAACACCTCCGCGCCGGAGGCAAGATAGTTACTGTGCGTAGCGTTATAGACGGTGCGACAGAGCAGCCCGGGGCTGGTCCCGCAGGCGTCGCGCAGCGCGTTCGCGACCCCCTCGAGCGAGACCAGCGGATCGGTGGTCACCGATGGACTCGGCGAGGGTGGCGGGGTGGCCGCCGCGGCGGCGGACAGCGGGCCCGGCGACGCGGTGGGCGACGGCGAGGCGGACAGCAGCATCCCCAGGCCGGGGATGAGCGGTTGGGCCAGCAGGGACGGGGCGGGCGTCACGACGTCGGTCATCCTTCCTGTCGATTCCGTCGGTCATGGCGGTCGCGACACCCCCGAGGCGGCCGTTTCGCGGCGTGGCGCGCCCACGACCCCGGGGGGGCGACGATCAGAGATCAGTCTCGCCCATGGGGACGGCCCATCGGTGCCCGCCCCCGGACGTGGCCGGCGGGCGACCACGCGCCGCCATGATGACCCCGCTCACATTGGATCGACGGAGAGTGACTAAAAGTTCACCGATTGATGGGCGGAGAGTGACAAAGGCCACCAGATATGTGCAGCGCCACGGCACGAAAGCCGATGACCATGCAAACAGGCTCGCGTTCTGCCGCCGAAGACGGTTGACTGTCCATTGTCACCGGAGACGCTTGGGCAGAACGGCCCGCAAAGGGCCCTCGGTGGGCAGGAGGTCGGCGCGTGGCAGAGGCGCTGGTTCTCAATGCCACGTACGAGCCTCTGTGCGTGGTGTCGCAAAGGCGCGCGCTCGTCCTGGTCCTGACCGACAAGGCTGTGATGGTCGAATCGGCGGGCCAGGTTCTTCGGTCCTCGACGACGTCTGTCGACGTCCCGATCGTGGTCCGGTTAGCGCGTTTCGTCCGGGTGCCATACCGCTCGCAGGTCCCACTGACCCGCAAGGGGGTGCTGGCGCGCGATCATCACCGGTGCGTGTACTGCAATGCGCCAGCAACATCGCTGGACCACGTCATTCCGCGCTCCCGTGGGGGCGCTCACGTATGGGAGAACGTCGTGGCGGCCTGCGGTCGCTGCAACCATGTCAAAGCCGACCGCGCCGTGGCTGATCTTGGCTGGCGGCTCCGCACGGCTCCCCGAGCGCCGAGCGGAGCCGCTTGGCGCATTCTGGGGTCCCGGCGGATGGATCCGCGCTGGTCGGCCTACCTGAGCACGGACGTGACCGAGGCCGCCTCGGCCTGAGGCACCCGACCCGGTCCCGGGTACGCGTTGTCGGCGCTGGGCAGGTAGCCGGTGTGCGCATCCTCGTGACCGGGGCGACCGGCTACATCGGCGGCCGGCTGGCCCCCCGCCTGCTCGACCAGGGGCACGACGTGCGGGCGATGACCCGCGACCCGGCGCGGTTGCGCGGCGTCCCCTGGGCGGCCCGGGCGCAGGTGGTCCAGGCCGACGCCCGCGACCCGGNCTCCCTGCCGGCGGCGATGGCCGGTGTCGCCGTCGCCTACTACCTCATCCACTCCATCGACTCGGGCGGCGACTTCTCCGCGGTGGACCGCCAGGCGGCGAGCGCCTTCGCCGCCGCCGCCCGCATGGCCGGGGTACGGCGCATCGTCTACCTCGGCGGGCTGAGCCCGGCGGGCGGCGAGGAGGGCCTGTCCGCGCACCTGAGCTCCCGCCAGGAGGTCGCGAGGATCCTGCTGGACTCCGGGATCCCCACCATCGTGCTACGGGCGGCGGTCATCATCGGCAGCGGCAGCGCGTCGTTCGAGATGCTGCGCTACCTCACCGAACGGCTGCCGGTGATGCTGACCCCCCGCTGGGTGCGCACCCGCATCCAGCCGATCGCGGTCCGGGACGTGCTGTACTACCTGATCGGCGCGCTCAGGGTGCCTCCGGAGGTCAACCAGTCCTTCGACGTGGGTGGCCCGGACATCCTGACCTATGCGGAGATGATGCAACGTTTCGCGGCGGTGGAGGGGCTGCGCAGACGGATCATCATTCCGGTACCGGTGCTGTCCCCCGGGCTGTCCTCGCTGTGGGTCGGCGTGGTGACCCCGGTACCCAAGGCCATCGCGAAGCCCCTGGTCCGGTCGCTGCGTACCGAGGTCGTCGTCCGCGACGAGCACGCGGTCCGCCGGTGGATCCCGGACCCGCCGGACGGGCTGATGCCCTTCGACACCGCGGCCGCCTACGCTCTCGCCCGCGTCCGCGAACGCGGCGTCGAGACCCGCTGGTCGACGGCGGTCTGGCCGACCCGCTCACCCGCCCGAACCAGGCGGCGGGCCGGCTCGCCGAAGCCGGCAGGGACCGCAGTGACGGCAGGGACCGCAGTGACGGCAGGGACCCTGCCGCCGTCGGTCCTGGGGACCGCGGCGGGACGCGGCGGCGTGGCCTGCGCTCCCCGGCCGCCCGGCGAGCCGACCTTCACGGACCCGCACTGGACGGGCGGGGCGCTCTACGTCGACGAGCGCAGCATGCCGGTGGCCGCCCCACCGAATCGGCTCTGGCGGGTCATCGAGGGCATCGGCGGCGAGAACGGCTGGTACTCGTGGCCGCTGGCCTGGTCGGCTCGCGGCTGGCTGGACATCGTGCTGGGCGGCGTCGGCCTGCGCCGCGGCCGGCGGGACCCGCAGCGGGTGCACGTCGGGGAGGCGCTGGACTTCTGGCGCGTCGAGGAGATCGAGCCCGGCCGGCTGCTGCGGTTGCGCGCGGAGATGAAGATGCCCGGCGACGGCTGGCTGGAGCTGCGTGCCGCCGTCGGCGACGACGGCGGNACGGTCTACCGGCAGCGGGCGATCTTCCTGCCCCGCGGGCTGCCCGGCCAGCTCTACTGGTGGGCGATCAGTCCCTTCCATGCGGCCGTGTTCGGCGGCATGCTGCGCAACATCGTGCGCACCGCCGAGGCGACGCAGGTGTCCCCCGCAGCGTCTGCCCGCCGCTGAGAGCCCGGACAGNAGCGAGAGCCCGGACAGCAGCGAGGGCCCGGGGGCAGGCGGGCCCGGGGGCAGGCGGGCCCGGGGGTCAGGTCCAGCCCCGGCCCTGGGCCGGCGGGTCGGGGGGAAACGGTCCGTGCCCCGGGGGATCCATCAGCGGCGGCGGTTCGGATCCGGCTGGCAGCCGGCCCCCGACGCCACGTCCCGGCACGTCGGGGATCTCGATGTCGAACCAGACCCGCTTGCCGCCCGGGGTCGTCTCGACTCCCCAGGCCAGCGACAGCGCCTCCACCAGCAGCAGGCCCCAGCCCGACTCGGGGTCGGGCTTGTTCGCCGCCGCCGCGCCCGGACGCGGCAGGTGGCCGCCCTCGCGGTCCTCGACGCTGATCCGCAGCCGGCCCGGCTCCAGCGACGCCCGCAGCACCAGGTCGCTGCGCGCGTGCAGGACCGCGTTCGTCACCACCTCGCTGACCAGCAGGGTCGCGTCCTCGACCGAGGTGATGCCGTAGTCGAGCATGACGTCGCGCATCGCCATCCGGGCCTGCCCGGCCGAGGCGGCCACCGCGGGCAGCGCCAGTTCGAGCAGCGGCGGGTTCACCGCCTGGGTGGTCAGCACCACCATGGCTGTGTCGTCGTCGGTGCGGGCCGGCAGGTCGGCGGCGATCAGGCACCGTTCGAGCAGCGACCGGGCCGTCTCCTCGGCCGGGCCCTCGCCGGTACCGGCAACCGTGTCCGGGCCGAACCAGCTCCGCGCGGCGAAGCTGTCACCGCGGGCCCGGCGGCGCCGATCGGCCCCCCCGGCGCGACGTTCGCCCCCGGCGCGGCGGTCCGGGCCGGTGCGCCGGTCCCGGCCGCTGCGCCGGTCGGCCATGCCCCGCGGCGGGCCGAGGGAGGGCCCGGGCGCCCGCCGGTCGACCCACGCGCCGGTCGACGCCTCGCCGGGCCTGTCAGAGCCGCCGGCCGGGTCGCCCTCCGCCGCACCCCCCCGCGCAGCGTCGCCGGGGTTGCCGTTTGCCGCGGCCTGGCCGGCCCGCGCGGCGGCCACCCGGGCACGCTGCTCGGTCAATCCGCGCCGCAGGTTCTCCAGGCCGTCGACCAGCGGCCGGCGCCGCGACTCCACCAGGCCGTCGGTGAACATCACCAACGCCGAGCCCGGCGGCAGCGTCACCGTCGTCTCGCTGAAGCCGCCGCCCTCGCCGACGCCGAGCGGCAGGCCGGGGTCGAGCACGAGGTAGTCCGGGTCCTCGTCGGGCAGGATCACCAGCGGGGCGGGGTGCCCGGCGTTGGCGATGGTCGCCCGGCCGGTATGCCGGTCGTAGACCGCATAGATGCAGGTGGCGAGCTGCAGGCCGGGCAGCAGGCCGACGACCCGATCCAGNCGGGTGAGGACCTCCGCGGGGCACCAGTCCTCCAGCGCNTAGGCCCGCAGCGCCGCGCGAAGCTGGCCCATCACCGCGGCGGCCCGCAGCCCGCGGCCCATCACGTCGCCGATGGCTACTCCCACCCTGCCACCGGACAGCGGGATCACGTCGTAGAGGTCGCCGCCGACCTCGGTGCCCGCCGTCCCCGGCCGGTACTCCATGGCGATCTCGACGCCCTCGAGAGCGGGCGGATGGGCCGGCAGCAGCGAGCGCTGCAGGGTCAACGCGGACTCCTGGGCCTCCTTGAAGCGCAGGGCGTTCTCCAACGCGAGGGCGCCGCGGCGGGCCAGGTCCTCCAGCAGAGTGACCTCGGCGTTGGTGTAGAAGCCCTCGCGGCGGCCGACGGTGATGGCGCCGAGGATCCGCCCGTGCACCGACAGCGGCACGTTCGCCGTCGGGCCGCCCTGGATGCGGCGGAACTGCTGGTAGGCGAGCTCGTGCGGGAACGACAGCGTGGCTCGCAGGCTGTCGAAGTCGGGCAGGCAGTAGGTCTGCCCGTTGCGCAGCACGACGCCGGGCGGGAAGTCGTCGGCGAGCGTGGGCGGGCGGGTGGCGACGATCGCCCGCATGATCTTGTCGACCTTCGGGTCGATGAAGACGGTGGCGCCCAGCCGCACGTCGTCGCCGTCGCGCACCCAGACCATCGCGCCGGTGCCGAAGCGGGGCACCGCCAGCCCGGCCAACAGGTCGGGGACGTGCTCAGGATCGAGGGTGCCACCGAGGACGAGCCCGGCGTCGGCCAGGAACGACGCCGGCGAGCCGTCCGGGCCGCCCCGGCCGTCGCCGCCCGGGCCGCCCCACAGCACGCGGGCGATCCCCCGGGCACCGCGCAGCCCCGCTGACGCCGAGCGGCGCACCTGCTGCGACATCCGGGCTGCCGCCTGCGAACTCAGGGCGATCCCGGCGTCCGCCGCGGCAGCGATAGCGGACATGCCGGACGAAGCCCCGGTGGCGGGTTCGGGCGTCGGGGCTGGATCCCCCCGCCCCCGATCGAATCCGACTACCGGGACCGAGCCGTAACGGCCAGTCACCTGGTCCACCCGCGGAAGTCTAGTTCGGTAACCGGATATCGCGCATCGCGAGAACGTCGACCCGAGCCGGGAGCGGTACCCCATCGCCATCCCTTCGCNCACTCGAGCCGGGTTTGCCGCCACCGAGCCGTCGCCGGAGGAGCATGTGTCGCACCAGCGNGGCCGTCCGACCGCCCGCGTCCGGAAGGCCGCGACGGTGGGGCAGCCCGGGGCATCGAGTCCCGGCGGGGCGGTAGGTCCGGACGGGACAGACCGGGCGGGGCCGAGGTGCTAGGTACGCCGCCGGAGGCCGGGACGGCCGGCAGATCTGTCAACGTCCCGACGTCGGCGACGGCGCCCTGGTGGGTATCGGTCACTGCGGGACCAGGGGCCTTAGAAAGGATCACATGGGGATACATCATTCCAGCACTGACTATTCCACGATTGGATCGAGTTCTGGTAACAGGGGGGAAACCCCCCGTTCGTCTCCGGCCCGCGTTGGCAACCGGGATGCCGGATGGTGGCGGCGGGCCGTGTTGTACGAGGTGTATCTGCGCAGCTTCGCCGACTCCGACGGCGACGGCGTCGGCGACCTCACCGGTCTGCGCCAGCACCTGCCGGCCCTCGCCGAGCTGGGCGTGGACGCCCTGTGGATCACACCCTTCTACCCGTCCCCGATGGCCGACCACGGCTACGACGTCGCCGACCACCGCGAGGTCGACCCGCTGTTCGGCAGCCTCGCCGACGTCGATGCGCTGCTCACCGACGCCGCCGACGCCGGTCTCGCCGTCCTCGTCGATCTGGTTCCGAACCATTCCAGCTCGGCGCACCCGGCCTTCCAGGCGGCGCTGGCGGCCCCGGCGGGCGGACCCGAGCGGGAGCTGTACATCTTCCGGGACGGGCGGGGACCGGACGGCGGCGAGCCCCCGAACAACTGGATGTCCGTCTTCGGCGGTCCGGCCTGGACCCGGGTTGCCGACGGCCAGTGGTACCTGCACCTGTTCGACGCCGAGCAACCCGACTGGAACTGGGACCATCCCGCGGTGCGGGCCGATCATGAGGCGACCCTGCGTTTCTGGCTCGACCGGGGCGTCGACGGTTTCCGCATCGACGTCAGCCACGGCCTGGTCAAGGACGGCGAGCTGCGCGACAACCCACCCGGCCGGATGATCGACGACAGCGGGTTTCGGGAGGAGGGCGAACCGCGGGTCTGGGACCAGGACGGCGTGCACGAGATCTACCGGAGCTGNCGGGCGATCACTGACGAGTACACCCGCCGGGACGGCCGGCCCCGGGTGCTGATCGGGGAGACCTGGGTACGCGACCCGGCGCGCCTGGCCCGGTACGTCCGCCCCGACGAGCTGCACCTGACGTTCTCGTTCTCCCTGCTGACCATCCCGTGGTCGGCGCCGGACTGGCGGACGGTGATCGACGCCGAACGCGCGGCGCTCACGGCGGTCGGCGCGCCGGCCACCTGGGTGCTGGCCAACCACGACGTGGTGCGTCCGGTGACCCGCTACGGGGGCGGGGAGGTCGGCACCCGCCGCGCCCGGGCGGCTCTGCTGACCCTGCTCGCGCTGCCCGGCGTCGCCGTGCTCTACCAGGGCGACGAGCTGGCGCTGCCGCAGGCCGACGTGCCGCCGGCGGCGCGCCAGGACCCGGCGTGGACCCGTTCGGGGGGCACGGTGGCGGGCCGGGACGGCGCCCGCGTGCCGCTGCCCTGGTCCGGCGACGCGCCGCCGTACGGATTCACCGCGGACGGCGTCGAGCCGTGGCTGCCGCAGCCGGCCGACTGGGCCGGGTTCGCGATCCTCGCCCAGGCCGAAGATCCGATGTCGACGTGGCTGCTCATCCGCGGGGCGCTCGCGCTGCGCCGGGCCCTGCCGCACCTGCGCGGCGACGAGCTGCACTGGCGCGACGACGCACCCGCGGGCTGTCTTGCCTTCGACCGGACGACCGCGGACCCGACGACCGCCGAACGGGCGACCCCGGGGGCGCCCACCTCGGTGGGGCCGGCACGTATGACGTGCGTGACGACGATGGGACGGGAGGTGACAATCGACCTGAGCGGCCGACTGGTGCTCGCGAGCGGACCTGTGGGTTACGACGGCGCGACGCTGACCCTGCCACCGGACACCACGGCGTGGGTCGCACCCCGTACGGNCTGAGAGNGCATCGGCGGCCCGGATGCAGGCGAATGTGACGCACAATGGAGGCGTGAGCCAGCCCCGCACACCGGCCCAGCCCACGACGACCTTCTTCGATGCGGTCGGCGGAGAGCCGACGTTCCGCAGGCTGGTCGCGCGGTTCTACCAGGGGGTGGNGAACGATCCGGTGTTGCGTCCGCTGTACCCGGAGGAGGATCTGGNGGGGGCGGAGGATCGCCTGCGCCTGTTCCTCATCCAGTACTGGGGCGGCCCGAGCGATTATCAGGAGCTGCGGGGCCACCCGCGGCTGCGGATGCGGCACGTGCCGTTCGCGATCGGCCCGGTACAGCGCGACGCCTGGCTCGTCGTGATGCGCGCGGCGGTCGACTCCCTGAACCTGCCGCCCGATCAGTACAAGACGCTCTGGGACTACCTGCAGATGGCGGCGAACTCGCTNCAGAACCGCGCCGACTGAGCTCGCCGCCTGAGTTCGCCGCCTGAGTTCGCCGACAAGGCCGTCCGACGACAAGGCCGTCCCGACGCCGCCGCCCGTGCTGGTCTCCCAGCCCGGGCGGCGGCGGAACGTCAGTCGCGCGTGAGCTTGCGGTAGGTGACGCGGTGTGGGCGGGCGGCCTCCTGGCCAAGCCGCTCGATCTTGTTGGCCTCGTAGTCGGCGAAGTTGCCCTCGAACCAGAACCAGCGGGCCGGGTCCTCGTCGGTGCCCTCCCAGGCGAGGATGTGGGTGGCGACCCGGTCGAGAAACCAGCGGTCGTGGGAGACGACCACGGCGCAGCCGGCGAACTCCAGCAGCGCGTCCTCCAGCGACCGCAGGGTCTCCACGTCGAGGTCGTTGGTGGGCTCGTCGAGGAGCAGCACGTTGCCGCCGCGCTTGAGGGTCAGGNCGAGGTTGAGCCGGTTGCGCTCACCGCCGGACAGCACGCCGACGGGCTTCTGCTGGTCCGGGCCCTTGAACCCGAACGACGACACGTACGCCCGGCTGGGGAAGTCGACCTTGCCGACGACGATGTGGTCGAGGCCGTCGGAGACGACCTGCCAGACGTTCTTCTTCGGGTCGAGGCCGGCCCGGGACTGATCGACGTAGGCGATGTCGACGGTGTCACCNATGACAAGGCTGCCCGCGTCGGGAGTCGCCTGCCCGGTGAGCATCGTGAACAGCGTGGTCTTGCCGACCCCGTTGGGGCCGATCACACCGACGATGCCGCCACGCGGCAGGGTGAACGACAGGTCGTCGATGAGCAGACGGCCGTCGAACCCCTTGGCTAGCCCCTTGGCCTCGATGACCTGGTTGCCCAGCCGTGGGCCGGGCGGGATCTGGATGTCCTCGAAGTCGCGCGGGCGAGCCCGGTCCGCCTCGGCGGCCAACTCCTCGTAGCGGGACAGGCGTGACTTGCTCTTGGTCTGGCGGGCCTTCGGGTTGGAGCGGACCCACTCGAGTTCCTGGGCGAGGACCCGGCGCCGCTTGGCGTCCTTCTGGCCCTCGACCTTGAGCCGGGCCGCCTTGGCCTCCAGGTAGGTCGTGTAGTTGCCCTCGTAGGCGTGCGCGCGGCCCCGGTCGAGCTCGAGAATCCAGCCGGCGACGTTGTCGAGGAAGTACCGGTCGTGGGTGACGGCGAGCACGGCGCCGGCGTAGCGGGCCAGGTGCTGCTCGAGCCAGGCGACGCTCTCCGCGTCGAGGTGGTTGGTCGGCTCGTCGAGCAGCAGCAGGTCGGGCGCCTCGAGCAGCAGCTTGCACAGGGCGACCCGGCGCCGCTCACCGCCGGACAGCAGCGACACGTCGGCGTCACCCGGGGGCAGCCGCAGCGCGTCCATCGCCTGATCGAGCTGACTGTCGAGCTCCCAGGCGTTGCCGGCCTCGATCTTGTCGATGAGCTCGGCCTGTTCGGCGAGCAGCGAGTCGAAGTCCGCGTCGGGCGCGGTCATCTTCTCGTTGATCTCCTCGTAGCGGGCGAGCACCCGGCGGATCTCGCGCACCCCGTCCTCGACGTTGCCGCGGACGTCCTTGGTCTCGTCGAGCGCCGGCTCCTGGGCGAGCATGCCCACGGAGTAGCCGGGGCTCAGGATCGCCTCACCGTTACTCGGCTGGTCGAGCCCAGCCATGATCTTGAGCAGGGACGACTTCCCCGCCCCGTTGGGACCGACCACCCCGATCTTCGCTCCGGGCAGGAAAGCCAGGGTCACGTCATCGAGGATGACCTTGTCACCGTGGGCCTTGCGCGCTTTGCGCAACTGGAAGACGTACTGCGCCATGTCGTCAACCCTAGGGCATCGCGGCGACCACCCTCGCGGCGGTGATCGGTGGCGTGACCGTCCACCACCGTTTCGCGGTCTGTTCCCGCCGGCCGCACCGGCCCTCACGGCCTCGGTGGGATACCTCCACCGGATCGCGGGCACGGACGGTACGAGAGCCGTCACCAGACGGCGAGAGGTGGCGGGCGGGCAGGTATGCGGGCGAATGACCACCGGTTCGGGCTGGCGGCCGAGGCGTACGTCTTCGGCTACCCGCTGGTGAGCAACGTCCGGCTGAGCGGGCGGTTCGCGGGCGAGGGGATCGGGCTGCTCGCACCCGCCGGGTTCAACGCCTTCGCCCACATGCGTGATCTTCCGGGCCCACGCTCGCCGTTCGTCAGCGTCAACGCGGACGTGCTGCACTCGGTGGCGCAGGTCGACCTCGCACCGGGCCCGCTGGTCCTGTCCGTCCCGGACTGCGGTGACCGGTACAGCCTGCTGCTGTTCGTCGACGCCTGGCGCAACAACTTCGCCTACGCGGGGCGACGGACCGGCACCGGGCGCGGCGGGTCGTACGTGCTCGTGCCACCCGGCTGGACGGAGCCGACGCCGTCGGACCTGATCCGCATCGAGGTCCCGACCCGACTGCTGACCGTGATCGGCCGTTTCGGCCTCGACGACCCGGCCGACGCCCGCCCGGTCCACCGGCTTCAGGACGAGCTCCGGTTGCATCCCCTGGATCCGGNCGCGCGCCGAGCGGAGGGACCGCCGGAGCATTCGAAGAGCGTCTGCGACGACCTGCGGTTCTGGGAGGAGCTGCGGATCTGGCAGCGGGCCTGCCCCCCGCCGCCGGCCGAGGCCGACTATGCCCGCCGCTTCGCCCCGCTCGGGATCTTCGACGATCCCTCGCCNTACGTCGATCCCGATCCGGNGCTCACCTGGTCGCTGCGCGGCGGGTTGCGCGCCGGCCGCGACGGGCTCGAACGCGTCGCCCACGCCGGGCGGGCACTGAGCAACGGCTGGTCCAGCACCCCGCACGCCCTCGACTTCAACCTCGACCGCCTGGGGCCGGGAACCCGCGACGAGCCGGCCTGGCGGATGACCGACCGCGACCAGGCCCGGCTGGCTCGGGCGATGGCGGCCCGTCAGCCGATCGGCGCGACCCACGGCTACGAGAGCATCGAGGCGACCTGCCTGGTGGACGTTGAGGGCCGCCGCCTGACGGGCGCCCACCGCTACATCTTTGACCTGGCGCCGCCGCCCCCCGCGGCGGAATGGTCGGTGACGATGTACGACGCTCCCGAGTACTACCTGGTGGACAATTCCCTGCACCGGTTCTCCCTGGGCAGTCGAACCCGCGACCTGCGCCGCGGCCCGGACGGCTCGGTCCGTGTCCTCATCCAGAGCGATCCCCCGTCCGACGAGGTCGAGCAGGCCAACTGGCTGCCCGCGGCGACCGGCGACTTCCGTCCCACGCTGCGGATCTACGGCCCTGGCGAGGACGTGCTCGACGGCACGTACGCACCGCCACCGATCCGCCGCGTCGACTGAGTCACCTCGCCCCCTCGCCTGTCCGTGACGTCGCCCCCCCGGGCGGCACCGGCGTCCGCGAGGCTGACCCGCAGCGGCGGCCGGGCACCCGTGCCGACCTCGTCGACCTGCCCCACCGACCCGAGCACCGTGACCGCGGGCCCGCCCCGATCCGGCGCAGCGCGGCCCGCGGCGAGCCGCACGGGGAGGATCTGCTGGTCGACGGCGTGCTCGTGCCCCCGGCGGTCCGTCGCATACAGCGTCACGGCGACGGAGGTGCCGCGGCCGCCGCGGACCACGGTCGCCGTCGGGCGGACGGCCGGCTTACGCGCCGCGCCCGGGCGAGCCGACCCCGTGTCGTCATCGAGGGCGAGATCGTCCACGCCGAGGCCGTCGTCGTCGACGGTGAACGTCAGCGACGTCGCCGCCCGCGGGTCGACCGGGATGGAAAGCCGGTCGCGGCCGGCGGTGAGCACGAGCCGGGCGGACCGGCTCCGAGGCGGCGTGGCGCCGGCCGGGACGGCGACCGTCGCCGCCACCCGGTCCCCGGCGCGGACCGCGAGTCGCTCGACCCGCGCCGTGGACGGCGACCCGGGCGACCGGTCGTACGCCGGGGCGAGGCGCAGCAGGTAGGCAGGCCGGTCGGGATGGTCCGCGACCACGGTGAGGTCGTCGACGCCGCGGGCGACCGCATACAGCACCGGGTCGTCGAGATCCGGGCCGTTGGCCGTCACGGGGGTGGGATGGCCGAGGAACGCCGGGTTCGCCGCGACGAACACCAGCGGGCGATCCGGCAGCCGGCGCAGCATGGCGCGCAGCTCCCGGTCGTTGCCGGTCAACACGAGGTTGTCGCGCACCGCACCGGTGAGGACCACGACCGTGAGGGTGACGACGGCCGCCACGACCGGGACGAGCACGGCGAACCCGAGCCGGCGTCCACGGGCGACCAGGGCAGCCGCGCCCCACGCGCATCCGGTCGCGCCGAGGTGCACGAGCGGGATGAGGACGGCGACCATGTAGAAGGGGCCGAGGTAGCGGATGCCGCCCCACAGCTCGGCGGCGTTCCACGCTCCCCAGAAGCAGACATACCCAATCAGGAACAGCAGTCCGCCGAGGCCCAGCATCGCGGCGGGCGCGGACAGTCGCCGCCGCACTCCGGCGGCGAGCGACGCCGCCGCAAGCACGACGCCGCCGAAGGCCCAGCCGCCGAGCAGCCAGAGATGGTCCCCGACGGAGCTCAGTCCGTCGGTGAGGCCGAAGTCGTGCCGCCCGTCGGCCGGGTAGAGCTTGCGCAGCCCGAAGCCGATCCGATCGTCGGGTTCGAGCAGCGCGAACGGCAGACGCAGCGGGCTCCCGGTCGCCGCCGCGTTGGTGAGCAGCACGATCACCGCCGGCGCGGCCAGGCCGCACACCAGCCAGCGCACCAGCCACCAGCACCGCCCGGCCGAGGTCACCAGCAGCCAGACCGCGAGGGGTGCCAGCAACAGCACGACGTCGTACGGCCGCACCGCCGCGGCGACGCCGAGCGCGACCCCGGCACCCAGCACGGGCGGCGCGCGGTGTAACCGCCGGCCTCGCAGCACCCCGAGCATGGTCGCCTGGAGCAGGACCAGTGCCGGCAGGTAGCTGAGCACCATGGCGCTCTGCAGAAGCACCAGCGGGGAAAGGGCGAGCAGGGTCGCGGCCAGCGCCGCGACCCTGCGGCTGCCCGACAGTTCGACGCCGAGCAGGTAGGTGACGACGACCGCCGCCGCCGCAATGACGGCGAGCGCCGGATCGATGCTGCCGGCGACGAACAGGCTGGCCGCGAAGACCGCGGGCACGAAGGGCGTGTACTTCAGGACGTAATGGTCGTCGACGACGGTGCCGAGCCACGGCAGGTAGGACTGCGCGGGATGCGGCGCGGGCGGGAACAGCCTGCCCTCGGCCAGCGTCCGAGCGTGCAACAGGTAGATGCCCTCGTCGTTGTTGACCGACAGCAGGGGAAAGACGGTGTGTCTCAGCACGACGGCAGCGGCGGCGCTCAGCATGGCGAGCACCGCGACGTACCGCGCTGCCGCCGGAGCAGCGGCGAGGCGCCCCCTCAGGCGCCGACCGAGGGCGTCCTCACCCGGCCCCGCGGGACTGCCTGTGGGGGCCCTTCCCCAAACTGCCCGCTGCGCCGGGACGGCCGGCAGCACCGGACCGGAGTCCGGCTCGGCGGGCGCGGGTGCGCGCCGCCTGCTCTCGTGCCGGCTACTCACCCCCGGCACGCTACCCAGCGCCGCCGACGGCGTCGGCGGCAGGTCCACCCCACCTTTACGCATTGCCGTCATCGTTGGCCATGAGATGATCAGTGCTGCTCGGCGGCGGCAGAGAACGCGCGCCAGGGCGAGCCGTCCACGCCCGAGCCGGACGGGAAGGGCGTCGCCCCCGCTCCCCCTCCGCCCAGGGCGTCGGCCCGCGGTGCCGCCGTAGCCAGCGGCGCCGACACCCCCGGCACCAGGCCGGCCGCTGTCGACCCGATCGCGGCGACGCCGATCGGCTGCATGTCCCTCGTCAGGGCGTGCGCCAGCTCCTCCCTTCCGCCGGTGACCGCGACCGACGCGACGTGCTCCGGCTGCGGTGGACCGACCTCGGCCGACTCTCGCAGGTCGACCAGCGGCCCGCCGCCGGGCAGGTTGAGCCCGGTGGCCTCGACCGGTGCGGCTGCGGGCCGCCGGGTAAGCCGCTGGGAGCGCGCCGCGTGNCAGGTCAGCTCCGTGCCGACGGCATCGGCGTCGATCTCGTAGCTGACGCGCCGCTCCCCCTCGCTCGTCTCGAACGAGCGCTGCCGCAGCCGGCCGTAGACCAGCGCCCGGTCCCCGCGCACGAGGCTCGCGGCGACGTTGTCGGCAAGCTGCCGCCAGCAGGACACGCGAAGAAACAGGGTCGCGACGTCGCATCGCTTATGTCATTATTGAGCATGAGCGAGCAAGATGCCCAGGTCATCCGGGTTGGCGTGGCTGCGTACGGGAGGATCAGCCGTGACCCGGGGAATGATCAGAAAGGCGTCACGAGGCAGATCCAGGACGCGCGGAACGAGGTCGCCCGTCATCCGAGCTGGCTCATGGTGGGCGAGTTCGTTGACAACGACCTAAGCGCCACCACGGGCAAGGTGAAGCGGCCCCGGTTCGAGGCCCTTCTAGCAGCCGTGCGCGCGGGTCACATCCAGGTGATCGTCTGCTACATGACTGGTCGCCTGGTGCGGAACCGTCGTGAGCGGTTGGAGACTTACGAGCTGCTCGCGACGCACCGGGTAAAGATCGTTTGCACCGGGGGTACCGACCTCGATCTCTCCACACCCGCAGGTCGACTAGTCGCCAACATCCTGGGCGAGACGGATACCTACGAGGTCGAGCAAGCAGGTACCCGAGTATCCGACTCGCACAAGCAGGCAGCCGAGGAGGGACGCCCCTCGGGCGGTCGACCGTACGGCTACGTTTCCGATCCCCTCGCTCCCAAGCACCACAAGCAACGACTCATGCACCCGGAGGAGTCGGCCGTGGTGTGCGGCATGGTGTACCGCGTCATGCGGGGCGACTCGTACCGCTCGATCGTCCTGGAGCTCAACGAGCGAGGCATCCGCACACAGCACGGGGGGGTGTGGACGACGGCGGCACTCAGGGCTGTCCTGAGGAACCCAGGCATCGCGGGACAGCGACGGTACAAGGGCAAGGTCGTGGGCACCGCGACGTGGGAACCGATCATCGACCCCGGCAAGTGGGCGATCTTGATCACCCTCATGGACGCGAGGTCGAGACCTCACGGGTGGTCGAACCGGCACGTTCACCTGCTCTCCGGGATCATGCTGTGCGGGAGGTGCCTCGCAGATGGCAAGGACATCCCGGTCGTCTGCCGGAACGACTCGAAGATCAAGAAACGCATCTACCTCTGCCCCGGCAAGCTGGGCGGCGGATGTAATCGCCTGAGCAGACACGGCGACCCAGTGGACGCCTACGTCGAAGAGACCGTGGTCCGCATGCTGGGCGAGGCAGGGGTTATCGAAGATCTTTTGATGGCGGATACACCCGACGCCAACGAGGTACTCAAGATCGCCCAGGGCATCGAAGCCTGCAAAGCCCGAGCGGCCCGCATCGGTGAGCAGATGGCAGATGACGACCCGGACGACGAGATCCTTGCCATCGCACGGAAGTCTGCACTCGACAAGATCCGGGGCGAGCTCGACGCGCTGCGGCAGCGCCAGACGGCTATGAGTAACGCCACAGCTGCTGCGGGCCTGCTCGGCGTTGAAGACATCGCCTACCACTGGCAGTACGTCATGACCCTGGCTCAGAAGCGCGCTGTGGTCGCAGCACTCCTGAGGGTCGTCCTACTGCCGGTCGGCAAGGGGCGGACCGCTACGACCGACCACATCCTGATCGAGCGCAGGTAGGNCACCCCCCGGCGGATGTGGGCTGGGTCACTTTGACGATGTCCGGGCCGGACACGTACGTTCATCGCGATCGGGTAACCGATACAACTGATCGGGAGACCGATCGACCNCCACACCTCGGGGCTTATCGAGGGCCGCATCCCCTACGGAGGGCTGCGGATCATCTTTGGCCGACCTCGCGGCATATCGGGGCGCACGTTCCGCCATCGGAACGGGTAGAGATC
This sequence comes from Frankia sp. CpI1-P, assembly GCF_001421075.1. Classification (NCBI taxonomy): domain Bacteria; kingdom Bacillati; phylum Actinomycetota; class Actinomycetes; order Frankiales; family Frankiaceae; genus Frankia; species Frankia sp. CpI1-P. Next base: position 29,047 of record NZ_LJJX01000022.1, on the reverse strand, counting down.
GCTCACGCCAGGAGCGCTATCAAAACGGGCCGGTACACCGCACGTAGCGGTGGACCATTTGCGCGCCCTGGAGAGCGCTCCCCGTGTCTCTATCCACACCCCCCGATCAGCCGGTCGATATTCGACCTCTCATCGCGTCCCGCATGGTCGCGCCATCCCTCGCGGCTGAAATTGCCGAGGCTGCCGCGCGTCGTGCTCGTGAGCTGGTAGCTGAGAAGCCCATCGCCACTGGCACCGTTGACCTCCTGCGGTCAGTGGTGGGGCCTATCAACGTCCACGGTCGAGCGTCCCAGATCGACCCACGGCGACCAGCGATAACGCCTCGACGTGATGACGTCACCCCATCGCGCGAGGCACCCGCAGCGTAACGAGCGCTTGAGATCGCCGCCGGCGTTCCATAGTCACTCGCACGTCGAATGACATTCGGGGCGTGATTCGGCTCGTCAGCGTCGACCCTGGCACGCCCTAATGCACCGCCCCGCGCGTCGTGAGTGACGTGACGCGCGGGGTTGGAGGGCGGATGAAAGCAATGCCGCAGACCCAACTACATCGACGCCGGAAAATTCGACATCGGCATTTCTGAACAATATATTTGTAATGCGCATTCGCGCACGTCATATCAGTCGCAGAGAAGGAAGATTCTCATGCCCGCAGGAGGACCGAACCTCGTGCCAAAAGCAGTACACGACTTGGAAGCGATGGGCGGAAAGGATCAGTGGTTCGACGTTCCCTCCATCCAGCTTTGGAGGATCAAGAATCGGGGAATGTCGTGCACAGCCAGCCCCCACGGGGTGAAGCGGCAACTTCGTGTCGGCGTTGAGAACGGCTACGCCGAGGAGCACATGGGTAAGTACCGCATCCCCGTGGAGGGTGTGGACGGGGCGACACTGCCCGGCTACGTGCCCTGCCCGGCTAGGGACACTGACGAGGACGAGGCATGACCCCCCTACCGAACCACGTTGAGGATCAGCGTCGGGCAGCCGCAGCGGAGATGCGGGAACGGNTGAACCGGGCTCCGGGCTTCAGAAGCGGGGAGATCACGGAGCCGATCCGTCGGCTTATCAGGTCGATCGAGACAGCGATGCCCACCCGGCCGCTTCGGGGCTGCTCCCATCTTCGAGGCGATGCACCACAGCCGGTCTTCCTGGCTGCCTGGGATCCCACGCTGATCGTCTGCGGTCGCTGCACATGGCGTATCCCCGTCCCGGAAGGGGCTGAGGCGCATACGTGCGATGTCTGCCGGAAGCACCGACCCGGTCAGCTTGTAGCCGGGCTATTCAACGGTGGCGGACCCATGACTGTGGTCATCGGGACGTGCGAATCGTGCCGAGGAGAGCCAGCGAGTCCAAAAGAATGACCTCGCGCCGGGGCAGACACGAGGTCATTCAACTACCAGGTGGAACCAGAGTGAAGGAATCATATCACAATGACGCGACCGACACCGACCTACCTTGACTTTTCTAAGTCTTGGCTTGGTACGCTCGATTCCCGCGCTCAGGCTCGAATCCTCCTCNGGATCTGGAGTAATCATCCGATCGCGGGAGAAGCTTATCTATATATCCCATGGCATGAAAAGGGTGAAGCCGGCACCGGTGCTTCGCCAACTCAAGAGTTCCTACCCTTTCCGCCCACCACGCAGGAGCTAGAATTTCGGCTAAGCAGCCGGACGCGGGATAGGTTCTTTACGCCCAATCTCTTTGGTCGAGCGAGCGCGAGGGACGTTGACGTCCTACCATCCCGCGTCCTTTTTCAAGATCTCGATACAGTCAAGCCCTGGCGTATTTCTGCAAAACTCAAGCCTACGATCGCATGGCAGACGTCCCCGGGCTCATATCAGGCGGTCTGGTTGCTCGAAGGTGATGCCCTTTCGGTCGACGAGCACCGGAGGTGGAACACGCGGCTACAAAAGCACCTCCGGGTTAAAGATGCGCGATCTCCGTGCCATTTCATCCGGGTACCGGGGCGACGGAACCGGAAGGGCAAGTACGGACCGGGCGGCGCCGAGGGGATCTTGCTGTGGGACGACGGTCCGACACACGACCTGACCTCACCGGCCTGGGCTGGGCTCCCTCTACCCACACCCCCCTCTGAGGTCGNCCCCTGGAACCCGTCCGAGGTGGATGCAGACATCGTCTGGGNCCGGCTGAACGGGAAGCTGCCTGCGAACGTCGTGCGGTGGCTCCGGCTGCCCGTGCGCCAGGTAGACGAAGAGGACTTCGAAGGCATCGGGCGCCACAAGGCCCTATGGGCGGCTGAGAAGGAGTTGCTCAAGNCCGGATGCACCAAGGAAGAAGTCTTCGCCGTCGTCTGGGCCTCGGGCCTCGGCATCTCGAAGTTCGGCGGCGGCGACGGCAAGAGCGTACGGCCCGCGGCACTTCAAGATCAGATCGCCGACGCGGTTCGCAGCGTCAACGAGGACCGCGCGATAATCCGAGCCCGGGTGGCTGCGGTGTCCGACGAGCCCACACTCACCGAGGCTGTGCCCTCCGGCGAGTTCTGGGACGCGCGGCCAGTGCTCTCCCACATCCGCGACTTCGCCAGGGCCCGGGTCGTATCGCCGTGGGCGATGTTCGGCGTCGTCCTGGCGCGCGTCGCGACCGCCATTCCCCCAACCATCACTCTCCCCCCGCTCATCGGCAGCAAAGCCAGCCTGAACATGTACATCAACATCGTCGACCCATCCGGGGGCGGAAAGGGCTCGGCGATGTCGTCCGCCCGAGACTGTCTTGATCTTCCAGTCGAGATCAAGACAGTGAACCTGGGCTCTGGTGAAGGCGTCACCCACCAGTACATGGAGCGGACGAACGGCGGGGTCCAGCAGTACGAGTCCGCCGTGATGTTCGTCGTGAGCGAGGTCGACAGCTTGACCGCGCTACAGACCCGCTCCGGGTCGACGATCGTCCCGACGCTGTGCTCCGCCTGGGTGGGGGAGCCCCTCGGCTTCGCCTACGTCGATAAGTCGAAGCGGCTACCGATGGAGGCCCACACCTACCGCCTCACGCTCGTCTGTGGCGTCCAGCCCGAGCGGGCCCGGTCGTTGCTCGACACGGCCGGTAGCGGCCTCGCTCAGCGCTTCCTGTGGCTGCCCGCGACGGACCCCGACGCACTGCCGTTCGACCCNTCCACACCCACCACGATCCCGGCGTTGTCCTGGAGAACGCCGTTCGACCGGGACGACCTGACCCTCACACTCGGCGTGGCCCACCCCATCGAGATCGAGATCCGGCGGACCCACCATGACCGGGTCGCGGGTCGGCGCACCGTCTCCCCGCTCGATGCCCACCGGAACCTGTCCCGCCTCAAGATCGCGGCGATCCTGGGTCTCCTCGACAAGCGCACCGAGGTCGACGAAGAAGACTGGCAGCTCGCCGGCCGGGTCCTCGACATGTCCGACCACACCCGCCAAGGGGTAATCCAAGTGCTGGCGTCCACAGAGACCAGCGTGGCGCAGGNACGAGGCAAAAGCCGCGCGATCGAGCGCGTGGCCGAGTCTAACGAGCTGGCCGCCTTCGAGGCCACGATGGAGTGGATCAAAGCCAAGCTGGCCGACGAAGAGATCACCGACGGTGAAATCAAGAGAAGGCTACCGAGCCGAATGAAGCACCACCGCGAGGCGGCGTTGCAGAAGCTCGCAGGCTTGGGGCAGATCGAACGCAAGCCGGGCAGCCGTAAAGACAGCCTGATCTGGACGCTGACCGAGCCACGGTAAGACGCAAGACGCAAGACGCAACGCGCGACACGCAACGCGCAAGAATGATCAGAATTACAGAATGTGACGAAAAAGCCAAAAGGCATATACGCACAGTAAAAAAGAAAGAATTGATCATTCGTACGTAGGAACATTTCGACGTTGCGTGTCGCGCGCTGTCTTGCGTCTTGCGTCTTGNGACTCGTGTTGCGACTCGCGATTCGGGTTGCGTCTTGAGATCAAAAGGGGGGTNTGGAACGAGGATTCAGATGTTGCGCCCCGTCCGGAGTGTACACCGTGCAAGGGGCAGCCCTTGTGTGCGCGACCCGAAGGACCGATACGGCCACGTGATGGATTGACCAGGCCGAACGTAGAAGAGCTGAACCGGCAACACAGCCGGCGGGTGTGGAGGTAGTAATGGAAGACGACGGCCAGAACCGAAAGAACCTGCGAGGGGTCGGCCGACGTGCCGCAGCACGAGGTGACGTGGACCGGGCGGCCGAGGTTGCCGCCGAGCTCTATAAGCCGGTCGAACAGTGGGACTGGGAGGAGCTGACCCGAGGGAGGCCCAGGACCCGAGACGGCGGCTTCGATGCCATGGTGCCGACCTGGCTCACCCCGGTGGTTCAGCGTGAGGCCGAGCGTCGACTGATTACACTGGGTAAGCAGAAGCTCGCCGGCTACCTGGGCCAGGCGATCGAGACCTTCGCCAAGCTCATGACCAACGAGGAGACCGACGCCCACGGTAAGCCGATCGTCCCGCCCTCGGTGAAGCTGGACGCGGCGAAGTTCATCTTCGAGAACATCGTCGGCAAGGCCACGACCCGGGTCGAGGTAGATGCCACCGAGGGCGCCTTCGGGCTTCTCGCCGGCGCCATGGTGATGTCTGACGGGACCGACGCTCACCCGGTCGTGATACAGGAGGCTGACCCGGACCCCGAAGACCCTGCGGGAAGCGGGTCAGGCTGATGCCGACGAGTGTCCTCGTGCCTGGCGTCGAGCACGACGACGGGGCGGCGAGGGGTCGGGTGGAGCCTNCGCGGAGTGCCCCGTGACAGTGGTCATGATCGCGGCCACCTGATCGCTTTCGGCCTTGTCCAGGGCCTTGCCTGCGAGGCGGTATAGCCCGTGGAGCCTATATATGTAGGCAACGGGTCCGGAGAGACCGAGGAGCAGGTACGCCCACCAGGGGGCGCCCCCCGCGAGCGCGAGGGCGGTACTCACGGAGAATCCGCCTTACCGCCACGGCCTCGGTGAGCACGCATCTCGGAACGCAAGCCTAGGACGAAGCCGAGCATGAAGATCGGGGCACCGACACTGCCGCAGAGGACACCGAGGCCGAAACTGAGGCCGGGGTGGAAGACCCAGAGAAGGACGGTTAGGCCGATGAGTCCGAGAATGGCGTCGCCGGCGAGGATGGCGAGGACGGCGCGACTTTGGCTGGCGGCAACGAGGATAATGAAGACCCGGCCCGAAGGGATGCCGCGGTGCTGATCGGCGGCAAAGAGCAGGACGCGAAGTGCACGGCGAGAAGCTGAGCGGATGTCGGGGTCGTGGAGNATCGCCGGGAGTTCGGCCGTCCACTCTCGGTAGCGCTCATCGCGAGCGTCCTCGGGTAGACGCCGGCAGGCAAGGCGGATCATCCGCTCGGCTAGGCCCAGGATCAGGGAGCCGGGGGTCACTGGGCGCTACCCGTGGCGGGGCGGCCCGTGGTGCGTCGAGTTCCCGGGGCGGTGGAGTGGTCGAGGGACGCTTGGGCGAGTTCGAGCCGGGCGACGCGGACGCCCTCGCCGGTGAGCCGGTAGTACTTGCGGGGTGGTCGACCGCCGGCGTCCGGACGAGCCTGCTCCCACGCGGAGGTGACCAGGCCCTCGTCTTGCAGTCGGGCGAGCATCGGGTACAGCGTCCCGCTGGCGACCTTGNCCGCCTTCATCAGGTCGTAGCCGTAGCGGTCGGCTTGNGGGTCCTCCAGGAACACCCGCAGCACCCGCTCCAGGACATTGGTCAACTTCACGTAGCCCAGACTACATATGTCGCCTACATATGTCGAGCAATCCGGCTAGGTCCTCGGAGCTGGAGGCCGGGAGCGCTCCGTGTCGCCCCTCGGGGGTGTGGGAACTACTCCAGTCGGCCGCGGATGACCTCAAGGTCCGGGGCACGGTGACGCTTGAGCCGGCCGCGGGCGTCAGCAACAAGGTCCGCCGGACGCAGGATGACCAGCCGAAGACCCTGGGCTGGTACGAGCTCCTCGCGGCGGCGGTCATAGATGGCCCGCTGCTTGCCGCGATGGACACCGCTCACCGTCAACCTGTCGGGCTTGTCGAAGTGGGGAGTCGGCCGGTCGTGCTGGATCTCGCGGTACTCGACCACGAGGCCGTGGTCCGGCCAGTAGGCATCGACCGGCAGACGGACTCTCCGGCCCGACTTGCCTGGGTCGCCGAGTAGCCAGGCGAAGCGGTGCTGACGCTGGCCGGCCTCTCCGATCACTTCGCCGCAGAGGTCGAGGACGTACGCTTCATCGCTGTCGGACCTCGACCTGCGAGGAGCCTTCCGTGGGCGAGCATCGCCGGTTGGTGACATGGCGCGAGCATTCACCACGGGTCCGACGATTCCGGGCGTCGGGAAGTGGTCCTGTCTGCGGGTGTGGGGTAGATCTCACCGTCCCGCCACTCTCACGCGACCCGTCGGCCGCACTGCTCGTCCGGGGAGCCCCTTCGCCGGTCACGTCGAACGTGCACGACGTCGCACGTGTCGAGTCGAGGGGCAGCGTTAGAGCACTCTAGCGGCGCCGTAGGGCGCTTGTCATATCGCAGACGATGAATCAGATGCAGCGCGTTGCGGGAACGTCAGGGACGCGCTCAGCGCTTCTCGTTCCGGGCCAGGCTCGCCCACTATTCGTGAGGTGTGGGAATCGTTACGGAGTGTTACGATAAAGCCATCGCGACAAAGTCGCGTTCGGACTTTACCTTTGCGCCCACAGAGTGCGCGCGACCCTACAGAGCGAGGGCTCATGAGTATCGAGCTGCCCCTTACCGATCCCACACACCCACATTGGTCAACCCCTATTGGCTGGGTGGGTGTGGGAAAGGCCCGTCGCCCGGTCTTCCCCATCGGAGGCGGAGCACCCGAGGACGTCGACCACAATGCCGTCAATTCCGACGACGACGAGGACGACCGTCCCGCGACCAGGGCTGAACTTGAGCTGATGAGGTCTCGGATGCGTGCCGCGGATAAGCGGGCTGGATCAGCCGAACGGGCGCTAAAGAACCTACAGGACGAGGTCGAGTCCCGGAAACAGCAGCTCGCCGACGAGTTGGCCGACCGGGGAACAAAGCTCGCCGATCTGAACGCCAGAATTCGAGCGGGAGCGTTCCGCCTGGCGATCTTCGAGACCGGCGGCTACGAGTGGCACGATACGGAAGACGTGCTCGGCGCTATCGGGTCTGCGGGGGGTGTGGAGTTCGACCCCGAGACCGGCACCGTTACCGGCGTGAAAGAAGCCCTAGCTGACCTGGCGAAGCGGAAACCTCACTGGGTTAAGAGCCAGGGGACGACGCACTACGTTAAGCCGGGTGTGGAGGACGAGGACGACACCGACCCGGAGAAGNCGCTGACCGAGGCTGAGCTACACAAGCGGTATCCGAATCTCAGGGGTTACGTCGAAGATCCCCGTCACATGGGGAAGATGCCCAAGCGTCCGGTTTACGAGGTGAAGCCGTGGGTGGAGCCCAGCCCGGTCAACCTGACCGCCGAAGAGCGGGCCAAGCTCATGCAGAGGTACCAGGGGCTATGGAAGACCCCGTCTCCCAGGTGACCCCAGGCTGTGCCGGACACGCACCTTAGTCGACACACGCGGGGCGTTGTCCACTCACCGAGGGACGNCGCTGGACACCTCTGATTCACGCCTGACGTGCACACGACGCGCGACGCATAGCGACAACCCCAATAGGAGGATCCCATGGAACGACCGAAGCCCGATATCAGCCCTGGACCGCAGGTTAGCAACAAGNGGGAGATGGAACCGTCCGAGTATGGTGGTCGAGGCGGACTGACTCAACGGTCCACCGATGGGCACTACCTCACCGCATCGGAACAGGCGCTTCTTATCCGCCGCGAGGGCCTAGCGGAGGCTCCCTTTGACCCTGACGCGCCCTGGGCTCGGGGCTCCCACGATGCATAGAGCCAACTTTAAATCTGGGCTTTAACGCACGATAACGTTTGATTACACTGCGTCAGAAAGCCACCTCTCGGCATTTTAATCGGCGATTTCGACGATTCCCCGCGTGCGATGGCGGAGCACATAGGCCGTTACTCCTCGCCGGAATTCCGCGTCTTCGAAGAACCCCAAGCCTTGGTTGCACCGCCGGCAGAGCAGCTCCCGAACCATTCCCGTCTTGTGGCAATGGTCCACGTGTGGCTCATGGGTGCTGTTCTTGAACGGGCGCAAGCAGATGGTGCACCGTCCCGAGGAACCGAGGAGTAGCCGGTCCCACTCCTCAAGTGTAATTCCGTAGTGACTCATAAGATTCTTCGCCAGGTGAACCCGAGGGTCTGCGGCCTTCTTTGCCTGGTAGACCTGCCTCGCTCTCCGACGCCTGGCGCTATACTCTTTCGGTTCGAACTGGAACACCACCGCATCAGAGTAACCGCGCGTTCGGACGGCGAGGCTCTTTCGGAACGCACGAACCCTCAGCATGTCGCGGAGAGTCTCCACGTCGACACCAAAGTCCTCGCCCCTCTTTGCCAGCCACACACCCCGGTCACACCACTCGGTCCAAGGGTACTTATCGGTAGGCGGCAGTTCCCGACCGGTCGCCACCAACGCTTCTGAGGTGAAGTGCCGGGTGTACGAGAATGAGCAGTCGAGTCGCCGGGACATTTCTAGCCCCTCTCCTTGTTAATGGGCTGGCGTGATAATTCACGCTATGAGCCAGAAGAGGGGAAGCTCAAAGGTCAAGATCTTCAGTCGGGAGCCCGATTTCTTCTTAATAGGTGCACTAAAAGGGAAAGTTTGGCTGATAAGGCGGCCAGAATCCCGGACGCGTGACATGCTTGGGTAGCTGAGTCTTGTAGTCGCCCGAGGCGGCACTAATTTGATCATCGTCCAGATCGATCGCTTTCGAAAGGTTTGCGCCAGCAAATCTGGTGGCAGTAAGATCCGTATTGTGCAGTTGGGTGTGGGTGAGATCTGCGCCGCTCAGATCGGCATGGCTAAAATTCAATCTACACAGATTGGCGCCGAAGATATAGGAGTTGCGGAGGTCTGCTCGACTGACCCCTGGTTGATCTGGAAACTGACCGAGAGCAGTGAGGGCAGCCTGCACGTCAACGCCAATTTCCATTTCTGTATGACCGATTTTGTGTTGACTTCGAATCGTCTCGGTTTG
>NZ_LJJX01000022.1:2790-19712 GCF_001421075.1 Frankia sp. CpI1-P | reverse complement strand
CATAACCTGCGCACCGACCGCGTAGAGGATCTTCTCTTTAGCTCGGCTCTCATCAATATCGAACAGGTCTACCCACGTGACCATCTGCAGAACCGCGGGAGGCTCTACAGGTTCGAGCCGGATGGGCAGCAAAGTCTGACGAGCGAGGGAAGCGGTCCACTCTGCTGTGCACCACTTCGACGCGAAGTAAGCCTCGGAGTAGAGCGCGACCGTCCACCGAGCCCCGGCTAGCTGGTTGTTCATCCACTCGACGAAGTTCGTGCCGGGAGGTGAGTCCCACACCTGGATGCGAGCAGTCAGCCCGGCGCTCTCAAGAACCGTGGCAACCCAGGTCGCCCACGGCTCGTCTGCGGCCGTGTACGACACGAACACGAAGGAATCCCCCGACGCCATGGGTTGAGTCTAAGACTCTCCCGGGCGGAACTTGTCGCCCAGACTCGCGGGGTGTGGGGCCAGGTTCAGACCGCGTCGCGGGCGTGTTCTGCTAGCTCGGCTGCTCCGGGATGACCGGTAGCTGAGATCGCTCGGCAGACGTCGGCGATCCGACCGCCCATGATCGACGATGGAACAGCCGTCGTGGTGATCGCGTCGTGGGTCAGGCTGATTGCCGTGTCGGGGTCGCCGGCCTGGGTGTATGCAAGGGCCAGGTGAAGCACGAAGCCGAGGCGGTCACGAGGTAGGTCGGTACCGATCAGGTCGATTGCGGACCTGAAGTGCGGGATCGCTCCCGCAGGGTCGCCGGTGCTCATGAGCGACGCCCCGACGGATTGGGCGATCGTGTAGGGGCCAGCCCAGTAGACGTACGGGGGGTCCTCATCCGTCTTCGCCTGCTCGATCGCGGCATAGGCGGTGTCGGATGCGCTGAGCGCTGAGGATCGATCTCCAGCGACGCCGTGCGCGCTGGCAAGGCCCGCGGCGAGTACAGCCTGTTCGGTGAAGCTCAGACGCCCTCGTGAGCCCGCACGAGCGGAACGCAGAAGCTCGATGGCGGTGTGGGGGTCACCATCCGACCGCGCCTGGTGAGCCATGCACCGGAGGATGTTGGCCGCCACACCGGGCGTGTCTGCCTCGTGAGCAGCCCTGAGACCGACGAGGTAGAACCGCTGGGCGGTGCCGTTTCGTCCGGCGTCGTAGCTCGTCCACCCGGCGAGACGAGCCAGTTCCGCGGCGATGCCGTGGAGTGCTTGCCCATCCACCTGGCTGTAGGACGTGTTCCGGAGCAGGTTGACCACGAGCTTGAGCTGTTCGGTGACCATCCCGAAGACTGCCTGGCCGCCCAGCTTGTCATCTAGACGCCGCAGGGTGTCCGTGGCGGTGTTCAGGTCCGCCACGACGCCCGCATCCACACGCTGCCCGTCGAGAGCTGCGGCGAGCCTCGCGGGGTCAGCCACGAGCCACTCATGCGCAGCGGCGGACAACGCAACGCCGCTGAGGGCGAGGAACTGTCTCCGCTCCAGGGTCGTCACCTCCTGCCACGCGGTGGTCAAGCCCTGCGAGGTCCAGAGCTCGCGTAGCCCATCGTCCGCGAGGGGCACCCCGGACGGCAAGACACCTGCGGTGACTGTCGCCTCACCCCGCGAAAGTCGGGAGNAAAAGCCCAGGTCAACACGGGTCGCCCCGGTGACGTGGCCGTACGCTGCCTGCCAGTCCTCTCCGGGGAAGGTCCAACCGCGTTCGTGGCGCATGATCTGGACCTCGGCGGCCATGGGCGGCGTGAACGACACCGAGGCCGGATCAATCTCCCTGATCTTGCGGACGAGCGTCGCCCTGCTCCAACCGAGAGACTTACGGTAGGCGGTCAGCCGTTCCGGCTTCCAATCGGGATGCTTGGCGCGTAGCCCGATGCTTCGTGCCTCCTCGACCTTGGTAGACCTGCTCTGCGGGGGCATCGCGAACCCTTCGGACGGTGTTTGTCGACAGAGGGCAGCGTAACGGATCGCTCACGCCAATCTGGGCTTTTGTATGTGGTCTTGTCGACCGCACCTAACACTTTCCTAACACGTGGCCGAACGACCATGGAAAGTATCTATGGACGAGGCAGGACTACCGCCCTGGCCTTGCGATTTACCAAGAAGTTGACGGTGGAACGACCCGTAGCTTTCCGGTGCACTTGTGTTGGGCGCTCCGGTTCCCTCGCGACCAACTACCGGAGCGCCCCCTATCGGCCCCTGGTGCACTTCTGCTCAACGCGGGTGCGCCAGGGGCCCCGGTGACAGCAGAGAGGCCCACCCATGTCCGTGGTAGTGATCCACTACACGACGGGGATCGTGTCCCGAACGTACGTGTCTCGGGAGGCCCTAGACCGACGCGACGTGTTGCACCTGGCCGCGCGGATCTTGGCGGCGCTCCCACACGCTCGTCNGGTGCAGGTCNTCGAGAGGCAAAGCCAGGAGACGCCCGACGTCGACACGGACAACATGAACGTGGTGGAGGGGGAGGTCGTGGTGTGAGACCTGGTTCGGGCTTGACGGAGCATGAGAATACCGCTCATGGAACCGCCTTGAGATCGTCATCCGTCGTCTTATACGGTGATCCCACCACCGAATATGAGGAGCCCAACAATGACCGCCACGAAACGCGCACCTAAGNCCGTCACCGTCGTTGCCGAGGAAGAGGCGACGTCGATCGAGGACGTCGTTTCCACACCCCACGAGGACATTGCCGAGGCAGCCGAGGTCGATGAGACGCCGACTGGGGGTGGTGTGGAAGAGGTCAAGCCGAAGCGGCAGAACTTCAGCCACGCGGATTGCAGCCACGAACGGACGAAGGCTGCCCGTGCGAAGTGCCGCAAGGACCGGGCGAAGCTCGCCGAGGCTCCGAGCGCTGATGCCGAGGAACCCGTCACAGTGTAGCCGATCGATCACGCTTCGACCATGAGCCCCACCCGACATGATCGGGTCGGGGCTTCGTGGCGCGTGATCGATGCGACGTCGCACGCGCGACGTCGCGCGTGCGACGTCGACACGTCACGGGAGCGCCTGAGGTCGACGTACGGCGAGTGAATCTTGCGTTAGGGGACGTCGTAGGGCGAACTGCCCGAAGAGTGATACAAGCGATGCGACGTCGCGCCGTCGACCCATCGATTCTCGGATCGGTCGAAGCGGCGCGGCGTGGAGGCCAGGCGGAAGCTGCACACCGAGGCACCGTTCGTCGTCGTCCGGTGCTCCGGGTCCTCGACGAGGTTGCCGACGAGGGTGATGGTCGTGTCGAGCATCGCGTGCTCCTCGGGTCAGGGAGGAAGGTGCCGGCGCGGCGTTGCGCCGGCGTCGTTTCACTGTGGGCCGCNAGGGACGGCTCCGGAAGCCCCGACCATCCGGCTGTGGATAACCGGCGTCCGTCCACACCCCTCCCCATCCCAGGCCTCCCCGTTTCGGACCACTCCGCCCGGACCCGCCCGGACCCGCCCGGACCCATCCGGGCCAGGCGAGCAATACGGACGACNGGAGCGGGAACACCATCCCTGGACGCCCGGTTGCCGATCCATGGGTCGGCGAGATGCCAGGCCATGGCCCGATCGGACGATGCGGCGCCCGGTCCGGCGTTCGCCCGCCCCACCCGACGCCCGGCGACCACGTCTCGCCGACGTGGTTCCCCACCAGCACCGTCGTACCCGGAGGACAGCGATGTCGACGACCACGACCAGCTCGACCACCAGCCCGGACGGCACCCCCACGGCCACGGGCAGCGGAACCTTCCTGCTCGGCGGCGACCTGCCGATCACCCGGCTCGGGTTCGGCGCCATGCGCATCACCGGCCCCGGCATCTGGGGTCCCCCCGCCGATCCGGCCGAGGCCCGCGCCGTGCTGCGCCGCGCGGTGGAACTCGGCGTGAACTTCATCGACACCGCCGACTCCTACGGCCCGCACGTCAGCGAGGAACTGATCGCCGAGGCGCTGCACCCCTACCCCGAGGGGCTCGTCATCGCGACCAAGGGCGGCCTGACCCGGCAGGGTCCGAACCGGTGGGCTCCGGTCGCCCGCCCCGCCTACCTTCGCCAGCAGGTGGAGATGTCCCTGCGCCGACTGAAACTGGAGCGGATCGACCTCTACCAGCTCCACCGCATCGACCCCGCCACCCCCGTCGAGGAATCCCTCGGTGAGCTGCGTGCGCTGCAGCAGGAGGGGAAGATTCGCCACATCGGCCTGTCCGAGGTCAGCGTCGCCGAACTGGCCCACGCCCGCACCCTGGTTCCGATCGTCAGCGTGCAGAACCGCTACAACCTCGCCTACCGGACCGCCGAGGACGTCCTCGACTACTCCGACCGTGAGGGCATCGGCTTCATTCCGTGGAACCCGGTCGACACCGGCCGGCTCGCCCTTCCCGGCAGCGTCCTCGACGCCGCCGCCAAGCACCACAGCGCCAGCCCGGCCCAGCTCGCCCTCGCCTGGCTGCTGCGCCGCTCCCCCGTGATACTGCCGATTCCGGGTACGTCGTCAGTGGCCCATCTGGAGGAGAACATCACTGCGGCCGGAGTCGAACTCACTGACGACGAGTTCGCCGACCTGTCCCGCCTGNCCGCCTCCTGACCCCCGGCCACCCGCACCGCAACACCCCGCGCCCCGGTATCTCGGCCCCGGCATAGCCCGATCGGACCAGCGAACCGGGGCGCGGCCACTCCTCTGCCGTTCCCTCGCACCCCCACGTGGTCGCCCCGACTCACCGGCCGGCGACGTGTCCCCGCGTGTCCAGTACCTGGTCAGGGCTTGCTACCCTGGGTGGAGCTTCCCGGTAGGCCCATCCTGTACCAACGCGCCCGTAGCTCAGTGGATAGAGCGAGTGCCTTCTAAGCACCAGGTCGCAGGTTCGATCCCTGCCGGGCGCACACGGGGATCGGGCCCATATGCTGCGCCTTTTGATCCCCTCGTCATGTCTGCCGGGGGGCAGAGCCCCCCGAGACCCCCCGGGTGTAGCAACGCGTGTAGCAACGGGCATCGGGTGTGTTCAGGGCCGCGGGTTGGTCAGGTGGCCGTCGAGCTTGCCGAGGGCGCGGCGCTTCTCGCCCATGGACGCATGGGCGTAGATCGTCATCGTGACCTCAATCGCCGAGTGTCCGGCGATGTCGCGAACGATGTGCGGCGGGACGCCGAGGTCGAGAAGCAGTGTGACGCAGGTGTGCCGTAGCCCGTGGAACACCACGCTGTCGAGTCCGGCCGCCCGTCGTAGCGGCATCCAGAACCGGCGGAGGTTGTCCGGTTCGATCGGGGTTCCGATCTTCGTGGTGAAGACGTGACCGGTATTCACCCACCGCGTGCCGGCCGTTTCCCGCTCGGCATCCTGGAGCTTGCGGTGCTCCGTCAACGCGTCGNCCACCAGACCCAGCAGCGGAAGGGTTCGTTCCGAGTCGNCCGTNTTCGGCGGGAGCAGCCGCAGTTCCCCGCCGACCCGTTGCAGGGTGTGGCGGATGGTGAGCGTTTGCCGTTCCTCGTCGATGTCGGACCACTGGAGTCCGAGCAGTTCCCCACGGCGCATTCCGAGGAACAGGGCCAGGACCAGCAGGGCGTACAGCCGGTCGCCGGCCGCAGCGTCGAGCAACATGTGAGCCTGGCCCACGGTCAGGCCCCGGTCGATGCCATAGCGCGGTGTCGAAACCTGCACGAGCTTGGCGACGTTGCGCCGGATCAGTTCCTCGCGGACCGCCGCTTGCAGCGCGTTGCGCAGCACCGCGTGAACGACCTGAACCTGACGCTTCGAGGGACGTCGTTCGCAGCACCGGCCGACCGCGCAGCAACGCCGCTCCCCCGCCGGACGGGCGGCATCTCTCCCCCGCTCGCAGCACAGGCAGGTGCTCTCAAGTCGCCGGATGAACTGCCGGACCTCTGCCGCCGTCAGCTTGTTAAGCCGTTTCTTGCCGAGCCCCGGCACGAGGTAGATCCGAACGGCCTTCTCGTACGCGACGTAGGTGTTCGGCTGCCGGTTTGGCTTCACCGTGCCGTCCAGCCAGGCCAGCAGGAACCGGCCGACCGTCCACCCGGTCGCGTCCGCGGGGATGCCCTGGTCGGAGTTGGCCTGTAGCTCCGTGAGCTTGCCGCGGACGATCTCTTCCGTCTTGCCGTAGACCGGACGCCGTTTGGTGGTGCCGTCGGGCATGAGGACGTAGGCGGCGCCGACCCACATACCGTCGGCGCGCTGGTAGATGGAGCCCTGTCCGTTGGCGCGTTTCGTCCGTTCCTTGCGGGTCTTGCGCCGGCCGTTCGTGGGGGCGTCGTCGTTGGCGGGCATGGTGAGCGTGGCTCCTTGCCGAGAGATGGGCTGGGCTCGCCGCCGGGGCCGGTCGCGGGGTGCGGTGTCGGCCCAGGACGAGATGCCCCCCGTTCCTCCGGCGAGGCGATGGTCTTCCGGCCGCGACGGAGGAACGGGGAGAGCGACGGTGGGTTACGACGTCGCGTGTGCCGCCGCAGGGTCGGGCGGGTTCGTCTCGCCGGCCGGGACGGTTGCCGGATGTCCGGGGACCGGACGGAAGATCAGGATCGCGTCGACGTCGCCGAAGTGCTCGGTGAAGAAGGCCGCCGGCGGCAGGGTGGTGAGCAGCGCCACCAAGTCGCCGATGTCCGCGCCGGGGCGGAGGGTGAGTTCATGTTCGCCGTTGTGGTCGACCCGGGCGGAGATGAGCGGATGGTCGTCGTCGGGGGTGCGCCATGAGCCGTGTGGGCCGGACGAGAAGATGGACATCAGGATCTCGCTCCTGGTGATGTCAGGGTGGGGTCTCAGGTCCCGGCCGGGTGTTGGTAGCACCCGACCGGGACCGCTTCGATTGCCGAGCGGATGGGCGCGCTGATGGTGGTCCGCGAGCCTGCGCATGGCGTCGTTTGCCGGTCACGCGGCTTCTNCTTCGCCGCGCAGCCAATCGACGTAGGCGAGGACCGCGGCGCGGGGAACACGGCGGGACCGGCCGATCTGGACTGCCTCAAGGCGGTTGGCCCGGATCAGGTCATAGACGGTGGTCCGGCCGACGCCGAGCAGGGCCGCAGCTTCATTGACGGTCAGCAAGAGCTTGTGCACGGGTCTCTCCGAGGACTCGCGGGGCAGGGCTTCAGGCGGCGTCGGGGAGCGGTGGGCCGGTTGCCGGAAGCAGGCCGCCGCCGGCCGCAGCACGAGCGGCGTCGAGTTGGGCCCGCCAGGCGTGGCGTTGCGCGACCGCGTGCAACAGCAGATGTTCACGACGAGGCGCCGCCGGGTCGCCGGGCCGCAGGAGCTGCCAGACCATCCGGGCCGGGTCAGACTCGCCGTCGGGTGCGGCCGGGCCGGTCCCGACGGCGCCGAGGGTTTCGAGCTGGGCGCGGATGAATGCGACCCGGTCGTGTCGGTGGTCGGTGAGGGTCTTGCCGGACCAGCGTCGCGAGACCAGGACGCGTCGGCCGCCGAAGCCGAGGGTTTCCCTCCGGTGGATCTTGNCCTTGCACCGTCCGGGGACGAGTCCGGGGCGGGTGTTGCGGGGTTGGATGCCGTAGCGAAGCCAGTTCGCGCAGGTCGGGGAGCACGGTTCGTGGCGTAGGGCGTCGGCGAGCCGGTCGACGTGGCGGCGTTGCGGGTCGCTGGCGATGTCGTGGCAGGCGTCGAGGCTTTTGGTCAGGTACTTGGTCAGGTAGCCGATCATCCGGCCGGTGGTGGCCGTGTTCGCGGTGACCCCGTCGGCGCGCAGTTGCGGGCCGAAGCGGACGACGTGGGCGGGTTCGTCGTCCTCGCCGATGCCGTCGAGGGCGTCATCCCAGGACAGCAGCGGCGTGCCGGTGTCGGGGTCGACGTAGCCGCCGGCGGTGTCGTTCCAGGCGGGTTGCCGGTGGTCGTCGTAGACCGGCTGGTCGGCCGACGGCCACCAGACCTGGTGGTAGGTCGCTGCCGCGACCAGGCGCAGCATCGCCCGGGGCACGGTGCCGCGGATCGCCGCGTGCAGATGCGGCGCAAGGCGCTTCTGTGGTTCCAACGCGGCGAAGTACTGCACGTCCCAGCCGACCGCGCGGCGCAGGTTCTGCCAGAACCGGTCGATCAGCTTCGGGAAGTGGATCGCGTCCCGCGCGGCACGCCGGTAGTCGTACGACGCAGGATCTACCGGGGTCCCGTCCTTGTGCACGTGGCCGTAGGTGTCGCAGGTCAGGGTGAGGAACATCGACGGCCGCCACACCGTCCCGTCCGCCGCGGTGAAGGTCCGCCCGACGGTGCGCCGGTCGACGGGGAGCCGGGGCAGGTCGGGGGCATCCTGGCGCCGCCGGGTCGAACGGACGCGGCGTGGCCGGTCCCGGTTGTCGGGGGCGGCCTTGCCGCGGACGCCGAGCGCGGCGAGTTCGTCGTCGATCTGGCCGATCAGCTCGTCGATCTCCCCGGCCTGCCCGGTGTCGCCGGCCGCCAGGACGTCGGCGCGGGCCGCTTCGAGGTCCGCGCGCAGGGTCGCCAGGGCTTTGGCGTCGTCGGTCGGCGGGTCGGGGTCGGGGACCGGTTCGTCGTCGAGGTGCCAGCCGGTCTTGCAC
Organism: Frankia sp. CpI1-P; assembly: GCF_001421075.1. Taxonomy (NCBI): domain Bacteria; kingdom Bacillati; phylum Actinomycetota; class Actinomycetes; order Frankiales; family Frankiaceae; genus Frankia; species Frankia sp. CpI1-P. The sequence continues at coordinate 11,250 of NZ_LJJX01000022.1, read as the reverse complement.
TGCGCCATCCGCAGCCGACGTGCACGCTCCGCACACGGAGGGCATTTCGATGCCAAAGTGGCCCCGCAGGGCACGGGGATGATCTGCGTTTCGCCTGTGTCCAGGTTCGTCCGGCGCATCGGCATCGGCCGGATACACACCCCGTTCTCCACCGCGACGGCCTCGACGACATGACGAGCCAGGGGCATCCGCATGCGGGCGGNCGTTGCGGGTCGCTGGCGATGTCGTGGCAGGCGTCGAGGCTTTTGGTCAGGTACTTGGTCAGGTAGCCGATCATCCGGCCGGTGGTGGCCGTGTTCGCGGTGACCCCGTCGGCGCGCAGTTGCGGGCCGAAGCGGACGACGTGGGCGGGTTCGTCGTCCTCGCCGATGCCGTCGAGGGCGTCATCCCAGGACAGCAGCGGCGTGCCGGTGTCGGGGTCGACGTAGCCGCCGGCGGTGTCGTTCCAGGCGGGTTGCCGGTGGTCGTCGTAGACCGGCTGGTCGGCCGACGGCCACCAGACCTGGTGGTAGGTCGCTGCCGCGACCAGGCGCAGCATCGCCCGGGGCACGGTGCCGCGGATCGCCGCGTGCAGATGCGGCGCAAGGCGCTTCTGTGGTTCCAACGCGGCGAAGTACTGCACGTCCCAGCCGACCGCGCGGCGCAGGTTCTGCCAGAACCGGTCGATCAGCTTCGGGAAGTGGATCGCGTCCCGCGCGGCACGCCGGTAGTCGTACGACGCAGGATCTACCGGGGTCCCGTCCTTGTGCACGTGGCCGTAGGTGTCGCAGGTCAGGGTGAGGAACATCGACGGCCGCCACACCGTCCCGTCCGCCGCGGTGAAGGTCCGCCCGACGGTGCGCCGGTCGACGGGGAGCCGGGGCAGGTCGGGGGCATCCTGGCGCCGCCGGGTCGAACGGACGCGGCGTGGCCGGTCCCGGTTGTCGGGGGCGGCCTTGCCGCGGACGCCGAGCGCGGCGAGTTCGTCGTCGATCTGGCCGATCAGCTCGTCGATCTCCCCGGCCTGCCCGGTGTCGCCGGCCGCCAGGACGTCGGCGCGGGCCGCTTCGAGGTCCGCGCGCAGGGTCGCCAGGGCTTTGGCGTCGTCGGTCGGCGGGTCGGGGTCGGGGACCGGTTCGTCGTCGAGGTGCCAGCCGGTCTTGCACTGCGCCATCCGCAGCCGACGTGCACGCTCCGCACACGGAGGGCATTTCGATGCCAAAGTGGCCCCGCAGGGCACGGGGATGATCTGCGTTTCGCCTGTGTCCAGGTTCGTCCGGCGCATCGGCATCGGCCGGATACACACCCCGTTCTCCACCGCGACGGCCTCGACGACATGACGAGCCAGGGGCATCCGCATGCGGGCGGNCCGGGAACCCGGACGCTCACCGCCCCCAGGGGAAGGGACGGGAACGTCCGAGTCAGGTCCGAGGGATGGCGCGGTCACGCGGCATCGTCGAGTCGGTCGGGGGCGTCGTCGGGGTCGTGACCGGCGAAGGCATCGAGGTCAGGCACCCAACCGCCGGCCACCACGGGTCGGTAGGTGTGCACGGTGCGGGTGATCTCGTCGTCGTCGATGAACGCGGCCCGGACCCGGATCGGGTCGGGGTTGCCGTCGTGCAGGACGTAGCCGACCCCGGGCAGCGACAGCGGGATCTCGTCGGCGCGGGCGCCGCGGTCCCGGGCACCGGAACCAAGGACAAGGTCGGCCTGGTCGGGTTCGGTCATCCGCAGCGCCACCCGGACCGGGAACAGGTCCCGGAACGGCAGGACTTCCTTGCGCGGGTCCTGCACCGCGGCCAGGACCACGACCCCGGGTGCCCGGCCCTGCGACAGCAGCAGCGGCAGCGCCGCGCCGATGCGCTTCTTGAGATCACGATCGGTGACGTAGGCGGTGAGGGACGCGATCTCGTCGACGACCAGAACGATCAGCGGCTCCTCGGTGGTCGGGGTGTGNAGCCGAGTCACGCCGGACAGCCGCGCCGTCCGGTCCTGCATGACGCCCACGGCGTCGTCGAGGAGATCGGCGATGGTGTCCGTCGTGGTGGCGAAGCGGGCGAACATGGCCCGGCCGAAGGCCAGTTCCATCCCGCCCTTCGGGTCGCACACCCACANCTCCACCAGTCCAGCGCGCACCGCCGGGCCGAGACCGCGTAGCAGCGACCACAGCACTGAGCCCTTACCGGCGCCGGTGGCACCGGCGACGAGGAGATGCGTCCCGCGCACGGGCAGCGTCCAGGCCGATCCGTCCTCACAGCGGCCCACCGGGACCGCCGACAGTCCGGCGACGAGCCGGGCGTAGGCGGCGTGGACGGGTCCGCGGTCCGGGTCGACGCCGGCCGGGTCAGGGTCGGCGTCGCCCGGACCGGCATCCGCGTGGTCGAGGTCTGCGGGGGTGACGGGGCGGGTGAGGGTGTCACGGTGGTGGAAGTGCAGCCGGACGAACCGGAACGTCTCGGCCTGCACCTGGCAGCGCCGGGCCCGGAAGACATGCCGCAGCGCCTCGCCCTGCTCCGCCCACTGCTCCGGGGTCTGACCGGGCAGCAGCTCCACCCGCAGCACGTCCACAGCCCGGGTGGAACGGATCGTNCGGATACGCGGGAAGTACTCGTCGAACGTCACCTGATCGCCGGTCGACATCGGCATCCGGATGGCAAGGTCGGTGTGGACCATCGCCGCCCGCCACCGCCACCGGTAGATGAACGCGAGTCGGGTCCGGCCCCACAGCCAGCGGCCCGCCCAGGCGCACGACCGCGGGTGCAGCCGCGACCACACCAGGGTCACCAGGAGCAGCCCGCCGGCCAGCGCGGCGAGACCGAGCAGCCCGAACCGGTGGACGAACAGCAGCAGCCCGACCACGACGGCGACCGCGACCCGGTGGCGGAAGCCCCAGCGGACGACGAGCCACAGGCCCTTCCCGGCGACGGCGAGCAGCAGCATCCACAGCGGCACCCGCATCTTGTCGTTGCGGGTGGGAATGCGCGGCGACGCCTTGTCGCCGCTGATTCTGGACATGACAAATACCACCTGTTTTCGAGCGCACGGAACCACAGGGATATGCGAGTGGGGAAAACGGCGGGCGGGCCCGGAGCGGAAACAGAGGTCCGGGCCGCCGGCCGGAAGGGGAAGGGTGGTGCTATGCGGCGCGGTTCTCCACCGCAGCCGCCGTTTCGGTAACGTCAGTCGAAGCGTTCGCTGCTTCCTCGGCGTCGAACCGGTGGGTTTCGCAGGCGATGAGATAGTCGTTCACCGCGGCCAGCAGCGCGTACGCGAAATCGAGGTGATTGGCGTCCGGGGTGCTCTGCTTAGCCGAGACGACCAGCGACATCCCGGCGGCATCGACGGCCAGGATCGGCCCGCGGTCCGGGTAGGTATGGCAGGTCACCCGCCAGTCCCCGCCGACAGACAGACCCACCGACAGGTACGACGGCTTCCGTTCCTCGCCGCTCATGCCGCCACCGCCGCAGCCCGCCGGCCCGACTGGCCCACGGCCACCATCGCCGCCGCCCGAAACGCGAACCCCTGCCGCGGACGCGACCCGTTGGTGTCCACCCACGGCGTCACCGTCAAACCCTCGAACACCACCGGCCGAAACGGCGTCCCCGGCATCACCTCCGGCGGAACCGGCTGCACCTCACCCGTGATCTTCACCTTCACCTCGGCCTGCCGGGCCGCCGGGTCCGCGTCCAGCACCCGCACCACCCACACCCGCTCGCCGGTGTCCTTGTCCCGCGCCTGCACATCCGGCAGGTTCGCCTTCACCTTGTCGTAGTCGTTCGACGCCTCCNCCCCCAGCACAAACGCACCCGCCGGGAAGACATCCTCGAAACGCACCGGAATACGCGACGGCAACGCCATTGGCGATCATCCTCCGTGGGGTTCAGCCCCGCCNCCGGTGTTCCGGCCGCTGTCGGGCAGAACCCACTCTGAACCGCTCACTAACCGCTCGCCAAGTACTTTCGCGCCGATGTATACGGGCGTGGTATGGAAAATATCCACTGACCGGCTGGAGTATCTGTTCAGTGTCACGCTAAATTTTGCGAGTGGCAAACAGACGGGGAGTTCCGCCATACACCGCCCGTGGGCGGGTGGAAGGCGAGGACTGGCAGGCCGTGGCCGACGCACTCAACGCGCGGATGGCCGCCCTGCGGATCGGGCAGCAGGCGCTTGCCACCGCATCCGGGGTGTCGGTCGCGACGATACGGCAGCTCCAGCACGGAGCCCAGCGGCGCCGAGTCCAGAACGCCACGCTCACCGCCGTGGCCAGCGCGCTTGACTGGCCGCACGACCACCTCATCCGCGTCCTGCTCCAGGACCAGGACCAGGAGCGCGACGCGGCGGAACAAGCACCACCGGGGAGNGACCCTGCAAGCGCGGGCACCGACCACCAGATCCTCGCCGTCCTGCTCCGCATCGAGCAGCGGCTCACCGACCTCGCGGAACGCATCGTGCCCGGGGTCGGCCGCACCGGGGAACAGGCCAACGACAACGGGCCGGACCCGGCGGAGTAGTACTCGCCGAGACCGGCCCGTTCCCGATCAGAAACCGTTCGATGTGCTCAGCTCACGAGACCGGTGGGACACCGAGGGCATGCAGGATGGCCCGGCGGACCGATTCGAGTGCCTCCACCTGACCGGCCTGGAACGCCGCACGCTCCCCACCGGTCATCCACCGCGAATCCGGCCGGCATGGATGGAGGTCGAGAGCCATCCGCAGCGCGGCGCCCGCGCAGCCCCGTCGGGACGGCCCCGGGTCGTCGTTGTCGATGTCGCCGGCCAGCTCGGGCGGCGCGCGGTAGACGAGCACGATATCCACGTCCCCGAAGGACTCGGCGAACGTCAGCCNGGCCGGCATCCGGGCCACCGCCCGGAGGATGTCCGCGGAGTCTGAGCCCGGCTGAACGATCACCGCCCATTCCGCGGCGCCCCACGGCAGCAGCGCGACGGCAGGCGGATGGCCTTGGTCGCCCTGTGCGCCATTGGCGGTGACCGGAGCGGCGGACCTTGACCGATCAGGCGAAACAGACGAGGTCATGCCCGCCGCCGATGACGGGTCGGGAAGCGGGCCGCCATGTCGTTGAGAGGTAGCCGGGCGCCGGCCGGTGGGCGCAGCTCCTCGGGGACGACGAACCNCAGCGGAGTCACCTGGTAGTCGTCCGTCCACCGCTCACGGATCACGAGGAGGTCAGCCGCGGTGGCTGTGTCGAAGGAGATCAGCGTGTCGCGTACCCGCGGTTCCTCGCCGGGGTCGAATCGGACGATCCCGAACAGCGGCCTGCCCGGGTCTTCACCGCCACCTGCATCGAATGTGATCACGATCTGCCCTCCCGTGCTCGGCAACGTGCAGTGGATGCCAGGAGCCGCCGGGGGATGAACGCCGCCAGGCGGAACCGGTGCCCATCCACCGTCCAGCCGGGACAGTTGTCACGGAAGGCCGCCGGACGTATACGCCCAGACTTCCGATCTATACGGAGACCGGATATGCTGCCTCGCAGTCGATCGAGGACTGACGGTCCTGTTCCTACCGTCCGGAGGCGCTTGTGGTGTCCGTCCGCCGCCCCCTCCCGCAGGCTCCGGCCGATCTGTGGGACCGGCCCGACATGTCCGAGGCGCTCGCCCGCCGCGACATCGGCGCCGTCTTCAAGATCTACCGCCAGTGGACCGGAGCGACGCAGACGCAGATAGCCGCCGCTTGTGAGGTCCCGCAGTCGCATGTGAGCGAGATCCAGAACGGCCGCCGCCAGGTCACCAGCCTGGAGATCTTCGAGCGGATCGCCGACGGCATCGGCATTCCGCGGGTACGCATCGGCCTGGCGGACAAGCCGGGCAGCGTTCCGGAGCCCCGAACTGGACCCCCGGGCGTGCCGGCCGCGGAGATACCCGCNGAGATGGTTCGGGTCTACCCGAGCCGCACCGCCGTGCCGGGCGATCTGTGGCGGACCCTGTTTGCCGAGGCGACGCATCAGGTCGATGTCCTCGTGATCGCCGGCCTGTTCCTGCCCGACGGACACGCCGACTTCACGGCCGTCCTGCGGCGCAAGGGCGCGAGCGGGGTGAAGATCCGCTATGCGCTCGGGAACCCAGAATCTCCCGTCATCGCCCTGCGCGGGGACGAGGAGGGCATCGGGGACGGCCTGGCCGCCCGGACCCGGATCACCCTCACCTACCTCGCTGCCCTGCGGGACGCCCCCGGGATCGATCTACGCTTACACAGCACCACGCTCTACAACTCGATCTACCGGTTCGACGGCGACATGCTCGTGAACACTCACGTCTACGGCGCCCCCGCCGCCCACTCGCCCGTTCTGCACCTGCGCGAGCAGCCCGGCGGGCTGTTCGACCACTACGCGGCGAGCTTCGAGCGGGTCTGGGCCACCACCGAAGGAGCCTGATACCTCGTGGCGCGGATCGACTACTTCAACGACCCGAACGCTCCCAAGGCGAACAGCGTCGTCCCCTCGGTCACGGCCGTGGTCGTCGACGCCTCCGACCGCATCCTGATGGTCCACAAGACCGACAACGACCTGTGGGCGCTCCCCGGTGGCGGCATGGACCTNGGCGAGTCCATCACCGACGCCGCTGTCCGGGAGACGAAGGAAGAGACCGGCATCGACATCGAGGTCACCGGTCTGATCGGCGTCTACACCAACCCGCGGCACGTCCTGGCCTACGACGACGGCGAGGTCCGCCAACAGTTCTCGCTCTGCTTCACGACCCGCCTACTTGGCGGCGAGCTGCGCACGTCCAGCGAGACGAAAGAGGTCCAGTGGGTCGCCCCGGCCGACCTTGACCGGCTGAACATCCATCCGTCGATGCGCCTGCGCATCGATCACTACCTGGAGGGGCGGGCGACGCCCTATCTCGGCTGAACCAGCGCCAGCCGGGAGGAGGTCCGGTCGACCGACGCCTGTAGGTCGGGCCGTGCCCGGCTGATCGACCGGTGGACGATCGATCCTTCCCCGTAGCGGGAGAGGATCTCTGCGATGCGGTCGGGGAAGCTGAACCGCTGGCCCTGCGGACCGGTCGTCATGTCCGCCGTGCACAGCGCGTCCATCACAGGCGAGACTTCCAGCTCCCAGGCGGACAGCTCCGCCGTCAGCCCCCGTTCCTCGGCTTCGTACCGGGCGCAGGAGTGGTGCGCGACCAGGGCGCACAGCCGTCCCGGCGCATCCTGGGCTTCGAGGAAGCGCGCACCATCGACCGGATGGAACCGCAGGTGGCCGATCGGCGGGGCATAGCCGATGTCATGTAGCCAGGCCGCCGCCACCAGCAGATCCCGATCTCCCGGGTCGACTGCTGCCGAAACCTCGCGAGCAGCAGCGGCCACCGCCTGCACATGCCGCCACCGATCCCCCAACGGGGTCAGAAGCTCGCTCGCCAACCGCTCAGCAGCCGCTACCTCCACCAGATCACCGTACGGCGCCCAGCCCCAGACCGTCAGCGAGTGCCGCAGACTGCCGAATCCCCCGTTTTAGGATCAAGACGCGGCGCGGGCCGCGCCGCGCGACGGCTGCGCGCGGCCGTGGACGGCCGTGCTCGCCGGTGCGTCGCCAGCCCGCACCGCACAGGCGACTTCCGGATGTTCGAGGGAGCGCTGCCGGTCGACAGCATCGGGGGAGGGCAGCCATGGCAAGACGAACCCGACCCCGGACGTGCCGTCGCGCACGCCGGGTGGCATGAACAACGAGTAGGGGGCACGCCTGCGCACGGCCAGGAGACTTGACCAGGTCGCTCCGCTCCCCGGGCAGCCCGACCCGTCCGGCCTGCTAGCGGCGAGACCTTTCGTGGTCACCGGCGGAGAAGTTTACCCAGCCATCCGCGCTGTCTCGGACTGGCCCTGGCAGCGGCGAGATTGTTCTTGATGGTCATGACGCGAGGATGGTCGGTACCGTAGACGGCTTCGTCGATGGCCAGGGCAAGTTGGAACAGCGGCAGTGCCTCACCGGCCCGGCCCAGGGTGTGCAGTACCGAGGCCAGGCTGTTCAGGTCGGTGGCGACCTCGGGGTGGTCGGGTCCGTAGACGGCTTCGTCGATGGTCAGGGCACGCTGGATCAGCGGCAGTGCCTCACCGGCCCGGCCCAGGTCCCACAAGGTCAAGGCCAGATTGTTCAACTGTTTGGCCACCTCAGGGTGGTCGGGTCCGTAGACGGCCTCGTCAATGGCCAGGGCACGCTGGAACAGCGGCAACGCCTCACCGGCCAGGTCCAAGTCTCGTAGGGTCAAGGCCAGATTGTCTAGATGTTTGGCGACCTCGGGGTGGTCGGGTCCGTAGACGGCTTCACCGATGGCCAGGGCACGCTGGATCAGCGGCAGTGCCTCATTGGCTCGGCCCAGGGCTTGGAGGACCCAGGCCAGGTTGTTCAGCCGGGTGGCGACCGTGGGGTGGTTGGGTCCGTAGACGGCTTCGCCGATGGCCAGGGCGTGGCGGACCAGCGGCAGCGCCTCCCCGGCCCGGCCCAGGGCTTGCAAGACCCAGGCCAGG
>NZ_LJJX01000022.1:0-2665 GCF_001421075.1 Frankia sp. CpI1-P | reverse complement strand
TCAGGTGGGTGGCGACCTCGGGGTGGTCGGGTCCGTAGACGGCTTCGGTGATGGTCAGGGCGCGACGGAACAGCGGGAGCGCCTCGCCGGGCCGGCCGTGTACCTGCAGGTAGATCGCGACCCGGTCGCACAACCACACCAGATCATCAATGTCCGTCGGCACATCCACCTCGGACATACTCGGCGAGCTGTCCGGATCAGGCATCCGGCCCACAACCGTGCGTACGTGGGGGAGCAGGTCCCGCCATCGTGGCCATTTCTGCGGAGAACGCTGAATATCGCCGGGCAGGTCCGCGCGCAGCAACCGCAGCAGCACCGCCAGCACCGCCGACCGCCGTGCATCGGAGACACGCCGACGGGTCGTGGCCTGTATCAGCCGATGCACCACCACCGAGCGCGTATCCCGGCTGGCCAGGCCGTAGGCGACCAGAGCCCCGACCGTCCGCGTCCAAGCCAGACGGTCCGCCACCGCCTGCGACAGGGCGCCCTCGCCCAGCAGCTCCGACCGGTCGACGAGCAGATCCAACGGCACCGGCTCCGGACCGCAGAACGCCAGCAGCTCGAGCAACTCCACCGCCGCCGGCTCCGACACGGCAAGCCTGGCGACCGACAACNCCCACAGCGTCGCCACCGTCACCCCAGCCCGCCCCACAACCTCCCCAAGCTCGATCACCTCGTCCAACCTGTCCGCGAGCAGCCCGGCGAACTCACCGGCCGGGGTACCTGTCTGCTCACAGAACCCCGCAGACTGCTCCACCGCCAACGCCAGATCACCCAGCAGGTCGGCGATCCGATCCGCGGTGCGCGCATCCATATCGGGAACCCGGCCCGACAGCAGCGCCACCGACTCTGACCGGTCTAACGTCGGGACCTGCACCACCGCCCCAAGCCCACCCCAGCCCGCACGCCGCGACGTCACCAACACCCGACCCCGCCCATCCGCCGGACTAAACGGCACCACCGCCGCGACATCCTCGGCGTTGTCGAACACCAGCAGCCAGCGTGCCCCCCGCCGCCGCAGTTCCCCCAGCACCCCCGCCGGTTCCGCCCCTACCGGCAGCCCCAACGCCTCNCCCAACGCGCCGATCTGCTCGGCGACCGCACCTGCCTGCTCCGCCTCCACCCACCACACCACATCGAAATCAGACGCATGCCGGTGCACGTACTCCACCGCCAGCGACGTCTTACCCACCCCACCCATCCCCGCCAGCGCCACCACCGACCTGGCCCGCACCGCGCCCGCCAGCTCCTCCAACTGCCCCACCCGGCCCACGAACCGCGCCAACCGAGCCGGCACGTTCCAGACCCCGGNCAGCCCACCCGGGAACACCGCCCGCTCCGGCACCGCCCGCCACCCCGGCGGAAACGGCGGCGCCACCTCCGGCTTGCCCCGCTCGCCTGACACCGCCAGCCGCGCCGCGCCCACCACCTGCTCCCGCGCCACCCGCTCCGCACAGCCGAACAGATCCACGCCCACCACCTGCCCGAGCAGCCCCGGACGTGCACAGTCCGCCACCCGGAACACCAGCAGCCGGCGGTCCTCCCCACCCGGATCGGCCGCCCACGCCGCCCGCCACTCCGCCTTCCCGTACACCGACCGCGTGTACTCCTCGGACAGCACCGCCACCGTCCGCCGGGCCTTCACCACCCCCTCATCCATCCCAGCGACCCAGTTCGACCCCGGCACGAAATCCCACTCCTGCACCAGAACCCGGAAACCCGCCTCCTCCAACACCCACGCCACCCACACCGCCCACGCCCGATCCACCTGCGTGTACGACACGAAAAAGTCCCACCCGCCGTCATCCACGACGCCCCCACCGGTCACCCAGCCAGTGTCCACCCGCATCCGACAGCACAGACCATCGCCGTACGACATCAGACAATCGCTCTGAAGCAACAAGCGCGGGAGCCCCTGGTCAGCGGCCATCGCCAGCCGACCGGGCATCTGTAGCCAACCGTGTAGCCAAGCCCGCGGACGTCCACGGACGACGACGGCCAGCNGCGGAACCAGCGCCCAGGCCCGGCCGACTGTGTGGACGAGCCCGGACACCGGCGGACGAGCCGGACCGACTTTGCAAGGCAGGGGTCCGCGGGCCCCTCAGCCGTCAGGTGTAGCAACGGGTGTAGCAACATGCCCGGACGTCGACGGACGGTGGCGGACACCGGCGGAGCGTGGAAGCNGCGCGGGAGCCTGGGACGCCTGACGCATTTCGTGCCTTCTAAGCACCAGGTCGCAGGTTCGATCCCTGCCGGGCGCACGCGGGGATCGGGCCCACATGCTGCGCCATTTCGATCCCCTCGTCATGTCTGCCGGTTGAGGTGCTGCCCGTTTCACGGACACGCGATAGTTGGACTATATCAGCTTTACGCCGCCTCCGGTATTGATGTCTGACTCGTCAGGTAGAGATGTTCGACGTGTTCCGGAGTGTGNTAGCCGAGGGTGGAGTGGAGTCGCTGCCGGTTGTAGAAGACTTCGATGTACTCGGCGATCGCACTGCGGGCGGCGCGGCGGGTGGGGTAGATTTCTCGGTAGACGAGTTCATTTTTGAGTGTGCCGAAGAAGGATTCGGCGGCGGCGTTGTCCCAGCACACTCCGGTGGCGCCGACGGAGGGTCGCGCGCCGTGCTTGCTCAGGGTTCGATGATAGGCATCGGACGTGTAT
>NZ_LJJX01000021.1:0-117618 GCF_001421075.1 Frankia sp. CpI1-P | reverse complement strand
GTACCGGGATCTGATCGTGGCGGCGCACCGCCGGTTGGGCCGGCCGGTCGTGCTGGTCTGGGATAGTTTGAACACCCATCGATGCGCGGAAATGCTCGCGTTCATCGCGGCGAACTCCCTGTGGCTGACCGTGATCCGGTTGCCGTCGTACAGCCCGGAGCTGAATCCAGTGGAATCTGTCTGGTCGCTGTTGAAACGCGGGGAGATCGCCAACCGGGTCCTGGTCGACGTCGATCATCTCACCAGTCTGGTCCGACGCGGNATGAGCNGGGTCGGACACCGTCCTGACCTGCTCGAGGGCTGCCTGGCGGGCACCGGGTTGACCTTGACACCATCCCATGATCAATCAGCCGACCTCGCGCATTAAAGGTCGGTAAGTAGCCGTCTGCCTTCTCGCGGGCTTCGGATGATCGAGACGTTATCGTGACGGCGTGCCCACGTACGAGCAGGTGGCCCGCTTCGTGGCAGAGTACNCGCGGCTGACCACCGAGCAGCGGCGAGCGTTTCGCCGGGCTGTCGCGCTGTTCCGTGAGGGCTTGGAGACGGGCCAGTTCCACTCGAGTCTCGGAGTGAAGAGCTTCCGCTCCGATCCCGGTGTGTTCGAGCTGCGATAGGCGAAGGATGACCGGGCGCTGTGGGAGTACGGCGACCCCGTTCCGGGCCGCGACGGCCCCCATATCCGCTGGCTGCGGATCGGCACCCATGACATCGACAAGAGCCGGTAGCTGTGAGGACGACCGCCGACGTGGCGGGCGGACCGCGCGAGCATCGGCATCCCGCCACCTCAGAACCGCAGCGTGCGCAACGCGCGCTCGCCAGCTCCGACCCCCGCCGGCCAGGTCAGCCGGGGCGACGCGTCTCCCGGCCGGCTCCTCGACCCGCTCCGGGCATCCGCCCCCGGNGGCGGCAGCCACGGCGTCGTGCCTCGCACGGCTGCGGCCCGCCACCGACGCCACCAAGGACGGCTACGGCTTACGACCGACCCCGCCGAAGATGTGGAGTGGCTGCGGCACCGGCCCGGGCGCGGGCCGCCAGAGGGGGGTCGAGACCACGCCAGGCTCGACGAGTTCAAGGCCGTCGAAGAAGGACGCGACCTGCTCGGGGGTGCGCAGGTTGTAGGGGTGCCCGTCCGCCTGGGTGATCGCGATGGCCTTGTCCACGGCCTCGCCGTGGGTGCCGTCGTTGAGAGCGAGGTAGCTGCCCGGCCGCACCCCGTCGAGCAGCCGCTTCACGATCGCGGTCGCCTCGTCGTTGTCGGCGACGTTCCCGACGATGCCGAACATCACGAGAGCGATCGGCTGGGTGAAGTCCAGGAGCTCGGCGGCCTCCGCGAGAATCGTCTCTGGGTCACGCACATCGGCGTCGACGTAGGCGGTCGCGCCGCCGGAGGCGCTGGTCAGCAGCGCGCGGGCGTGCACCAGCACCAGCGGATCGTTGTCGACGTAGACGATGCGGGAGTCCGGGGCGATCCGTTGCGCGACCTCATGGGTGTTGTCGGCGGTCGGCAGGCCGGTGCCGATGTCCAGGAACTGGCGGATACCCACCTCGCCGGCGAGGAAGGTGATCGCTCGGACCAGGAACTCCCGCTGCGCACGGGCGACGTGCACGATGTCCGGGTAGACCTCGAAGACCTTGTCTCCCAGCTCCCGGTCGGCGGGAAAGTTGTCCTTGCCCCCGAGCCAGTAGTTCCAGACCCGAGCGGAGTGCGGCACGCTCGTGTCCACCCGCGACCATGCGCTCTGCGCCGGCTTGTCAGCACCCATATCGCCCATCATGTACCACCGGTTGCACCCCGCAACGAACAGACCCGGTCGGCTACCTGCCGGGAACGCCGGTGAGGAGCGCCCGCGCCCCGTCACAGCTGATGCCGCGACGAGCGAGCACGTCACGCGTGGGTCTCTGCGTGGCGAGCAGCGCCAACACCAGATGCTCGCCACCGGCGTGGTCATCGAGAAGGGCCCGCGCCTCGCGGTCCGCGGCCTCCAGCACCACCCGCACCCGGTGCGAGAACGACGTCGTGGAAGGCGTCCGCAGGCGTCCGAAACGCCAGCGGGTCGGGGCCCGGCGAGCGAGCGCCGCCGGCCCGAACTGGCGACTGACAGCGGCGGCGACCTCAGCCAGGTCGATGCCGATCGTATGGAGGGCGTCACTTTCGACGCCCTCCGGTGCTTGTTGTGGGCTGACTGCCGGCTGACCCCGAGCGCTTCGACGATCTGCTGCCACGACCAATCCTCCGCGTGGGTCCGATCCAGGTGGAGGGCCTCAAGTTGTCAACCGAGGATGACGGATCGGGCGCCACGCGGCCAGCTCGTGCCGAGGCCTCGGCACGATCCCGGACTGACAAATGGCCGTGCCCTCGACACGATTCCATGCGCGGGCAAGCACAGCAGGACACGGAGGAGGAGAAGCCGCGGTCGACCACCGTGATCACTCGGCCGAGTTTCCAGATCCGCAGGTCGTCCTTGACCTGTTCCAGCACACTTTGGTCGTTGGTGTTGCCTAGCCAGCACCAGACCCGCACCGGGATGCCCTCTCGGGTGATGGCCAGGCCGATCACGACCTGCGGCAGGTCGTCGCGATGGTCTTTGCTCTTGCCGAACTTCCGGAATCCCGGCGTCGGCTCCCCGCCGCCGTCTCCGTCCTCGGCGGGCTGGTCGGCGTCGGGCGTATCGGTCTCGAAGTAGGTCGAGGTCGTGTCGAAGAACAGCAGATCTACTTCGAGGTTGAGCAGGTGCGCGACGGAGAAGAACACCGCTTCCGGCACCGCCCCGGCCACGTCGGTCTCCACCAGNAGGTCCATCGCCCGGTAGGCATGGTCCTCATCCATCGACACCAGGCCCTGCACGACGACGTCCTCGCCGGCCCATTCGGCCGCGGACAGGTTCGACATCGGCGCCAGTGCCCGGTTCGCGACCAAGGCGAACAGCACCCGTTCCACCGCGGTGGTGAACCGCCGGTCGGCCACCGCCTTCTCGATCGCCGCGGCGATGCCGAGCTCGTGCCACAGCCCGTCGACGTCGACTGCCTCGATCCGGCCCAGGTTCATCGGTACCCGCGGCTTCGTCGTCCCGCCGAGCCGATGGTTGTACGCCAGCGCGACGTAGCAGACCATCGAGCCGTCGGCGTTCCATCGCCGCGTGAACCGCAGGTACATACTCACACCAAACCATGTCGACCCAGGTGCAGCGACCACGAACAGGCCCGTCGTGTTACCACACCTTCCGCTTCGCAAGCCCGATTTCCATGGTCGACAGCCCCGCTACCTNCACCTTCATGTCAGCGATCTTCACCGTGTGCCCACGAACCGCGGAACCCGGGTCTAACGGACAGTGGATCGAAGNCAAGAGCAAGTGACATATAGGGCATCCACCACATTAAGCGCAGACTCAAACATTCACCAACAGAGGCAAAAAGGAAGCTTGACCCCGAATTCTCCCTGCAGTTAGCATCAAAGAAATTTGATCTTCTCGCTTACAGTATGTGGACGCTAGACTCCGGAGGAACTCGTGGGCGCCCTACTTCTCCGTCGAGGATCAATTACATTCAGCCTGCCAGAGGGCGACGATAAGGATACAGATACCGCCGTCTCCGTCTTCATCCGCGCACCCTATGCGGCAAAATTCAAGATTACAGTTGCCAGGAAGCAGNACTTCGCCAACACCGACACCTGGGAGGACACCGGCGATAAATCCTACACCTATCAGCTCGATACCACTCCGGTCGATATCGAAAAGCTGACTGGAGACATACAAACAGAGATAGACATCTTTCCCGTGGGGAACGATACAGTCAAGTTCGGTTACGATTTGGAACTAGTCTTTATTGACACAGAAGACCCGGAAAATATAGTCCCGCTCGGTCAGAGCTACGGCGGCATCACTTTGAGTCAAGATCGCAGGCAATGGCTTAGTCCGTGACGGCTACACTCGGCTCCGACATCNGGGCGCGGAAAATGCTCAACAAGGCAGTCTTCACCCGGCTGTACCTCGGCAAGGTCCACGCCGGACCTGTCGTGACCGCTGACGATCTCAACGAGCCGTTTGCTACCACCGTTGGCGGCAGGGCGGGCTTGGAGCCTTGGGGGGACTATTGACGACGTGCCGGTGGAGCGCGCTACGCGCGTGGCCCCGGCACGCGAAAGCGGCGTCTCCCTGACGGGTGACGCCGCTTTGCTGGGATTTACTACCACGNCATCGCCGAGCACCGTCTCTGCGGACGAGTGTTCGAGTAAGGCCGTAGTGGTGGACCTTCAGTTGACTGGCAGGGTGCTGATATCCGAACCCTGCGATATTCGACGATCTTGGTGCTGCGTGACGCCGGCATCGGGTCTCATCTCCTGGAGCCCGCCGGTCCGGAGCGAGCTGTCGCGGGCGCGGCGTGACCATCTTCCTGATTGCACACCAGCTGGCCAGGGCGGAGAGGCTGTCGACCGGGTCTCCATCCTGACACCACGCTGTGCCCGATCGGCCCGCCGGCGGAGTTGCGCACCCAGCCGTTCGCCCGCACGCTAGAGATCTGCATCCGCACCGCGCCGCCTGACCCGGACTTCATCGGTGGCGGTGGATGGCACCGCGATCTGTCCGGCGTTTCCTGCTGACCCTGCGGGTGGGCGGCTTGGCAATCGACTGTGTTGTCATGTCCGGTCGTGCCCAACTGGGTGAGATCTTCCGGCGGGCACGGAATGGGCGGCTGTGGACGAACATCGGCAGCATCGCAAACTCTCGACGATGCCGTCGCGACCTTCGGTCCGACCGAGCGGATCGGCGGGCAGACGGTCATCCGTGTTCGTCCGTGAGCGACACGCACCCATCACTGCGCCTAAGTGCTTGTTTTAGATATTGATGGTCTTCGCTCCCGGTAGCTCTCGATCGCCCTTGCGGAAACGATCATCGTCTGCTTCATGGTGACGAGCGAGTCGCCGAGCCATGATCCCGATCATGGCCCAGTAGACGAACGACTCGGAACTGTCCGGCCGGCGCTCNTAATCCCGGGCCAGCCGCCGCCAGGAGGTGACCCACGCCAACGTCCGTTCCACCACCCACCGTTTCGGCAACGGGGAGAACCCCCTCTGCCCGGCAGGCTTACGGACGATGTCCACCGTGGTGCGCAGCACGGTACCGGCCCAGTCGGCGAACCCCCCGGCGAACCCGCCGTCAGCAAAGACATACCGGGTACTCGGGCAGTCGAAATACAGGTCCACCAGCAGCGGCCGGCCGCCGTCACGGTCCTGCACCGACGCCGGGCGCACCAGCACCGCCAGCAGCAGACCCAACGTGTCCACGGCCACGAATCGCTTGCGGCCGTTGACCTTCTTCCCCGCGTCGTAGCCACGGCTGTCCCGCCCGACCGTGGGCGCACCCTTCACCGACTGGGAGTCGACCNCCCCCGCCGACGGCTCGGGATCCCGGCCTTCGAACAGACGGACCTTCCGGCGAAGAGCGGCGTTGATCCGTACGGCGGTGCCGTCCTTCCGCCAGCGGCGGAAGAACCCGTACACCGTCTCCCACGGCGGGAAGTCCGACGGCAACGCTNGCCACGAACAGCTGTTCCGCGCCACGTACAGGATCGCGTTCACGATCTCTCGGCGGGGATGGGCCTCATGACGCCCGTCCTTCGACGGAGCCGGCAGTTCGGGTTCGATCTGCGCCCACTCGGCATCGGTCAGATCCGAGGGATAGTGGTGTGTCCGTGCCATGACCAGCCCCTNCCGCCAGCACCCCCACCCAAACCCCACCATCAACATCCACACCAGTATTCGGTCACGGTCCGCACACAAAAGAAGATCTAAAACAAGCACTAAGACAAATGACCGGGAGGCAGTTGCCCATGAAGGCGATCGTCGTGACAGACCAGGCTGCGGGAACGGCCGGGATGAGGCTGGTGGAGCGGCCCGAGCCGTCGGCGGCGATAAACGATGTCGTCGTTGAGGTCCATGCGTCGGGATTCGTTCCGACTGAGATGGCGTGGCCCTCGACCTGGACCGATCGCGTCGACCGTGACCGAACACCGTCGATCCCCGGGCATGAGCTGGNCGGAGTGGTCACCGCCCTCGGCTATGGCACGACGGGGCTGTCGGTGGGACAGCGGGTGTTCGGCCTCTCGGACTGGCATCGCGACGGCACCCTGGCGCAGTATGTGGCCGTCGAGGCACGCAACCTCGCACCGCTCCCGGGCGACGTCGACTTCACGGTGGGCGCGAGCTTGCCGATTTCGGGGCTGACCGCGTGGCAGGGGCTGTTCGAGCACGGCCGCCTTCAGACGGGGCAGAGCGTGCTCGTGCATGGCGCGGCCGGCGCAGTCGGGACGATGGTGACGCAGCTCGCGCGCGAGTTCGGTGCGTACGTCATCGGCACCGGACGCGCCGCCGACCGGCAGAAGGCGCTCGACTTCGGCGCACAGGAATTCGTCGACCTTGAGAACGACGCGCTGGAAGACGTAGGCGGAGTCGATCTGGTCTTCGATGTCATCGGCGGCGATATCCAGAAGTGGTCCGCGGGTCTGGTTCGAGCCGGGGGAACGCTGGTGTCCGTCGTCGGACCGACCGAGGCGCGGCCCGCCGACGGCCTGGCAGTCGACTTCGTTGTCGAGTCCGATCGCGCTCAACTGGGTGAGGTCGTACAGCGGGTGCGCGACGGGCGGCTGCGAACGAACATCGGCAACGTCGCGACCATCGACAATGCCGTCGCCGCCCTCAATCCGACCGAGCGACGCAAGGGAAAGACGATCATCAACCTTCGTCCGTGAGGACTTCGGGGACAGCGACCGCGGTCCTGCCCTCCTNATGGATCAGCGTCAGCCGCGTGGCCAGGCGGCGAGGGGCCGATTGGTCCGCCACCCGAAGGGCAGGCGGGCTATCTATCGCAACGGGTGGCCACGGNGATACTTACGTTGTCTACGGTCACCGCCTCGTCCACAGATTATCGACCCCAACATTCGCGAATAGAGCTCATTTAACTGGTGGAATGCTGTTATTCNCAGTGTGCAGCGGGAGCGACAGGTCGCGGCGCTACACCGGGCCATCGCCGACACCGAGGCCCGTAGCAAACGCCTGCTACGCAGCTTCGAGCTGGTAGACGACCCGGACCAGGACATGGGCCGCGACATCGCCGAGCGGCGGATCGAACTGAGATCCGAACGAGTGGCTCTTCAGCAGAAGCTGGCCGCGCTTGAGGACGAGAAAGCCGCGGCACCCAATCCCGGCCTACTGCGGGCGCTGCCGGTGGGACCCGTCGAACTCGACGAGCTGCCCGAGGACCTGTCCCGCCGCCTCTTCGAGGCGCTTCGGCTCGAAGTCCGCTACAAGCGCGCGACTAACATCGCAACTTGCCGGATAACTCTGACAGGCGAGACCATCCCGGCCACCGCCCGCGTCGGCGTCGATGCGGTCAAGGCTATGCAAGACGTCCCAAGAAAGATCAACAGGGAGGAAGCAGTCATGCCCGTGCAGATCTCGGAAGGGATCATGCACGGGTCTGCTTGGTGCCCCCAACGGGATTCGAACCCGTGNTACCGCCTTGAAAGGGCGACGTCCTGGGNCGCTAGACGATGGGGGCGCGGTGACGATCACAGGCGGGGCAGAGCCGGCGCTCAGCCACGTCGTCGATCGTCTGAAGCACTGCAAGCATAGGGGATGGCCAGGGTGGCCGACAAACCCGTCCGCGCTGGGTCCGGTCAGTGGCTGCCGGCGGCGTGGGCACGCAGGGCCGGGCGCGGGTCGGCCCACCGGTAGCGAGAGTGGAAGAACGCGCGCACCGGCCGGCCGCCGATCGCGATCGAGTGGGAGATGCGCACCCTGCCGGGGGCACCGCCTGCGCTGGCGAGATCGAAGGACATCGTGACGTCGTCGGCCCGCTCGAGCGGGGTGTTCGGGTCGTAGACGCGCAGGGTCACCGCCATGTCGACCTGGTCGTAGGCGTAGGCCAGGACCTGATGGTTCAGGCCGAGTTGCAGGGGATCCGCCGAGTGGACGGTGATGACGCCGACCGGGGCGAGCCGCCCGGAGTCGAGGTCGAGCCGGATCCGCGGCCATTCGTCCGCGAGACTGCGCAGCCCCACGCCGAGGCGGCCCAGCGCGCTGCCGGGCCGTCCCGGAGCAGAGCCGGGACGATTGGGGACGGAGCCGGGACCGTCAGCGGTGGAGCCGCGGGGGTCAGCGGCAGAGCCGCAAGAGGCAGAGGCAGAACTGCGGCGGTCCGGCCGGCTCGCGCCGGGCCACCACGCGCCCCCGCGGCGCGGCTGGGGGTAGGCGTCGGCCGCTCGCATGAGGCCGTAGTAGCGGGCGACGCCGCGGGGCAGGTCGAAGCTCGCCAGCAGGCGGCGCACGAGGTAGCCGTACAGCGGGGAGCCCCGCCGGGGCGGCTCGACGTCGGGCGGCACGGCGAGGCCGGCCTCGAACAGGTCGCGCACCGCGAAGATCATGCCGCCGCACAGGCCGCGGCTGGCGTCCCCGATCCCGAGGCCCCAGGGCAGGCCGGGCAGCCGCAGGGCCAGCAGGGGCTGGACGTCGAAGCTGTTCGTGAACCGGAACGCGCTGACGCTGGGCAGGAACCCGGGCACGGCAGAGCGAACCACCCAGCTTTGGGGGCGGTCACGGTCCATGGTGCTGCCCCTCGCCCGACCCCACACCGCCTGGCAAGACCAGACGGCGGGTGCCGGTCATCAATCGGTGCACGACGCCGCCAGGCCGCGGTGGCCCCGTCCGACGTCGCCACCGCGTGCGAGGCCGGCGGACGGCCCACCGGGCCGTCCGCCGGTTCCCCAACAGGTCCACCCTGCGCCCTCCCGGTGCTCAGGTGGCCCTTGATGCGGACGTCGACGCGAACCGGACCCCGCCCGGCGGCCTCCCCGCCGGCCGGGCAGCCCGGCGTTCGGATCTTCACACTTCCTTTACGCCAGGTGGCCCGAAGGTGGGGGCCCAGACCGGCCGGCTTGTCCGGTTCTCAACCGAACGGACAGCCTTCCGAGCCTTCGGCCCTGTTCCACAAGGTCAGACCACCGACACCCTCGCACTGGCGGCGGCTGCCGCCCGGACGAGGGAAAGGAGGTGCTTCCGGCTACGCGCCAGGTCAGCGCGATCTAGATGTCGCCTCCGATGCTCGGGACCCCCTTCAGCAGGGCACGCACCTCGGCCTCCCGGTACCGGCGGTGCCCACCAAGGGTCCGAATCGACGTCAGCTTGCCGGCCTTCGCCCACCGGGTCACGGTCTTCGGGTCAACCCGAAACATCGTGGCTACCTCGGCGGGCGTCAGCAGCGGCTCGGCGTCCGGCGTTCGTGTCGTCATTGTGTTGGCCTCCCGTCACAGAGCGTCGCTCCGTCCCATACAGATCGTGCATCCTTCGGGGGCATTTCGGACATGGCACGTCAGGACCATCTGNTGACTAGTCACAGCTCGTCCGAAGCGGACGGCGACTCTCGGTTAACGGAATGCGTCGATCAGCTTGCGGATTCCCGCGCCTGCAAGGGTCTCCACCTCATCAGGACCCGTTCGTAGGCTTCGACCGCTAGGTCTGTTCGCCCACGNCGTAACGCGCTGACAGCCTCGACGATGTCCTCTACCGAGCTGTCGCGCCGAAGCATGTCATCGTCGAGCAGGTCAACTAGCCCGTCGTAGTCCAGTTCGACCCTGCTCTGCGGATGGAAGGACCCCAGCCAACGGGCCAGATCGCCGANGCCCTCGACCGCGGGGGCTTCACTCGAACCCCCCCGCAGCGTCTCCACCGCCTCCACCGCGCGGTTCGCCCGGCGCCGGGCCAGGCTCATCGTCGTCCGGTAGATCATCGACCGCTCGGCGGTGTCTCCGGTCACCAGCGACCGCTCGGCCGGGTCGAACAGCAGGAACCACGGCGGCGGGACCATCCAGGTGCACGTCTGGACGTGGACCTTCAGGCTCGGCCGGCGGGCCTTCCAACGGTCCAGCTCGATCTCGGCCGGCTCGGTGATCCGCCGCGGCAGGAACGCCTCGGCGACCCGCTCGGGCATCAGGCCGCGGAACTCCAGCGCCGCCTGCCACACCCGCAACTGGGTCGACCACGGGCAGACGAACATCAGCCCGTCGATCCACTGCACGAACGCCGACTCGTCGGCCACGTCGAGGGTCGGCCGGATGGTCGCGACCAGGGCGACGACGCGCTCCCGGCGCGAGCCGGCCCGCCGGGACGGCGGCCCCGCGGCCGCGTACCGCTGCCAGCGCCCGCGCTCGGCGGCCGGAAACGCCGCAAGCGGCTCATACACACGCAGGTACGCCGCGGGCGACACGACAGCCATCTCAGCTCCCACAGACCGCGTCCGGCCCGGGCCCCGGCCACGCGTGAGCGGCGTGCCACCCACCCCGCGGGGCGAACCNCGTCACACGCCGCAGCGCCGCGAACGACACCCACGCGGATGCCCTGGAACCTGGCATGGCTCGATCCTGGCACGTCCGCACGCAAGCCGTGCGCGCTACCGGGGCCATAGGGTTCGCCAGGACCCGGCCTACCCCGCCGCCCGCGCCCAGCCGGCCACCGACCCGCAGGTCCGCCTGGCGGACGGCGCCGCGACGGTCCAGGTCCCACGCCGGGTCCGTCCCCCAGGAGGTGNACGATGACATCGTTGTTCGGTGCCGTTCGCGACCACGAACAGGTGCTGCTGTGCTCGGACCAGCGGGCCGGGCTGCGCGCGATCATCGCGGTCTACTCGACCGCGCTGGGCCCCTCCCTCGGAGGCACCCGCTTCCACCCCTACGCCGCCGACGACGACGCGCTCGCCGACGCCCTGGCGCTGTCCCGGGCGATGGCCTACAAGGCCGCCTGCGCGGGTCTGGACCTAGGCGGCGGCAAGGCGGTCATCATCGGCGACCCCGCCCGCGACAAGTCCGAGCCGCTGCTGCGCGCCTTCGGCCGCCACATCGCCTCGCTGGGCGGGCGCTACATCACCGCCTGCGACGTCGGTACCTACGTCGACGACATGGACGTCATCGCTCGCGAGACGCGCTGGGTGACCGGGCGCTCGCCGGCCCACGGCGGGTCGGGCGACTCCGGCGTGCTGACCGCCTACGGGGTCTTCGAGGGCATGCGCGCCGCCGCCCGGCACCGGTGGGGGACGACGGACCTCGCCGGGCGCCGGGTGGGGATCAGCGGCGTCGGCAAGGTCGGCCGCCGCCTCGTCGGGCACCTGTTGGCGGATGGCGCCTCGGTGATCGCCGCGGACGTCGACCCGGCGGCCCTGGCCCGACTGCGCGCCGAGTTCCCCGCCGCGCTGACCGTGGCCGACCCCGACGAGCTGTTCGACCTTGACCTCGACGTCTACTCGCCCTGCGCGCTCGGGGGGGTGCTGGACGCCGAGACGATCGGCCGGCTGCGCGCGGAGATCGTCTGCGGCGGGGCCAACAACCAGCTCGCCACGCCCGAGATCGGCGGGCGGCTCGCCGACGCCGGGGTGCTCTACGCGCCCGACTTCGTCGTCAACGCCGGCGGACTCATCCAGGTGGCCGACGAGATCGAGGGGTACTCGCCAGAACGGGCCCGGGCCCGGGCGGCGCGGATCTTCGACACCACCGTCGAGGTCCTCCGCCTCGCCGAGGACGAGGACGTGACGCCGACGAAGGCGGCCGAACGGCTCGCCGAGCGCCGGATGGCCGAGGTGGGCCGGCTGCGGGGGCTCCTGCTGCGCTGAGTCGGACGCGCTGCGCCGGGTCATCTGTGCCGCGCCGGGTCACGTGCGCCTGCAGTGGGTGACACGGCCCGACCCCGGGCGCCGGGTCACGGCACGTCCGCGCAGGTCAGGCGATCGAGAGAATGTGACGGTGCGCACACCACGGCGTGGCGGGTCGGGTCGCCCGCGAGCCGGTGAGCGGCCCCGATTCCCCGATCGAACCCGCCGGACAGCAGGCTTCACGGAGCGCTTCCGATCGTGGACATCTTGTCCGAGGACAGGCAACTGTCGGGTTGGCGTGCCGAGAAGCCTCCGGTCCCTGTAGTCTCGGGAAGCACGAGACAGTGAGAGCACCGGGGCGGGTCCCCGTCGTCATGTTCGAGGGGGTCGAGCCATGGGGCGCGGCCGAGCTAAGGCCAAGCAGACGAAAGTCGCCCGCGAGCTCAAGTACAACTCGCCCAATATGGATCTCGACCGATTGAAGGCGGATCTGGGCGCGGGCTCGACGCGCGAGAACAACAGCGACGACGCGTATGTAGATGACGATTACGGATACGACGCTTACGCAGACGACGAGGACGACCGCCGTTCCTCCCGCTGACATAGCGTCACGTCGGTAGCCGTCCCGCCGCGGCAGGCTCACCCCGGCGGTCGTCGCCGATGGTGGCGGCCCGGGCTTCGGTCCGGGCATCCACCGCCATGTCGTGCTGCCTCCGTGCACGCGCGATGACGCTGACTGCCGTGCCCATCCTTGGGACGCGGCCGATAAGTGCAGCGTCGCCCTCGCATGCGCCCCGTCGTCGTGGCGCGCCCCGCGTTGGGCACGCAGTCGTCGGCCCGCGGCCCGTCCTCGCCTGGGCGGGCGTATCCCGCGCAGACCGATGGCTGTAGACCGGCCGCGCCGCGGCCCGATGGCCTCGCAGACCAGTGGCGCCGAGGTGGTGCTCCGGCAGTCCGCGCTGCCCGCGCGCCTCGCCCGCAGCGACACGCGCGGGCAGCCCTGGCCGGCGGACACCCGCCGGCCACTCGCTCCGGCGGGGGGCGCGCCCCGGGCCGGGCACCGGCCCGCCTCCGCCGACCGGCTCAGGCCGGGCGACGCCCGGCCGCGAGCGGCTCAGGCCGGGTGCCGGCCAACCAGCCGGGCCCGGGGCGTGGCGTCCGCCCCCGGCTCGCCGGCCTCCGCCGTCTCCCGCACCCTGGCCGCCCTGCCCTCGCCGGGCTCACCGCCGGGATAGGTCTCGTCGGCCACGGCACCGATCTCGCCGACGATCCACGAGGGCACCTCTCGCTCCGCGAGCAACGCGAGCGCCTCGGGGACGACGTCGGCCGGCAGTATCGCGACCATGCCGATGCCCTGGTTGAAGGTGCTCTCCATGTCCGTCTGGTCCACCGCGCCGCGCTCGGCGAGCAGGCCGAAGATCGCCGGGACCGCCCAGGACGCGCGGTCGAGGGTCGCCACCAGGCCGGCGGGAATCACCCGGGCGATGTTCGCGGCGAGGCCGCCGCCGGTGATGTGGGCGAAGGCGTGCACCTCCACCGCTGCGGCCAGGGCCAGACAGTCCCTCGCGTAGATGCGGGTCGGGGTAAGCAGGGACCGGCCGAGTGTGTCCCCCAGGGAGGGGACGTATGNCCTCAGACCCGCCGCAGCGGTTTCGGAGACGCCACCGGGCTGGCCAGAATCGACAGGACCGAACAAGATGTGCCGTACGAGCGAAAAGCCGTTGGAGTGGATGCCGGATGATGCCATCGCGACCACCACGTCCCCGGGCCGGACCCGCTCCGGCCCGAGCACGCCGTCGGCCTCCACGACCCCGACCCCCGTCGCGGCCAGGTCGTAGTCGTCGCTACCCATGAGCCCGGGATGCTCCGCGGTCTCGCCGCCGACCAGCGCCGCGCCGGCCTGCTCGCACCCGGCCGCGATTCCCGAGACGATCTCGGCGATCCGCGCGGGCACCAGGGCGCCGCAGGCGATGTAGTCGAGCAGGAACAGCGGCTCGGCGCCGCAGACGACAAGATCGTCGACCACCATGGCGACCAGGTCGATGCCGACCGTGTCGTGCGTGTCGAGAGCGCGAGCGAGGGCGATCTTGGTGCCCACACCGTCCGTGGACGAGGCGAGCAGCGGCCGCCGGTAGCGCGTCGTGTCCAGGGCGAACAGGCCGGCGAACCCGCCCAGCGAGCCGACCACCTCGGGCCGCGTCGCCCGCGAGACGTGCCCGCGCATCAGCTCGACGGCCCGGTCCCCCGCGGCCACGTCGACCCCCGCGGCCCGGTACGAGGCGCCCGCGGGCGTCGAAGTGCCCGCCGACGTCGGAACGCCCGACGCTGCCGGAACGCCCGACGCTGCCGGGGCGTTCGTCGTCGCCGGGGTGGCCGGCTCGGCCGTGATCCGCTCGGCGCCGTTCATGCCGGCCTCGCCCCGGCCGGCTCGGGCCGGTGCGCGCCGCGGCGCTCCGCCGCCGACGGCGGGTCCAGGCCGGGCACGGGCGCCCGACCGTTCTCCCCTCGGGTCGGCGGCCCGTCGACCGCGCGGGACACGGGATCAGCGCCGTCGGCCAGGCCAGCGCCGTCGGCCAGGCCGACGTCATCGGCCAGGTCGACGTCATCGTGGCCGTCCGGGGACGGATCGCCCCCGTTCATGCCGAGCGTCACCTCCCGGCGCATCGCCTCGGCGATCATGTCTGCGGTCGTCTGCGCGCCGGCCATCGGCTCCAGGCGGTGCTTGCCGAGCTTGTCGGACTCGGTCAGCGGCACCGGGTAGACGCCGTCGAAGCAGGCTCGGCAGAGGGACTCGGCCGGCTGGTGGGACGCGGCGACCAGGCCCTCCAGCGAGACGTAGGCCAGTGAGTCCGCGCCGAGCGAGGCACGGATCTCCTCGACGCCGGCGTCGCTGGCGATGAGTTCGTCGCGGGTGGCGAAGTCGATGCCGTAGAAGCAGGGCCAGCGCACCGGGGGTGAGGAGATCCGGATGTGGACCTCGGCGGCGCCGGCCTCGCGCAGCATCCGGACCAGCGCCCGCTGCGTGTTCCCGCGCACGATCGAGTCGTCCACGACGACCAGGCGGCGGCCCTCGATGACGTCGCGCAGCGGGTTCAGCTTGAGCCGGATCCCGCGCTGGCGGATCGTCTGCGACGGCTGGATGAAGGTGCGGCCCACGTAGGAGTTCTTGACCAGCCCCTCCCCGAACGGGATGCCGGACTGCTCCGCGTAGCCGACGGCGGCAGGCACGCCGGACTGCGGCACCGGGATGACGAGATCCGCCTCGACGGGCGCCTCGCGGGCGAGCTGGCGGCCCACGTCGACCCGGGTGGCGTGCACCGAACGGCCGGCGATCGCCGTGTCCGGGCGGGCGAGGTAGACGTACTCGAACAGGCAGCCGTGCGGATCGGCCTGGGCGAAGGTGCGCGACCGCACGCCGGCGGCGTCGATGACGATCATCTCGCCGGGCTGGACCTCGCGGACGAAGGTCGCGCCGACGATGTCGAGCGCGGCCGTCTCGCTGGCGACGATCCACGCCCCGTCCGGGTGGTCGTCGAGCCGGCCAAGGACGAGGGGATGGATGCCGTGCGGGTCGCGGGCCGCGTAGAGGGTCGAGGCGTCCGAGAAGACCAGCGAGAAGGCGCCGGCGAGCCGGGGCAGCACGGCCATCGCCGCGTCGGCGAGGGTGGGCCCGGGATGGTCGGCGAGCATCGCGGTGATGAGGTCGGAGTCGGTGGTCGCGCGCAGCCGATCCCGCCCGGCACCGAGCCCCCGCGCAAGTTCGACGATGTTGGTGAGGTTGCCGTTGTGGCCGAGCGCGATCGGGCCGCCGAAGCTGGCCGTGCGGTAGGACGGCTGGGCGTTCTCCCAGGTGGAGGAGCCGGTCGTCGAGTACCGGGTGTGCCCCACCGCGACGTGGCCGCTCAGGCTGGACAGGGTGATCTCGTCGAAGACCTGGGCGACGAGCCCGAGCTCCTTGAACACCACGACCGTCCGGCCGTCGCCGACCGCGATGCCGGCCGCCTCCTGGCCGCGGTGCTGCAGGGCGTACAACCCGTAGTAGGCCAGGTTCGCCACGTCCTCACCGGGCGCCCAGACGCCGAAGACACCGCAGGCATCCCGGGGGCCGGGATCATCGGATAGCTCGGACCCCGCTGTGGGGATGGCGCCAATGCGGGCGGCGACGTCTGGCACCAGGACTCCTCGACTGGTCAGGGACACCGGAGAAATGCGGAGGGTTACGCGCGGGACCGCGTCCACGCCGGCCCGTCCTCACTCGTGACGAGACGTGGCGGACCGGTTCCGGCCACCGCCTCGACCGGCAGCTACCTCTCTCCACGCTAGCAGCGACGACGCACATCGGCCCTTGCCTCGCGTGCCGGCCCTTTGCCCCGCAGCCTCCCCCGCAGCCCACCCCTCCGTCACAACAGCGGCAGGTAACCGCTCAGATCGGCCCGCTCGCCGCTGGCGGAGATCCGCCCGTCGGCCACGGCGTCGCCCCACGCCAGCCGCCCCGCGCAGAGCAGGACGAACGCGACCGGCCCGGCCTCGACGACGTTCGGCGGGGTGCCGCGGGTGTGCCGGGGCCCCTCGACCACCTGGACGGCGGCGAAGGGGGGCACGCGCAGCTCCACCGTGTGCCCGGGCACCCGGTGGACGAACAACTCGGCGAACAGCCTCGTCACCACCTTCAACGCCGGCCGCAGCGGCTCGACGCCGAGGTCGAGCCCGTGCACCACCGCCTCCACCGCCCGGGTGCGCAGGAACTCGGTCAGCAGCATCGGGCCACCCGGAGTCGCGACCACCGGGTCGCCGTCGGTGACCCGCGCCAGCGCGGCCGCTGCCGCCGATACCTCGCCCGCCAGCCCCGCGCGCGTCCCGGCCGGTCCGGTCTGCGCCGCCAGGGCCCGGGCGGTGTCCGCGATGGCCTCCGCCTGTGCCCCGGTGCCGCTGAGATAGTCGACCGCCGAGACCAGCCGCGGCGCGGTTGCGGGCGCCGTGGCCGGCCCGTCCGCGGCGAACGGGGCGAGGGCCAGCGACAGCGCGGTCGCGGACCGGCCGACGTGCAGAACCAGCTCTCCGACCGTCCAACCGGGTAACACGCTCGGCGCGGCGAACGCGCCGTCCGGCAGATCGGCCACGGCGCCGGCGACACGCTCCCACTGGGGCACGACGGCCGCGGCGAGCTCGGGCAGCGCCGCCGAGGCGTCCCGGCGGCGGGTGCGGGAGGGCATCGCCCCATCCTGCCCGGTCGGCGCCGGCCCGAGCGAGGCCAGCCTGAGCGAGGCCAGCCCGAGCGGTGCCAGCCCGAGCGGTGACAGCCCGGCCACTGCGCCGCGCGCGATCCGGGCCAACCCGCTCCCGCCGTGGGCGGCGCGGGAAGACGAGGATGGGCGGGTGTCAGTGACCGCCGCACATGCTGCGGCAGACGTGTACGGGACCGCGGCGATCCGGCGGCGGGTGCTGGACGCCTGGGTCGCCTCGCCGGCCCGCTTCCGGGAGGACGCCAACGCGGAGGAGGACGCCGCCCTCGGCGCCTACCACGACCGTCTCGTGGTGGAGCTGCTGCAGAACGCGGTCGACGCCGCGGGCGAGGCCGGCGTGCCGGCACGGGTGCTCCTCCGGCTGAGCACCGACGCCACCGCGCCGGAGGCCGGGCCCGGCGGCCTGCTGGAGATCGCCAACACCGGGGCGGCGCTGTCGGCCGCCGGTGTCGAGGCGCTGTCGACCCTCCGGGCCTCGACCAAACGTGACAGTGCCTCCGTGGGCCGGTTCGGTGCCGGCTTCGCCGCGGTCCTCGCGGTGACGGACGAGCCCGCAATCGTCTCCCGCGGCGGCCCGGACCCGCTGGCGACCGGCGTGGCCTGGTCGAGGACCCGGGTGATCGAGGCGGTGACGGCCCTCGCCACGCCGGCCACCGCACCGAACGGTGGTGACGTAATCGGTGGCGACGTAACGAATCGCGACGCAACGAATCCCGGCTCATCCCTCGACGTTCCCGGCGGCGTCGGCAGCACTCAGGCGGTGCGCCTGAGCGAGGAGCTCGCCCGGCGCGAGGGCGCCGTGCCGATCCTGCGGCTGCCGTTCACGATCACTGCCGGACCGCCGCCCGAGGGCTACGACACCGTCGTCCGGCTCCCACTGCGCGACGGCGCCGCGGTGGCGCTCGCGCGGGAGCTGCTGGCCGGGCTCGATCCCACCCTGCCGCTGGTGCTCGGCGGCCCGGGCGAGATCGTTGTCGACGTGGACGGCGCCGTGCGGACCGTCACCTGTCACTGGCTGCGCGGCGGCCGGGACGGCGGGTGGGACGGCGGGTGGGACGGCGGGTGGGATGCGGCACCGGCGGGCAGCGCCGGGCCGGCCGGCGATCCGGTCATCGAACGCGTCGAGATAGCCGACCTGAACGGCGAGCGGTGGCGCGGGATCGCGCGCAGCGGCGTGATCCCCGCCGCCCTGCTCGCCGACCGCCCGGTCGAGGAGCGGGGACGGACCGGTTTCACCGCCCGGGTGATGGTCCGCGACGGCGGGTGGCCGGACGGCGTGGCCCGGGTGCTGCGGGCGCCGCAGCCCACCGACGAGCCGCTCTCGCTGCCGGTCCTGGCCAGCGTCGAGCTGCCGCTGGATCCATCCCGACGGCACACCGTCGGCGGCCCGTTGCGTGATCGGCTCACCGACGAGCTGGCAGCGGCCGCCGTCCTCCTGGCCGAATACCTGGGCACCGGGCTGGAGCCGGGCGACCAGGCGCAGGCCGGCGGCGGCCCCGGCGCGCAGGCCGCACCGGTCGGGCAGCCGCCCGATCCGCTGGCCGCCCTGACCCTGATCCCGACGGGGCTCCCCCTCGGCGCGGTCGACGGGCGGCTGCGCGAGTCCCTGCTACGGCTACTCCCCGACTCGGCGCTGTTCCCTGGCGCCCTGCGCGGCCGGGACTGCTCCGTGGCCGACCTCGGCCCCGCCACCGACGCCGTGACCGAGCTGCTGCGTGCCCCCGGCCCCCCGGCCGACCCCGCCGGCCAGATCTATCCCGCCAACCCGGCCGACATCGCCAGCCCGCCCGACATCGCCAGCCCGGCCGATCCGATCGCCACGGGCGGTCCGCCGGGTGCGGGCACAGATCCGGGTGCGGGCGGGGCGGAGCTGGTGGCAGGCCTGCTCCCGGCGACGTACGCCGCCCGGCGGTGGCGCACCGCGCTGGACCTGCTCGGCGTCCGGCGGGTGGACAGCGCCGCGCTGGTCGAGCTGCTGTCCGGAGTCTCCCGCCCGCCGGACTGGTGGGGACGGCTCTACCCCCTGCTGGTCGCAGCGCCGGACCGGGACGCCCTGGGGGCGCTGCCGGTGCCGCTCGCCGAGATCGGCGCGGACGGGTCCGACGCGGCCGACGCGCTCACCGCCCCCGCGGCAGCGGGGCCGACCGACGATGGCGGCCTGCGGACCCGCATGGTCACCGGCCCGCGCGGCACCCTGCTGCCCACCGCTGATCTGGACATCGTCGCCCTGGTGCGCTCGGGGCTGCCGCTGCGGGTGGTCCATCCCGACGCCTGCGCCGGCGGCGCTCGGGACGCGCTGCGCACCCTGGGCGCCCTGGAGGGCACGCCGGCCGGGGTGCTGCGCGATCCGGCGGTGCGCGAGGCGGTGCTCGACGCCGAGCCGGACGACCATCCCGACGACCTGCTGGCGCTGGCCGCAGCCGTGCTCGCCCTGGTCCGCGACGCGGGCGAGGAGCACCCGGCGGAGCTCGGCTGGCTGGAGGACCTGCTGCTACCGGCCGCCGACGGCGAGTTCACCCCCGCCGGGGAGCTGCTCGTCGAGGGGGGCCCGCTGGACCGGGTGCTGGCGCAGGACGCTCCGTTCTCGACCCTTTCGCCCGAGGTCGCCCGGGCATGGCCCGCGCAGGTGCTGGAGCGGGTCGGCGTGCTGCACTCCTTCGGCGTGCTACGCACCTATGACCTGCCGCTCGACGCCGACGAGCAGATCCTGCTCGATCTCGACGACAGCGACATCTGGGTCGACGACGTCACAGCGGACGATCATGGCGGCGCGCCGGGAGGCTCGGCGAACCTGCGCCTCCCGCCGGCCGGCGGGCCGCCCGCGCCGGCCATGATCGGGGTGTTCGTCGCGGTGCGCGACCTCGAACTCGTCGACCCGGCGGCCTGGCCAGAGGCGCTCGCCGAGCTGGCCCGCCCGCCGCTGCGCGAGGCCGTGTTCGCCCCGGAACCGTCGTACACCCGGTGGTGGCTGGCGCGGCACGCGGTGCTGCCCGTGGCGGGCACCGACCGGGTGCTGCCGCCGCGCGAGCTGCTGCTTCCCGCCGCCGATCCGCTGCTCGCCGGCCTGTTCGCCCCCGCTGCCCCGCTGGCCGGCGTCGATGACGAGTTCCTGCGCCACCTCGGCGCCCGGCTCACCCTCGACGACGTCCTCGGCGACCTCGGTGCGGTCATGGACCTGCTCGACCGGCTGGGCGACGCCGACCGGGACGTCCCCTGGCCGGCGGCGCGGACGCTCTACATCGCCGCGGTCGACGCCGTGGCCCGGGTGCTCGCGGCACCGGACCGATCCGCGGGCGGCGAGCGGTTCGACCCGCCGCTGACCGTACGGACACCCGAGGGGGTCGTGCCGAGCGGGCAGGCCGTCGTCGTGGACGCGCCCGACCTGCTGGACCTGCTGGGAACCGGTCGGGGCGCGCTGCGGCTGCCGCTGGACCGCGCCGCCGAGGTCGCCCACGTCCTCGGGGTGCCGCTGGCCGCGGAGATCGCGCCCTGCGAGATCGCGGCGGGCGGGGCCGGGGCCGCCACCACCGAGTGGGCCCCGGACGGCCCGGACGGCCCGGAGGGCGAGCCGCGGCGGGCGCCGGACGGCACCCCGTACCGCGTGCACCGCCCGCTGCTGGTCGAGGACCTGACCGGACGGCCGACGCGGGTGCCGTGGCGGGTGCTCGGCGGGATCGGCGGTGAGGTGCACGTCGATGCCGACGCCGGCCCGGACGCGCTGGCCCGGGCGCTGGCCTGGCGGGGCGGGCAGTGGGACCGGCGGCACGCGCTCGCCGCGGAGCTGCGCGACCCGGCGGGCGCGGCCTTCCGCGCGGCGGAGGACGATCTCGACGAGACGTGAGCCGGCGAGAGCCGGCTACCCCTGCCGGCCCCGCAGCCGGTTGCGGCGACGGATCACGATCCACAGCCCGGCGAGCCCGAGCCCGAAGCCACAGATCGCGGTGGCCAGCCACCACAGGTGGCCGTCGTCGCGCAGGTCGTCCAGGAACACCAGCATGACCAGCGCGGCGACGGCCCACAGCACCGTGCCGACGGCGACGGAGACGACGCCGTCGTAGGGCAGCGGCTGGAGCGCCGGCGGGTCGGTCGAGGCCGACCCGCCGGCGACGCCCCCGGCGGGGTCGCTGTTCGCTGACGCACTCATCCCGCCAGACGGTACCCGCCGCCCGCGGGCCGGGATCGCCGGGACGCCCCCACTCGACCGGAACGCGGCACACGATCCCGGTCCGGGGCTTTCCGCGGAAAACTCCATAAACGACTCGGGCGAGTTTCGGAAAATCATTGCGGAAGCCATCGGCTTCCCGTTTTTAGGGAATGCAAACCAAGAGGTCCGACGCTACCGTTACACCATGACTCAGAGCAAAGTAGCGCCGCGGCACGGTACGGTCTCCGAGCCGGCCTCCCGCGCGCACATATACCTCGCCGAATGGCAGTCCGCAGGCCTGGAATCAGGGAAGTTCTTCCCGGAGACGCAGGCCGGGCTGGCCGATCCGTCCGCGCCGGACGATGTCCGGAACGATGCCCNGCCCACCGACGGAAAGATTGCCAGTGCCGGCCAGGATTTTGCCGCCGAACTGGACAAGCCGGGCTCGGACTGGCAGAAGCACTCCGTCGCCGCCGGCCAGCGGCTCACCATCACCTGGAGTTTCCACGCCCCGCACAAGACGCGGCGGTGGAACTACTTCCTGACCCGGGAGGGCTGGGATCCGAACGCCCCACTGAGCCGAGCCCAGTTCGAGCCGGACCCCATCCATCAGGTCCAGAACAGCGGGCAGCCCTACTGGTCGGCCGACGACCTCCTGCCGGAGAACCCGACCCGGCACACGATCGTGCTGCCGCAGCGGCAGGGCTACCACGTCCTGCTCAGCGTCTGGGAGGTCGCCGACACCGCCAAGGGCTTCTACCAGGTCATCGATCTCAATTTCACCGGGTGACGCCAGGTCCCGTCCGCCGGCCGGCTCCGGTCGGCGGATGGGGCGGCCCCGGTCACGACCACGGACGACCACCAGGCACCAGACGAGTACCAGTCACCAGACGACGACGAGGGCAGGTGGGTCACCATGCGCGACGCCGACCGCGGCGTACGAGCTCGGCCGGCTGGGCTACCGGTGCACCGTGCTGGAGGCGTCGGACCGCGCGGGCGGTCGTAACCGCACCGCCCGCGGCGGCGACGTGCTCCGCGAGCTCGGCCCGACCGGCGAGCCGGTCACCACCCACCGGTGCTCCTTCGACGACGGGCTCTACCTCGACCTGGGCCCCGGCCGCATCCCCTACCACCACCGCCGGGTGCTCGACTACTGCCGCGCGTTCGGCGTCGACCTCGAGCCGTACATGACGAAGACGACGGCGAACGTCGTTCACCTCGCCGACGGCCGGGGCGTCCGGTGGCGCAACCGGCAGGTCGCCAACGACACCCGCGGGCGCCTCGCGGCCATGCTCGCCGGGACGCTCGAGCAACGGGACGCCGGGGCCGGGGAGCTGCTGGAGTCGGGATTCTGGCGGCACAGCTTCTACCAGCCGGTGGATTATCTTTGGCAGGCCACGATGTTCCAGCCAGTCGGCGGCATGGATCGCATCGTAACCGCCTTCGAGCGGGAACTTGGCAGTGAATTNGGCGAGGTCGTCGAGCTGAACTCCGAGGTCACCACGATTCGGCTGCTCGATGAGGGTAAGGCGGCCGTCGACTACCGGCGCGACGGCCTACCGCGGACGCTGGTCGCGGACTACTGCGTGAGCAGTATCCCGCTGCCGGTACTGCGGGGAATCTCGACAAACTTCTCCGCCGAGTTCGATGCGGCGATCAGGGCTGTCGAGTTCGCGAGCACCTGCAAGGTCGGCTGGCAGGCCGAGGAGCGTTTCTGGGAGGGCGACGCCGACCAGATCTACGGCGGGATCGGCTGGACGAATCATCCGATCACCCAGCTCTGGTATCCGAGCAACGACTACTTCTCGGCGGCGGGCCTACAAGCAGCTCCTCCAGCCCGCGAGCAACGGGCGTTTCTACGTGCTGGGTGATCAGAGCTCCCCGCTGCCCGGCTGGCAGGAGGGGGCGATGATGCCGGCCCACTACGTCATCGGGCAGATCCAGGGCATCATCCCCCTCACCGTGCCCGAGGCTGTCCGGGTGCCCGATTCGGTCGCCCTCACCCAGGGATCCCGCTGACCCGGCGGCGGCGCTGGGCGTCGAGCCGCCTCGGCCGCGGACAGGTCCGTGCGGGGATTCAGTCCGGGGTCGGACCGAGCGCCCAGCGCCGTCCCGTCACCTGGTCGAGCAGGTCGAGATCGGCGCCGAAACCGGCGCGCAGCCGCGCGGCCACAGCCGGATCGAGCCGCCGCGCCGCGGCCACCACCGCCGGATCGGCGCACCGCGCGCCGACCGGGTCGCCGCACCGCTCGACCAGGACCTCGGCGGGAGGGCCCGCGCGATCGACACCGGCGGGGCCGCGGTGGCGGCCGAGACCGAGGAAGCGGTGGACACGACCCAGCGCGATCGCCGGATCCGCGCTCAGCTCGGGGTAGGGCACGAGGAGCACCTGCTGACGCGGGAAGAGGGTGTACAGGCGCTGCACCTGGGCGCCGTACCGGCCCAGGGCCAGATACCGCCACGGCCAGGACGAGGGGGTGCAGGCCCGCGCCGACTCCGCCGCCAGGGCGCCCTCGAAGTCGGCGATGGGCTCCAGGCCGGACGCACGCATCCGCAGCCAGTGCGCGTGGGCCCGCGCTGCCGGATCCCGCAGCAGGGCGATGAGCCGCACGTAGGGCAGCATCTCGTGCAGGTGCCGCAGCGCCGTGAAGTCCGCCAGGTGGTACGGGGCACTCACGCCGCGCAGGACGCCCGCGGGCGCCGGGTCGACCAGGGCCTCGAACCGCGCCCGGCGACGCGCCGCATCCAGCCCCCACACCCCTGCGCCGCCTTGTGCCGTTTCCCCGGCACCTGACGCGGCACCGGAGTCCGGATCGCCGGGCGGACCGAGAGCGAGAGGCGGACCGAGAGCGGTGATCGGCGGGAAAGTGGTGATCGGCGGGAAAGTGGTAGGCGGGGTGAGAGCGGTGGCGGGCAGGAAGACGGCCGGGCAGCGGCGCAGGTCGGCGAGGAGGATCTCCATGCCCGCGTCCGGCGCACCGATCACGAGGAAATCAGGCAGCGCCATGAGATCTCCTGTTCTCGGCTGCTTCGCGTCCCCGAGCAGCGGATGCCGAACGATCCGCCAGTATATTCCGGCTTCCCCACCGGAAAAATCGACTTTGCTCGACCATCCGCGCGACTCGCGAGCTTCCGAACGAAACCTCCCTAATCGGATAAATAAGGACACGATCCGTCCGTCCGGANCCCCTGNCCCACCCGCCGATCGACCGCGCGGACCTGGAGTCCCAGGCCCCCGCTGCCGCCCGTTCGGTACATCTCATAGCGCCATGTGAAGCAAGTCACACTTTTATTCTCTTGGCGGCGACCGGAGCAGTGTGCTTCCGTTGCTCTTGTGTTGAAGCGGCTGATCCTGGTCACCCGGAGCCATATCGATCTGCTCCGCGTCGCCTCGGCTGCCTGTCCGGCTGTCTGACGGGCGGCCGCCAGCCGCACCACCGGCGCCCGCGCCTGCGGGCCGGCCGGAGCCGCCGCACGGGCTCCGGATTCCCGGCCCAGTGAGGTCCGGCCCCGGCCTGCCGAGGCCCGCCGTCATCGCCACGGGCCCGTAGTCGATCAGGCGCACCCCGTCGTCGCGGTGGCCACCACGTCCCTCCACGCCACCGGCGAAGACGGCCGACACCGTCGACGTCGCGCCCCGGTCCACACCAGCTCGGCCGCCCCATCGTCGCGGTGCCCGAGCGCTGTCCGGCCCCTGGCCCGCGCCCGCCGAAACCGGGACCGGGACCAGCCCCGCCGCCACCGCCCGCTCAGGATTCCCGCCCAGGCCAGGGACCGCCCGACGCCAAGGCCCCGCCAAGGCTCCAAAGCCTGCCAAGACTCCAGGTTCCAAGGCCCACCCGGCTCCACAAACCCACCCGGCCCCGCGCCCACAGCTCCCGGCGACCGGGAGAACCACTGACCGAAAGGCCAGCGATGCCCCCGCAGACGACCACCCTCCCGTACCGGCCGCGCCTGGTGACCACGCCGCCGCGCACGCCCGTCGGGACGGCGGCGACCCTCCCCCGCCAGCCCGCGCCCGCCCCGGCTCACACGCGGGCGACCACGGCACCGGCCCGGCCCGACCACCGCCCGACCACCCAGACCCCGCCCCGCTCGGGGGTCTGGATCGACCGGACCGCCTGGCTCGCGACCGTGGACGGCCGGGCGCTGCAGTTGACCTACCTCGAGTTCGAGGTGCTGGACTTCTTCGTTCACCACCCCGGGCAGGNGCACAGCCGGCAGGCGCTGCTGTCATCGGTGTGGGGGCACCAGGCNGACGACGCCACGTCCCCGGACGTGCGCACGGTCGACGTCCTCGTGACCCGGCTGCG
Source organism: Frankia sp. CpI1-P (assembly GCF_001421075.1). Lineage (NCBI taxonomy): Bacteria > Bacillati > Actinomycetota > Actinomycetes > Frankiales > Frankiaceae > Frankia > Frankia sp. CpI1-P. The sequence goes on along the minus strand of NZ_LJJX01000021.1, from coordinate 92,288 downwards.
GCGCAAGCTCGGCCCCGAGCACCGGTACCGGATCGAGACGGTCCGCCGGGTGGGTTACCGCTACCGCCCGATCATCGACCCGGCCGTGGCGTCCTGAGGGCGGCCGTCACCGGCCGGTGAGCGGCCAGGACGCCTCCTGCCGGTAGACCGGGGCGGCGCCCGGGCCGCCGTCGACGCTGCGCATCAGGACCAGCCGGTCGACGGTCCACGGCAGCGGTTCCACGTCGGCCCGCAGCAGCTCGACGAGCGGGCCGAGCCCGCGGTGGCCGCGGTGGCCGCGGTCGGGCACCCGGGCGAGCGTCAGGTGCGCTCGCAGCGGCCGGTCGTCCGCCCCGGCGGCGGCGCCGGCCCGCTCGGCCGCCCGCCGCACGCCGGCCGCGAGCGCCCCAAGCGCCCCGGCCGGCGCCGCCGCGGCCCCAGGCCGTGCCGCTGCGGCCCCAGACAGTGCCGCCGTGCGCCCAGGCTGTGCCGCCGTCGGCCCAGGCTGTGCCGCCGTGCGCCCAGGCTGTGCCGTCACGGACCGGGGCCGCACCGCCGTCCACAGCACCCGGTCACCGAAGTGACCGCCGCCGACGGTCTCGACGGCGATCGGGCCGTGCCGCCGCGCCACCCGCGCGAGCCGGGCGTCCAGGTCGCCGCGCCGCTCGTCCGGCACCTGGCCGAGGAAGGCGAGGGTGACGTGCCACCGGTCGGGCGCCGACCAGCGCAGATCGGGGGCGGCTGCCCGGGCCCGGTGCACCGCGGTGCACAACGCGTCGGTCACCGCGGCCGGCGGCACGGCCGCCACGAACAGCCGCGCGGTCAGCTTCGCGCTCCCGGGCGGGCACGCTCGAACACCGCCTACCTCCCCTTTCCGAACCGGCGCCCGTACTTCTTGTGCGCGGCCTGCCGGCTCACGCCGAGCACGTCGGCGATCTCCTGCCAGGACCAGCCCTTGTGCCGGGCGCTGGCGACCTGGAGCTCCTCAAGTGATCCCAACAGGGCTCGCAACGAGGCGACGGCGGCGAGACCCACCCGCGGGTCGTCGTCGCAGGACGCCCCGGCGAGCTTCGTGGNGGTCATGTTCATGGCCGTCAACCCACGTTGACACAGGCAGGTGTGTCAACCCTGATGGACACGACGGCGCGCTGTCCGCTCTGCGCGACAATCGGGGCCATCACCGACCACCGCGGGCGGCCCGGGGGGTGGAACTGCCGTCGGTTTAGCGCCAGGTAACGCCAGTGAGCGCCGTATAGTGGTGGTGTGAACCTGAAGGAATGGGCGGCTGCGAACGGGGTCGGGTACTCCACTGCCCGTCAGTGGTTCCTTGACGGCAAGCTCCCGGTCCCCGCGCGTCGGGTGGGTGGGTTGATCCTCGTCGATCAGCCCGCGCGACCGGTCCCGTCGGGGACGGTGGCGGTGTATGCCCGGGTCTCGTCCGCCAACCAGATGCCGAACCTTGACCGGCAGGTCGCCCGGATCGTCGCCTGGACTGCCAGCCAGAACTTGGCGGTCGGCAGGGTCGTCACCGAGGTCGGGTCCGCGCTTGACGGGCATCGGCGGAAGTTCCTCGCACTGTTGCGCGACCCGGACGTGACGACGATCGTCGTCGAACACCGCGGCCGGTTCGCCCGGTTCGGCGCAGAAGACGTTCAGGCCGCATTGGAGGCGTCGGGCCGGCGGCTGCTGGTGGTCGACCCGGCTGAGGTCGACGACGACCTGGTCCGTGACATCACGGAGATCCTGACGTCGATGTGCGCCCGGCTGTACGGCCGGGGGGCGGCGGCGAACCGGGCCGCCCGCGCGGTCGCCGCCGCCACCGAGGACCGCCCGTGAAGACGCTCCAGGCGTACCGGTTCGCCCTCGACCCGAACGACGCCCAGCTGGCCGGCCTGCGCAGGCATGCCGGAGCGGCCCGGTTCACGTTCAACTGGGGTCTGGCGCGGGTGAAGGCGGCACTGTCGCAGCGCGCCGCCGAGGAGACCTACGGCGTTACCGGCGGCGGGCTGACTCCGGTGCCGTGGACGCTTCCCGCGCTGCGCCTCGCGTGGAACGCGGCCAAGCGGGAGATCGCGCCGTGGTGGGACGAGTGCTCGAAGGAGGCGTTCTCCGCCGGCCTGGACCAGCTTGCCCGCGCGTTGAAGAACTTCACCGACTCCCGCAAGGGACAACGCAAGGGCCGGCGGGTCGGCTTCCCCCGGTTCAAGAAACGCGGGAAGGCCCGCGACTCGTTCCGCTACACCACCGGCGCCTACGGCCCGGCGAGCGACCTGTACGTGAAGCTGCCCCGGATCGGCCGGGTGAAGGTCCACGAGCCGATGGGCGCGCTCACCGGCCGTCTGGCCGATGGCCGGGCCCGGCTGCTCGGCGCGACCGTGTCCCGCACGGCAGGCCGCTGGTTCGTGTCGTTCACCGCCGAGGCCGACCGGGACGTTCCCGCCGAGCCATCGCGCCGGCAGCGGGCGGGCGGGACAGTCGGGGTCGACCTGGGCGTGCGACACCTCGCTGTCCTGTCCACTGGCGAGATGGTTCCCAACCCGAAGCACTACCAGCGCGCCGAGCGGAAACTGCGCCGGGCGTCCCGGGCCTACGCCCGGTCGAAGCCCGGCAGCGCTGGCCGCCGCCAGTGCGCCGCCGAACTGGCTCGTGTCCACGGCCGGATCGCCAACCAGCGGCGCGACGGACTCCACAAGATCGCGACCCGGCTGGCGAAGACCCACGACGTTGTGGTCGTGGAAGACCTCAACGTCACCGGAATGGTCCGCAACCGGCGCCTCGCGAAAGCCGTCGCCACCGCCGGCTTCGCAGAGATCCGCCGCCAGCTTGCCTACAAGACCGGCTGGTACGGATCGGCACTGCACGTCGCGGACCGCTGGTACCCAAGCTCGAAGACCTGCTCCGGCTGCGGCTGGCGAAACCCAAGCCTGACCCTGGCCAACCGCACCTTCCACTGCCAGTCCTGCAGGCTGGTCCTCGACCGTGACCTGAACGCCGCGATCAACCTGCGTATCCTTGTCGCCGCCAGTACGTCGGAGACACAAAACGCCCGTGGAGCCGACCGTAAGACCCACTCCGGTGGGCAGGTGGCTGCGAAACGGGAACCCGGCACGGCTCGCGCCGGTCAGACCGGGAGTGCCGCCCCGCAAGGGACGGCGGCATGAAGCGCCCTATCCTGCGCCCTCATGCAACGGCACTATCAGAGCCGTGACGACGCTCCCCGAGCTGGTGCCACCGCGTGATCCGGCACTGTCCGCGAGCTGGCGGGAACTGCGGCGGCTCGTCCGCCGCCGCCAGCCCGACCTGCCGCTCGCAATGGCGCTGGTCACCGATGGCTCCGACAGCACGACGGCCGAGGTCCTGCGCGACGCCGGGGTCGCGGTCGTCGGCCTGCTCGCCCCGGAGCCGCTGGAGTCGCTGGCCTGGGCGGCCGAGGCGGGGGTTCCCCGCGCCTACGCCGACCTGCTCGCCCTGCTCTCGGACGACATCGAGGCGGTCTGCGTGGAGACCCCGCCGCCCGGCTCGGACATCGTCGCCCGGCGGGCGGCCGAGATCGGCCTGCACGTGCTGCTCGCCGGCCCCGCCACCGCCGAGGCGGAGACACTGCGTGCCGTCGCCGACCTGGCCGAGGAGGCCGATCTCGCCCACGTGGTGGCCCTGGACGGGCGGGCCTGGCCGGCGGCGATCCACGTCGCGGCCACGGTCCCGTCGCTGGGTCGGCTCACCCAGATGACCGTGGTCGGCGCGCCGACCGGCCCGGCCGGCCGGGTCGAGATCATCGATCTCGCGATGCGCTGGTGCGGGGAGATCCTGGCGGTCTGCGCCGATCCCGCCGCGATGCCCGCCGCCACGCTGACCCCCGATGCGCCCGTGACGCTGGCCCTGCTCTCCGCCAGCGGCGCCACCGTGCTGATCAACGAGCGGATGGGCGGCAACCTGGACACCGCCACCATCACAGTGTGTGGGGACGCCGGCCGCATCGTCGTCCAAGGCCGCCGCGTCCGCCGCCAGGACGACGCCGGCGTGCGCGACCTGCTGATGCCCACCCCGCCGACCGCCCGACCCGGACTGATGGAGGCCACCTACGACGTCGTGCGGGCCACCGAACTCGACGACGCGCGGCTGGTGCGGGGCGCCACCTTCCACGACCTGCTCACCGCGAACCGGCTCATCGCCGCCGCCGGCACCTCCCACCAGCGAGGCGGCTGGGTCGAGCTGTGAGGCGGCAGTGCCGTCGCAGTACTACGAGCCGGCGAGGGCGTCCAGGATCGGCGCCGCCCGGGTCAGGGCGGCGATCTCCTCGGCCGACAGCGCGGCGAGCCGGTCGGTCAGCCACTCGTCCCGGCGCCGACGATCGTCGCTGAGCAACGTCCGCCCCTTCGCGGTGACCTCGGCGATCACCTGCCGCCCATCGGTGGGGTGCGGGCGGCGCTCGACCAGCCCGGCGACCGCGAGATGCGCGATGACCCGCGTCATCGACGGCGGCTGGACGCGCTCGTGCGCCGCGATCTCCCCGAGCGTCATCGGGCCGTGGCGCTCCAGCGACGCCAGCGCGGACGTCTGCGTGGGGGTGAGTTGACTCGACCGCTCCTGGCGCATTCGTCGGGAAAGACGCATCACCGACAGCCGCAGCGCGGACGCGAGTTCGGCGTCGCTCGCCGTCTCGGTCTCCATCTTCTGACGGTACTCGTCCNGGGGACCGGAGAAAGGGTGATTTCGGGGGATGCATCGCCAAGAGGACGAAAAGGGGTCGGCCGCCCCCCGGCGGCAGCCGACCCCCCGCACGGCGCGATGTCCTGCGTACGGATGCGACCACCGACGACACCGATCCCGTGCCACCCAGGTTCCACCGCCGCGCACTCGCTGACTTCGGGGAGAGCTCCACAGTTCGCCGGGGGATCTCCTGGCGGGAAGTGGGGGGTAACCCGCAATCCGACAATCGGCGTGTGCGACGCTTGCCGGGTGAGATCCTGGCTACATAACGTCGCCTGACGTGCNGCATCCGCGTCTGCCCGGTCGACTGTCCGCGTGCGCCGCCCGCCACCGCCCGTGGTGTCTGGCAATCGGCGGCTCCGCCACCACCGCTGGTGCGATTGCGTGCCAGTGGCCCGTCTTCGGGCACAGCCCGCTCTTCGCGACCCTCAACGTCGTCGTGGCGCTCGCGTTCGTGCTCACCGCCGCCATGCTCAACGGCGAGGAGTCGCTGGGCAGCGTCACCGCGGCGCTGGTCCTGGGCGGGCTGCTGTGGCCACTGTCGTGGACGTCGAGCTGGGATGCGGGCCCCTCCGCCCTCGTGTCGACGTTCGCCTACACCCATTTCTGGGTCTGCCTCGGGTGGGGCGTGCTGCGTTACCCGGCCGGGCGGCTGCAGAACAACGGTGAACGGGTGCTGCTGGGCAGCGCGGTGCTCGTCATTCCACTGGCAAACCTCGGGCTGATCGGTATCGGCCGACCGGAATGGTTCGGCTACTCCGGGCACCCCGACCTGTGGTGGTACGGCAAGCCGATCGGCCACGGAGCGTTCGACACCGTGGTCTGGATCCTCGACAGCGTGACCCTCGTGCTCGCCGTCGCCTTCCTGCTCGTCGTCCGCGGGCGGCTGCGGCGGTACTCCGAGCTGGACCGGCGGGTCTTCCGGCCGGTGGCGCTCGCGTTGCTGTTGGCGTTCGTCCTCGCGGCGACGGTGAACTTCTTCGTCTACAACCCGAGCGACGGCGACATCGGGCCCGAGTTCGTCGTCATCTCCCTCACCCTGCTGGCGATCCCCCTGGCGTTCGCTGCGGCGGTGCTGCGCCGGGTGTTCGTCCGGGCCCGCATCGCGCAGCTCCTCGCGACGCTGCCCACCCCGCCGGACGTGCGGGCGGTCCGTGCGGCGCTGCAGGCGGCACTGCACGACGGATCCGCCGAGATCCACCTGTGGCTACCCGGGGAGGACCACCACGTCGACGCCGACGGGGCGGTCCGGCCCCCGCCGCCGTCCGGCGCGCCGGAGCTGGTCATGGCGGTGCGGACCGCGGCCGGGGCGCCGCTGGCGGTGATCACCGCCGCACCGGCCATGCGGCGCAACCGCGACCTGGTCGAGGCGGCCGTGCGCGCGAGCGCCATGGCCCTGGAGAACGCCCAGTTGCACGCCACGGTGGCCGCGCAGCTCGACGCCGTACGCGCCTCCCGGGCCCGGCTGGTCGAGGCCGGCCTGCACGAGCGGCGCCGGCTGGAGCGCGACCTGCACGACGGCGCCCAGCAGCGGCTGCTGGCGCTGGCCACCAGACTGGGTCTCGCCCGGACGAAGGCCACCGATCCCGATACGATCTCCGCCATCGAGGCCGCCCGGGAGGACCTGCGCCACGCCCTCGCGGACCTGCGCAGCCTCGCGCGGGGGATTCATCCGGCCGTGCTCAGCCAGGGTGGGCTGCTGCCGGCTCTGGAGGTCGTCACGGCCGCGCTGCCGGTGGAGGTCGAGTTGGACATCCCCGCGGCGCGGTTCGAGGCGGTCCTCGAGGCGGGCGCCTACTACACGATCTGCGAGGCGCTCACGAACACGGTCAAGCACGCCGGGGCCAGCCGGGCCCGGGTCGCGGTGCGCCACGACGGCGACGTCGTCCGCATCGACGTCACCGACGACGGCAAGGGCGGCGCCACCGCGGTCGAGGGTGGGGGGCTGGCCGGCCTCATCGACCGCGTCCGGGCACTCGACGGCGCCCTGGTGATCGTCAGCCCGTCGGGCGGCGGGACCCGGCTGACGGCGAGTATCCCATGCTGACCGTCCCGGCCAGCATCGTCCCGGCCAGCATCGAGCAGAGGAGAACGGACCTGTGCGGGTAGCGATCGCGGACGACTCGACCCTGTTCCGCGAGGGGCTGGCGATGCTGCTGACCGCCGCGGGCGCCGAGGTCGTGGCGCAGGCCGCCACCGCCGAGGACCTCATCCGCGGGCTCGGGCGCAGCCGGCCGGACGCGGTGATCCTGGACATCCGGATGCCGCCCACGTACACCGACGAGGGTCTGGTCGCGGCCGAGCGGATCCGCGCCCAGCACCGCGCGATCGCCGTACTCGTCCTGTCGACCTACGCCGAGACGCCCTACGCGCTGCGTCTGCTCGGCGACGGCAGCGGCGGTCTCGGCTACCTGCTCAAGGACCGGGTCGACGACGTCGGGGCGCTACAGGACGCGCTGCGGCGGGTGATCGACGGACGCCTCGTGCTCGACGAGGAGATCGTCGCGGGCCTGCTGGCCCACCGACGGCGCGCCGACGAGCTGGCCCGGCTCACCCCGCGGGAGCGCACGGTGCTCGCGCACATGGCCGAGGGACGGTCCAACCAGGGCATCGGTGCCCGCCTGCATCTGGCGCCCAAGACCGTGGAGAACCACATCGCCGGGGTCTTCAGCAAGCTCGGGATGCCGGCGTCCGCGGACGACAACCGTCGGGTGCTCGCCGTGCTCACCTGGCTGCGCAACGCCGCCGAGGCGGGCGAGCCGGGTGCCGTCACGGGAACCCCCGCCGGCGCATCTTTCGGTATCACACCGGGAACCCGCTCGACGAGTGGCTCCGGGCACCGGAGTGACCTCTCCCCGTTCGGGTAGGTGCAGGCCGCCCGCCCGGTGGATGGCCGCATGCTCACCGAGCGTGCCACGCACCATCACCGCAGCCAGGGGATGTGTTCTCCGACAAGGGGTGGCGCAGCACACGTGGGATGAGGCTCACCGATCACGCGCATGTGCAGCCNCGAACGGCCAGACTTGGGAAGAACCATGTGAGCCAGCAAACCGGCGTGAGCGCTCCGTACCCGGATGCGCGCCCCGGCTGGGGCCAGAGCCGTCACCAGCGGCATCGCCACCGCGAGAGGAGCCCGGCGTGTCCGAGCAGGTCAGCACACTGACCGTCACCGACAACCGAACCGGTAAGACGTACGAGATCCCGGTCACGGACGNCACGGTACGCGCGAGTGCGTTGCGTTCGATCAAGACGAACGACGACGACTTCGGGTTGATGGCGTACGACCCGGCGTTCACGAACACCGCGAGCTGCCGCAGCNCCATCACCTACATCGACGGCGACGCCGGCATCCTGCGCTACCGCGGCTACCCGATCCAGGAGCTCGCCGAGAAGAGCAGCTTCCTCGAGGTCGCCTACCTGTTGCTGGCGGGCGAGCTTCCCTCCACCGACGAGCTGTCGACCTGGGAAGACGAGATCACGCACCACACCCTGGTGCACGAGTCGATCAAGAAGTTCATCGACGGGTTCCACCACGACGCCCACCCCATGGGCATGCTCGTGTCCACCGTCGGCGCGCTGTCGACCTTCTACCCGGACGCCAAGACGATCGACGACCCGGGCCTGCGCCGGCTCCAGATCGTCCGCCTGATCGCCAAGATCACGACGCTGGCGGCGTACTCCTACCGNCACTCGGTCGGCTTCCCGTACGTCTACCCGGACAACGACCTGTCGTACGCCGGCAACTTCCTCAACATGATGTGGAAGGCCACCGAGCTCAAGTACGAGCCGGACCCGAACCTGGAGCACGCCCTCGACGTGCTGTTCATCCTGCACGCCGACCACGAGCAGAACTGTTCGGCGAACGCGATGCGCGCCGTCGGCAGCTCGCAGGCGGACCCGTTCTCCGCGGCCGCCGCCGCGATCGCCGCGCTGTACGGCCCGCTGCACGGTGGGGCGAACGAGCAGGTGCTGCGGATGCTCGCCGAGATCGGCTCGGTCGAGAACATCCCCTCCTTCATCGCCCAGGTGAAGGACGGCAAGAAGAAGCTGATGGGCTTCGGCCACCGGGTCTACAAGAACTACGACCCGCGCGCCCGGGTGATCCGCCAGGTCGCCGACGAGGTCTTCAAGGTCACCGGCACGAACCCGCTGTTGGACCTGGCCATGGAGCTGGAGCGGATCGCGCTGGAGGACGAGTACTTCATCGCCCGCAAGCTCTACCCGAACGTCGACTTCTACACCGGCATCATCTACCAGGCCATGGGCTTCCCCGTGGAGATGTTCCCGGTGCTGTTCGCCATCGGCCGGATGCCCGGCTGGCTGGCCCAGTGGGAGGAGGGCCTGCTCGACCCCGAGCAGAAGATCGCCCGCCCGCGCCAGCTNTACGTCGGCTACGACCAGCGCCCGTACGTCCCGATGGACGACCGCGGCGCGATCGCCGACACCGAGGCCGACCCGATCGCCGCCCAGGCCGCCCAGGCCGCCCCGGAGCGCCCCCTGCGCTGAACGGCGGATGCCGCCGCCGGCGAACCCGGTCCCCGTCGGCTGCCGCGCCGACGACGACGGCCCGCGGGAGAGTCTCTCCCCGCGGGCCGTCGTCGTCTCCGGCTGCGGACCCGCCGCTACAGGCGCTCGACCACGTAGTCGATGCTGGCGACCAGGGCCTCGACGTCGGCCGGTTCGATCGCCGGGAAGCAGGCGACACGGAGCTGGTTGCGGCCGAGCTTGCGGTACGGCTCGACGTCGACGACGCCGTTGGCGCGCAGCACCTTGGCCACCGCCGCGGCGTCGACCCCGTCGAAGTCGATCGTCACGACGACCTGGGAGCGCTNCGCCGGGTCGGCGACGAACGGCGTCGTGTACGCCGTCTTCTCGGCCCAGGTGTAGAGGATCGACGAGGACTCGGCGGTGCGGCGCACGCACCACTCCAGGCCGCCCTGGGCGAGCATCCACTCGATCTGGTCGGNGAACAGGAACAGCGTCGCCACCGCCGGGGTGTTGTACGTCTGGTCCTTGGAACTGTTGTCGCGGGCCGTGGTGAGGTCGAGGAACGGCGGGATCCACCGGTCGGTCGCGGCGATCTCGGCGAGCCGCTCGATCGCCGCCGGCGAGAACAGCGCCGTCCACAGGCCTCCGTCGGAGGCGAAGCACTTCTGCGGCGCGAAGTAGTAGACGTCGGCCTCGGTCACGTCGACCGGCAGGCCGCCCGCGCCGGAGGTGGCGTCGACCAGGTGCAGGGCGCCGGCGTCGGCGCCGACCGGGCGGCGCACCGGGCGGGCGACGCCGGTGGAGGTCTCGTTGTGCGGGCTGGCGTAGACGTCGATGCCGGCCTCGGGCGCCCAGTCCGGGTGCGTGCCCGGGGCCGAGGACACCACGGAGGGCTCCGCCAGGAACGGCGCGCCCTTTGTCGTGTCCGCGAACTTTCCGCCGAACTCGCCGAAGACGAGATGCTGCGACCGGGTACGGACCAGGTTGAACGCGGCGGCGTCCCAGAACGCGGTGGCGCCGCCGATGCCGAGCACGACCTCGTAGCCCGCGGGCAGCGAGAACAGCTCCGCGAGCCCCGCGCGCACCCGGCCGACCAGGCCCTTGACCGGCTTCTGCCGGTGCGAGGTGCCGAGGTAGGTCGCACCGCTGGCGGCCAGGGCGGCGACGGCGTCCGGGCGGATCTTCGACGGGCCGCAGCCGAAGCGGCCGTCGGCCGGGCGCAGGGTCGGTGGCAGTTCGATCGCGGCGGCGTCAGCCACGGGGCACCCCCGGCGAGACGTCGCCGAGCGGACGCGGGTCCGGGCCGACGTAACGGGCGGACGGGCGGATCANCCGGCCGGTGCGCTGCTGCTCGAGGATATGGGCGCTCCAGCCCGCGGTGCGGGCGCAGGTGAACATGGACGTGAACATATGGGCGGGCACCTGTGCGAAGTCCAGTACCACGGCCGACCAGAACTCCACATTCGTGCGCAGCGGGCGGTCGGGGAAGCGGTTGGTCAGCTCCTCGATCGCCGCCNCCTCCAGCGCCTCGGCCACCTCGTAGCGGTCGGAGCCGAGGTCGCGCGCGGTGCGGCGCAGCACCCGGGCGCGCGGGTCCTCCGCGCGGTACACCCGGTGGCCGAAGCCCATCAGCCGCTCCTTGCGGTCCAGGGCACGGCGGACGTAGCCGAGCGGGTCCCCGGTGCGCTCGACCTCGTCGAGCATCGCGAGCACCCGGGAGGGGGCGCCGCCGTGCAGCGGCCCGGACAGCGCGCCGACGGCGGCGGACAGCGCGGCCGAGGCGTCGGCGCCGGTCGAGGCGACCACCCGGGCGGTGAACGTCGAGGCGTTCATGCCGTGCTCGGCGGCCGACACCCAGTAGGCGTCGACGGCCTGGACGTGCTTCGGGTCCGGCTCGCCACGCCAGCGGATCATGAACCGTTCCGTTATCGTCCGCGCGCGGTCCACCTCCTTCTGCGGGACCGCGGGCTGCCCCAGGCCCCGGGCGGACTGGGCGACGAAGGACAGCGCCACCACCGACGCGCGGGCGAGGTCGTCGCGGGCCTGCTCGGGGGTGATGTCGATGAGCTGGCCCAGGCCCCAGTAGGGGGCGAGCATCGCCAGCGCGCTCTGCACGTCCACTCTTATGTCACCGGAGTGCACCGGCACCGGGAACGGCTCGGCCGGCGGCAGCCCGGGCTCGAACGCACCATCGACCAGCAGCCCCCAGACGTGGCCGTAGTCCACCTTGCCGACGAGGTCCTCGATGTCGACCCCGCGGTAGCGCAGCGCGCTGCCCTCCTTGTCCGNCTCGGCGATCTCCGTCTCAAAGGCGATCACGCCCTCCAGACCTGGCTTGAAATCGCTCGTCTTCTCGGCCATCGAGTCCGGATCTCCGCTTCTGTCTGTTGGTTCGACCGGCGATCTGTTGCTTCGACCGGCGGCCCGCCGTGCCTGCCTCGTCGGTCCTGCTCCATCCGATCCTGCCCCGCGGCATCCGGACGCGCCAGAGCGCCGCCGCTTCGCGCCGTTCCCGCCGGCCCGCCGACGGACGCAGCAGCCTCACACTTCGCCAACCCCGACACACTCACCTGACAATTTATGAGATACCTCACAACCACTTTGTCCGTTTGTGAGGCTATTTGCAGCAACCTGCCGGAAGCGACGTCAGGGACGGCCGACCAGCGGCGATCTCGCCGCGCTACGGTCGGCAGGAGGAAAGGGCCCGCCTGACCGGCGGTCACGCTGCGCAAAAACTGGATCAGGAGCTCGGGAGATCATGGCGTTCGTCTTCATCAGTCATCGCGCGGCGGACATCGCCAGCGCCGAACGGCTGGGGCGGGCGGTCAACGCGGTGGGCCATGCGGTGCACCTGGACCGTTGGGAGGTACGCATCGGCGATACCGTGCCCATGTTCATGAATGACACACTCGCCACCGCGGATTTTCTCGTGCTGGGCCACTCCACCCTGGGAATTCACGCGCCATGGATAGCGCAGGAATTTCTGCCAGCGCTCGCCGCGGACCTCTCGTCTCGCGNGATCATCATGCTGCCCGTGATCCTTTCCGGCGCCGAGGCCCCCACCCGACTCGGCGGGCGGCCCTGCCTCGACCTGACCACCAACTGGGATCGCGGGGTAGCCGCGGTCCTGCGCGAGCTCGGCTGAGCGCGGGGGCGCGGCTGGCACGATTCTCCGATGGCCTCCCTCCCGCCGTCCGACGCCTCCCCCCGCCGCACAGCCGTCCCCACCGGCACAGCCTCCCCCGCCAGCACAGACTTCTCCGCCAGCACAGACTTCTCCGCCAGCGCAGACTCCCCCGCCAGGACGGATTCTCCCGCCGGCGGAGACTTCCCGGACGGGCCCGACCCGGCCGGCCAGCGGCAGAGCTACCACACCGGTCGGTTGGAACCGGAGCAGCTTGCGGCGACCTGGGTCGACCAGTTCGCCCGCTGGTTCGCCGACGCGAGCACCGCGGGCGCGGGCGTCCCCGAGGCCAACGCGGCAGTCTTCGCCACCGCGTCCGCGGACGGCCGGCCGAGCGCGCGCACGGTACTGCTCAAGGGTTTCGACCACCGCGGCTTCGTGATCTACACGAACTACACCTCCCGCAAGGGTCGGGAGAGCGCCGAGAATCCCTTCGGCTCGCTGGTCTTCCCCTGGTACGCGCTGGAACGGCAGGTCGTGNCCATCGGCGCGGTGGAGCGCGTCAGCAGGACCGAGACCGAGCACTACTTCGCCTCCCGGCCCCGCGGGTCCCAGCTCGGTGCCTGGGCCAGTCACCAGTCGCAGATCATCGAGTCCAGGGACGTCCTGGACGCCCGCGCCGCCGAGCTCGCGGCCCGCTGGCCCGCGGGGACCCCGGTGCCCACTCCGCCGTTCTGGGGCGGGCTGCGCCTCGTGCCCGACACCGTCGAGTTCTGGCAGGGACGGACGAACCGGCTGCACGACCGGCTGCGCTACCGCCGCGCCTCCACCACGGACCGCTGGGCCGTCGAGCGCCTGTCCCCCTGACACCCAGCCCTCACCCGGCCCTCGCCCGGCCCTCGCCCGGCCCAGGCCGATCCCGGCTAACGCCCTGTCGTCCACGCTCTCGGCGGGGGTGCCGGCGACGTCCTCGCCGACCGGTGTGATTGCGGAGGCTCGGGTCCGGCGGCAACCGGTGTACCGGCACCTGGTGTTCACGCCGTCGCCCACCTGAATCGCCGCCCCGAACCCGGCCGGTTTTCCGGATCCGGTTGTCCGGACGACATTGTTCGGAACCGTCCGTCCGCGGCCGGATTCCCGTCGCGCGGATCCGACGGACAACCCGCCGATGACGCTCTGCGTGGTAGTGCGGCCGTGACTCNGTCGCCGTCCCGCGGGCTGAACTCGACCGGCCGAACCCAAGGGGACGCCGCCGAGATGAAAACACGCACAGTCCGTCGGGTTCAGCCGGTTCCCCCACCGCGAAACCTGCCGTGCCGGAATCCGCGGCGGCCACGGGCCGGGCCAGCGCGCCAACCCACGCCGACGGAAAGAGCGCCAACCCACGCCGACGGGGTAGGACGGACGGCCGCAACGGGCCAGCCCACGTGGGGCGCCGCAGACAGGGGCGACGCGGACGGGGGCAGCCGGGAGTGGGACGGAGCCGTCAGGAACCTCGCCGCCGACGCAACCACCGGCCGAGCGGACCGCGGTGGCGACCGGCGGGGCACCGAACCGCCCCGCCTTCCTCCGAACGCGGATACCGCCGGCGAACGCGCGGCGAACGGCGTCGTTCAGCGCCGGCGTTCATCCGGACGCCACTCGGCTGCGGCGAACACCACCGGATGACCACGAATCACCGCGCCGTTCACCCAACGGTCCCGCTACGACCGACCCGGACGTAGCGGGACGTCCGCCGCGTTGCTACCTTCTTCCCGATAAAAGCTTCCCGTCGAGGTTTTCCTGACCCGGCAGATGTCGAGGGAGACGGATTCATGCGCAGCACCAGAATGCGGGTCGTGGTGGCCGGCGTTCTCGGCGTGGCGGCGATCGCACTGGCCTCGCCAGCGTCCGCCGCGACGCCGCCACCCGCGCCGACCGAGACCGCCGCCGTCAGCTCACCCACTCCGACCGCCCCCGCGGCCGCCGGCGCGTCTTCCAGCGCATCGCCGACCCCGACCCCGACCGCCACTGCGCTTGCCGCGACCAGTCCGTCCGCCGGCCCGAGCGCGACCCCGAGTGTCGACCCGAGCGCCACGCCGAGCCCNGTGGCCGGCGCCACGGCGAGCAGCGACCCGAGCGCCTCGGCCTCGGCCTCGGCCACCCCGGCCGCCGCGGCGGCCTCGACCGGCGGCACCGGTGACCCGACCCTCGACGGGTTCCTCGACCTGTTGCCGTTCAAGGTGCCGCTGGACAAGGAGATCAACGGCGTCGAGGACATCGACGTCAACCCCCTCGTCCTCACCTTCACCTGCAACGGCAGCGAGCCGGCCTGGAAGCTGAAGAACACCGGCGACAAGAGCTTCGGCTTCGGCTGGTTCGACACCAACCTCGGCGGCGGCATCCTCGACATCGGTCCGAAGCAGTCCGTGGACATCCCGTCGAAGGCCCTCGCCGTCGTCGGCTCGCCCTGGGACGCCGAGACGAAGCTCCTGCTCGTGACCGTGCCCACCGTCGGCGTGTCGAACTGCGGCGGCGCGACGAGCGCACCGCCGGCGATCGCGGCGCCCGCGGCGCTGCCGATCGCCGCACCCGCCGCCAGCAGCTCCGTCACGGCCGAGCCGTACTACACCGGATGACCATCAGCCGGTTCAGCTCCAGGACGNCCGCGGGAATCCTTGCGGCCGTCCTCGGCGGCGTGGTGCTCACCGGGTGCGGCGGCGGCGACGGCAGCCACGACGCCGCCACCAACCTCTCACCGCAGATCCGTAACCAGCTCGCCGCGATCGCGGGCCTCGGGCAGAGCAAGAGCACGGTGGTCACCGCCGTCGGCACGAGCGTCGACATCTACAGCGCCCCCACGGACACCCAGCCATCGTCCACGCTGGCGAGTCCGAACGAGAACGGCGTCAGGCGGGTCTTCCTGGTCCAGGCCAAGATGNCCGGCTGGTGGCAGGTGATGCTGCCCGTCCAGCCCAACGGCAGCACCGGCTGGGTCAAGGCCGACCAGGTCAGCGCGTCGGAGACGCCCTACCGCCTGGTCGTGTCCCGCGGTCACCACCTTCTGCAGGTGTTCAGCGACGGCAAGCAGATCGCGCAGGAGCCGGTGGCCATCGGCACCACGGACACGCCGACCCCGGGCGGCCGCTTCTACCTGATGGAGCTGCTTCGGCCGCGCAACCCGAACGGCCCGTATGGCCCGTACGCATTCGGCCTGAACGGCTTCTCCACGTCGCTGAGCTCGTTCGACGGCCGCAAGCCGGTGATCGGCCTGCACGGCACCAACGAACCGAAGATGATCGGTAAGGATGTCAGCCACGGCTGCATCCGGCTGAGCAATGACGCGATCACCCGCCTCGCCCAGACCGTCCCGCTGGGCACTCCGGTCGACATCGTCGCCTGACCACGCCGGCCGTCTCGGCTCGTCGAGATGGCGGCTCGTCGAGATGGCGGGTCCGGGCGGCGGGTCCAGCCAGGCCGCCGTCCGATCAGGCGGGCGGGGAGCCCCGCTCGCCGCCGACCGGGGCAGGCCGGGCCGCGGCGGCGATCCGCAAGTCGGCGACGAACCCTCCGTACACCTCGTCCCGGCTTGCCGGGTCCGCCCGCAGCACGGCGCTGGGATGCAGCGTGGCGAGCAGCTGGGCGTTCGACCCGGGCGGCCCGGGCAGCAGCCGTCCGCGCATCCGCGTCACCCGGAACGACGGCCCGAGCAGGGAGGCACCCGCCGTCGCGCCCAGCACGACGACCAGCGACGGCCGGATGACGTTCAGCTCGGCGGCAAGCCAGGGACGGCAGGCGGTGATGTGCCGCGCCTGCGGCGTCTGGTGGATGCGCCGGGGTCCGTTGCCGGTGCGGTAGCCGAAGTGCTTCACGGCGTTCGTCGCGTACAGCTCGGCCCGATCCAGCCCCGCCTCGCCGAGCGCCCGGTCGAGCAGCTTGCCGGCAGGGCCGACGAAGGGCTGGCCACGGCGGTCCTCGACGTCTCCGGGCTGCTCGCCGACCACCACCAGCCACGTGCGCGCGGGGCCGGCGCCGAAGACGGTTCGGGTGCCGGGCAACTCGGCGAGGTCACAGCCCCGGCAGTCCGCGGCGGCCGCGGAAAGCGCCGGCAGGTCCGCGCCGGGAGGCACCACGACGGGCTGCATGCTCATCCTCAAGATTCAAGCGGACGCGCCGGTCTGCGGCCCCGCCGGGGTGGGCGTGGCGCGCCACGCGTGGGTTGCCCTCCACACCCCACGCGGGCGCGACCACCTCCGGCGGAGCCCGTCACTTCTCCACCGGGCTTCGAGCGGGAGATCCCTGCCCACACACTCCCTGCCCTGGAACAAGGGTGGCCAATCCCCGCCCGCCGTACCCATCGGACCGCACAACCCGCGTGTCGGATTCACGACACGTGTCGCGCTTGCGGGCAAGCCATCCATCCGCTAGATGATCCCGACGATGACCGGCTCCGTTTCCCGAGTTCGGAGCTGTCCGAGCCGGCTCAGCCGCGGCGGCGGGCCGCCTCGTAACGGGCCAGCGCCTCCCGCCGCTCGGTGGCATGGTCGACCACCGGCGCCGGATACCCCGCGGGCGGGCCGCCGGGCAGCGTCCACGGCTCGTGCACCTTCGCCCCCGGCACGTCACGCAACTGCGGTATCCACCGGCGCACGTAGATCCCGTCCGGGTCGTAGGTGCGCCCCTGCGACACCGGGTTGAACACCCGGAAGTACGGTGCCGCGTCTGTACCCGTACCGGCCGTCCACTGCCAGCCGTGATGGTTCGACGCCAGGTCGCCGTCGACGAGATGGTCGAGGAACCACCGCGCCCCGTGGGTCCAGTGGACGTGCAGGTCCTTGCACACGAACGACGCCTCGATCATGCGCACCCGGTTGGGTACCCAGCCCTCGGCGAGCAACTGGCGCATGCCCGCGTCGACGATGGGGAACCCCGTCTGCCCCCACTTCCAGGCCTCGAATCCGGCCTCCGGCGGGTCATATGCCATGTCGGCCAGCGCGCCGGTCAGATCCGTCCGCGCGGATGCGGGATTCGCCGCGAGCACCTCGGCGTAGAACTCCCGCCACGCGAGCTCCGACCGGAACTTCTCCGCGTCACGCTCCCGGCCGGCCGCCTGCTCCCTCCCGCCGGACCCCGCCGACGCAGGGGAGGCCGTCGACACAGGGGAGGCCGTCGACACAGGGGAGGTGGCTCGGTTCAGCTCGGCGAGGATGGTCCGCGGATGGATGCAGCCGTACTTCAGGTAGGGCGACAGCCGCGAGGTGGTGTCCAGCCCGGGCAGGTCGCGCCGCTCGGCGTAGCCGGTCAGCGATCCGTGCAGGAACTCGGCCAGCCGCTCGCGCGCGGCGGACTCGCCCGCCGCGGGCAGCCGGACATCCCCGAGGTCCGGATCGGCCGGGATGCCGTCCGAGGCCAACCGCGCCCAGCACGCGCCGGCCGGCTCGGCGATCGGGCGGCGCCAGCCGTGCTCCTTCCACGCCCGGTAGAACGGCGTGTAGACGCGGAACGGCGTTCCGCCCGCCGTGGCCAGCCGGCCCGGCGCGACCGCGTACGGCGACCCGGTCCGGACGAGCTCCCGGCCGTCGGTGCGCAGCGCCTGCTCGACCTCGCCGTCGCGACGCCGCCCGTAGGGCCCGTAGTCCGCGGCGATGTGCACCCGGCGCGCGTCGACGGCCCGCGCGACCGCGGGGACGACGTCCACCGGATCGCCGCGGCGCACGCACAGCCGGCCGCTCAGCCGGTCGTCCAACTCCCGCAGGCAGCGGTACAGGAACGCGAGCCGGACCGGCCCGGCCGGGCGGCACAGCACGTCGTCGAGGACGAACAGCACCAGTACCTCGTCGCCCCCGTCTGCCGCCGCGTGCAGCGCCGGGTTGTCGCTCAGTCGCAGATCCCGCCGCAGCCAGCAGACCGACACCGTCATGCGACCGGACGTTAGACCGGCACCCGGACCGCGCCGTGGCAGCGCGGGACGACGCCCGGAGGACCCGCCGATCTATAGCTGTGCGTCATCAAAAGATTACCGTGAGCTTATAATCGGTGGGTGCAGGTGACCGTCGCCATCGCGTGGGATCGCGGCTTCTCGGACGCCTGGTCCCGCATCGCGGAGACCGGGCCGAAAATCGGGGTCTTCCTCGCGATCTGCCTGTTCGGCGGCCTGCTGGTCCGGGCCGGGGCGCGGCTGCTGACCGCCCTGGCGACCCGGCTGGGAGTCGATGGGGTCCTCGACCGGGGCGGCCTGCCGGCCCTGCTGCGTCGGCCGGCCGCGGACGTTCGCACGGGCGCGGTGCGGATGCTCACCGGCCTCGGCCTGCTCGCGGTGCTGCGCGTCGCCGTGGGGGTCTTCGGCCCGAGCGCCGCCGAGGACACCGTCACCGACCTGCTCGCGCTGCTGCTGCACACCATGCTCGCCGCCGTGATCATCGCGATCGGGGTCAGCCTCGCCCGGCTCGCCCGGACCTTCGTGCGCGAGGCACTGCGGGAACTCAGCTACGCGCGCGCGGCCGGNAACACGGTGGCCGCCGTGCTCGTGATCGCGTTCGGCAAGGCCGGTCTCGACGAGGTGGGCATCGCGACGTCGGTCACGACCCCCGTGCTCTGGGCCGTCCTCGCCACCCTGACCGGGGTGATCGTGGTCGGGGTCGGCGGGGGCCTCGTCCGCCCCATGCAGTTGCGCTGGGAGGAGATCCTCGAACATGCCGAGGACACCGCCGCCCAGGCTCGGCTGACCTGGCGCGCACGCCACCCCGACCCCCATCCCGCCGACCCCCATCCCGCCGACCCAGGCCCCGGCGCCGTCGACCCCGGCGACCCGAATCCCGGCGACCCGAATCCCGGCGACCCGAATCCCGGCGACCCGAATCCCGGCGACCCGGACCTGATTGGCGCGGACCCCGCCGATGTGCGCCCCGCCGACGGGGAAGGCTCGTACGTCGACACCGCCGGGCCGGGAGGCAGCGGGCCGGGGCTCGCGGAGCTGGCCGCCGACCCGGACGTGCCGGTCGAACCCGATCCGACCGCCGGCCCGGTGACGCCGTCAATCCCGGCCCCGGCGTCGGGAGCGGTCGCCGCCACCGCGCCCCGCCCGTCGATCCCGCCGCCGAGTGAACAGGTCCCCTTCGAACCCGCCGCGCCCGACCGGACCTCGGCATCCGCCTCGCCGCCACGGCTGAACGACCCGTCCCGGCCCGCCGACCGGCCCCGACCGGAGGGACCCCCGTAGCCTGTGGCTCGCTCCCGCCTCTACCGTCACGCAGGGACCAGTGGATGTGCGTTAGGCGAACTACGGCGCGTTCGGCCCCTGGGTGGGGCACTCTGGGAGAGGACGGGATGTCAACGCCGGTCGTGGACCTGAACCGCCCATACCGCCCGGACCCGGATACCTGATCCAGACACCTGACCCAGCCAGGAGACCCGCCGATCGATCTCCACATGACCGATCTTCGCGGCAGGAACCTCATCAACGTCACGAGTGGCGAGCGGAGGGACATCTCGGTGGAGGAGCTTTCGGACATGGAGCGTTCCCGGCTGCTCCTCGGCTGGCTGGCGGCGCGGCGCGCGGTGGACAACTGTCTGTCGGACCTGCTCGCCGCCGGTCCCGCGGGAGAACGTCGGGTGCGCGAGTCGCTGGCGCTCGTCGACGACCTGGAAAGTCGCGCCCAGGAGGCATTCGACCGCTACCGCACCGCCGCGGAGAGCACCCCGGCTCCCCCGCCGCGTCCGGCCGGCCGCTGGGCGCCGCCGGTTGGTGCGGAGCGCCCCCGCCTCAATGTGGTCCGCGCCCCGGAGGGCGACCTCGCGCGTAGTAGTTCCAACACGAAGAGTAATCACCGACACCGGTGACGCCCAGCCCGCGCCCGGCNGGTCAGAATGGCCACCGTGCCGGCCGTTCGTCGCCGCCGCGTCACCGCGGTCTGGCTCCTCACCTTCCTGCTTCCCGTGATACTGATCGTAACTGGCTGTAGCGGGTTGAGTGGAACCCGCCGCGGCGGTGTGGTCCCCGGGGGCACCCCGACCGCGACGCCGACCACCGGGCCGGACGCATTCGAGCGGTCCGGCCGCGGCATGCCGATCCGCATCACGCTGCCGCCACCCGGCACGCCCCGGCCGTACCCGCTGATCGTGGCGCTGCACAGCCTGCACTACGACGGCACCGACCCCAAGGCGCACTGGGATCTCGACGGCCTCGCCCGCACCGCGGGCCTCGCCGTCGTCTACCCGGACGGCATCGGCAAGGCCTGGAACGCCGGGACCTGCTGCGACACCGCCAAGATCAACAATACGGACGACGTCGGTTGGCTGCGCGCCCTGATCGCCCACCTGAGTGAGAACTACCCGATCGACCGCACGCGCGTCAGCCTCATCGGCCTGTCCAACGGCGGGATGCTCGCCTACCGGTACGCCTGCGAGCACGGCGACGAACTCGCCGGCATCGCCGTAGTAGCGGCGAGCCGGCAGGTGGCGCAGTGCCAGCCGGCAGCTCCGCTGACCGTCGTCGTCGTGCACGGCGGAGCAGACGGTCACGTCCCCTACCTGGGCTCGCAGTGGTCACCGGTGCTGCAGACCGCGATCACGCCGGTCGAGGAGAGCATGGCGCCGTTCCGCGTGGTGGACCAGTGCCCGCTGCCCAGCCAGCCCGGCGACACGATCCTCACCGACTCCACCGGGGTGCCCTGGCACGCCGCGCAATCGCCCACCGCCCTGTCCGCCGGGCAGCAGCCCGCAGTGGCCATCGGCTCGTCCGCAGCGCCGACGCCGCCCTCCGGGACGCCGACACCGCTGCCCGACGGTCTGACCGCCCCCGCCGGCCCGCCGGCCGTGCCCGTGACGACCGCACCGGTGGCCGTCCGCCGCGAGACCCGGTGCGCATCCTCGGCCCGGGTCGTCCAGTACCTGCTGCCCTCGATGGCCCACGGCTGGCCGCCTGCCACCGGACCGAACTCCTTCGCCACCACCGGGGTGATCTGGAACCTGCTGGCGCCGGCCCGGTCGGCCCGTCCCGGGCCCCGGCTGTGACGGTGAACGCCGGTCAGGCCGCCGGGGAGAACGACGCGCGCAAGGCGCCCATCAGCGTGTTCAGCGTGGCGGCCGCGCTGGTCGAGACCCTCGCGATGAGCACGTAGACGGCGCCATTCGTGGCGACCGTCCGCATCAGGTAGGACACGCGCTGGCCCTCGCGGTCATAGGAACCAGCCAGCTCCTGGGTCGGCTGGCCGCTGGTGTCCGTCGCCGCGCCGGAACGCTCCTTCGTCAGCCCCGAGACCGCGTCGAACTCGCCCGCCTGGACGTGTGTGAGCGCCGCCGTCTGGTCAGCACCGGCGATCCGGGCGACCCCGATCATCTGCGGGCCGTAGTCCGAGACGGTGCCGGGCTCACCGTAGAAGATGCCGGTGTTGTCGCGACGCTGCTTCCACACCGGCGGGTGGGAGAAGGTCGCCTTCTGCAACGGGTCCGTGTACGGGGCCCAGTCCGCCGGCACGGCGATCTGCCCCGCGGCCGATTGGCCGGTGCTCGCGGCGGCAGACGCGCCCGGCCCAGTCGCCGCCGGCGCGCTGGCGGCGGCGGAGGCTGACGGGGACGGCACCGCGGGCGCGTCCATGGCGGTGCGGCCGCTGGGGCGCACCTTCTCCCACACGACGCCGGCACCGACCCCCACCCCGAGTGCGACCGCCAGCACCACCAGCGCGACGCCGAGACGGTGCAGGAAGGACATGGAGTCGGCACCGCCACCATCGCGGCGACCGTCGAGCTCGTCGGCCTCGTCGAGGTCGTTGACGTCGTCGGGCTCGGGAAAGTCGCGCTCCATCGCCGCAGTGAGGGGACCACCCGAGCGGCGCTGCGCGGGCGTCCGATCGCCGCCAGCGCGATGCGGCCCCGTGCGCTTCCTGATCATGGTGGGTGGCGAGTCCGATGGCCGCTNGCCCTCCCGGCCGGCGGTGGGGCCGCCGGCGCCGGCCCGTCCCGGGCCGCCCGAGCGCTGCGCCCGGGACGGGCGTGCCGCGCCCGTGGGCCGGTCGAAACGACCAGGATCGGTGTGGTCGCCGCCGGAACCCGGCCCCGGCGGGCCGGGGCGCGACCGGTCGAGGCGGGTGTCCTCGACGCCTTCGGGTGCCGCGAAGCGTGCCCGCGCGCCGGTGCCTCCTGGCCTGCCCCCGCTCCCGGGGCGGCCTGACCGCCTACCAGCGCCGGGCGGCGGGCCGTCGTCGGCCGGGCCGCCGCCGGGCCCGAACCCCGGCGGGGTCGTCCGATCCCGCGGGCCGGCGTGGCCCGAGCGGCCTGGCCGCCCAGCCGGTTCCCCGTCGAGGGCCGGATCATCCGCTCCGGCCGCGGGGGCCGGCCGCGACCGCACGACCGCGTGTCGGCCCGTCGTCCCGGTGGGGGCACCCGACCGCGCCGTCAGGCCGCCGCCGGGCTCGCCCGCCACGCGCCGATCGCCGACCGGCGGGACGAGCGCCCTGCGCATGGAGGTTCCGGCGCCGGCCGGACCCGGACCGCCGTCTCGGCCCTGCGGGCGGCGGCCTCGACCGTACGGATCGTCTCCCGCGTCGTGCGCGGGCCCGAATTCGCCGCCCGCCCCCCCAGGGAGAGAGGAACCGGTCGGCAGGCCGCCGGGATCGTAGGAGCCGGTGTCCGTCCCATAGCTCGCGGCCGGCGGCCGATGGCCATAACCACCGTCGGCCGGCGGACCGCCATAGCCACCGGAAGCAGGCCGATCCCCATAGCCACTGGAAGCGGGCCGACCGCCATAGCCGCCGGGAGCGGGCCGATCCCCATAACCATCGGCGGCGGGCCGATCCCCATAGCCGCCGGCGGCGGGCCGATCCCCATAGCCGCCGGCGGCGGGCGCGCTGCCATAGCTGCCGGCGGCGGGCGGGCCGCCATAGCCGTCAGGGGCGGGTTGACCGCCATAGCCGGCGGCCGCGGCCGGGTGGGGTGCTGCATCGGCCGGAGGGTAAGGCCCGCGCGGCGGGAGGTTTTCCCCGGGCCGACGGTAGGCGGGCTGGCGGTGGTCGTCGTCCCACTCGGCCCGTCGCGCACCGTCCGTCACCAGACGACCTCCGATCCCGAGCCCCCACACACGTTCGTTCGTCCCACCGGTGTACCACGGAGTTGCCGACACATAGCGCGCGCCTAGTTGACAACATCCCGCCAGAGGCATAGAGGCCGGGTCGGATACCACCGACCTGGGGCGGTATCCTCCCATGGCGCACCGGGCGCTTGATGGGGGGATCATCGTTGAAGGGCTTCAAGCAGTTTCTGATGCGTGGGAACGTGGTCGACCTCGCGGTCGCCGTGGTGGTCGGCACCGCCTTCACCGCAGTCGTGACGTCCCTGGTGAAGACCATCTTCACCCCACTGATCGCGGCGATCTTCGGCAAACCGGACTTCTCGGCCCTCACGTTCACGGTTAACGGCAGCATGTTTCGCTACGGAGAGTTCATCAACAGTGTCATCGCCTTCCTCTCCGTGGCGACTGTGATCTACTTCGTCGTGGTGCTCCCCCTGAAGACCATCAACGACCGGCGCGTCCGGGGCCAGATCCCGCCCGAGGAGGACGTGGCGCTGACCGATGAGGCGCGCCTGCTCACCGAGATTCGTGATCTACTGGCGGAACGCCGCACCACCTCCTGATCCGGTCGATCGCGGAGGGACTCCGCACCGATCCATCCCGTCGATCGCTTACCCGAACGTTGGTCGGCATTCAGGAATCGCTCAGGCTCGCAAGGGAAAGTGCCTACCATGACACCGCGTCTCCCCTTCAGCAGCGGCGCCGAGGACGCTCAGGCGGACAGCGGCCGGGAGGAGTCCGGCGCCGGGCACGACTCGCCGTCCCCCTGGGCCCCGCCCGCCGAAGGCGCATTCGGATCCCGGGCCGAACAGCCCCACCCGGCCGGCCCCGGCAGCTCCGCGCCCGACCGTCCCGTGCCGTCGTCGCCCCCCGGGACGCCCTATGGCACTCCCACGCCGATCCACCCAGCCACCGGCCCCGGTCAGACGGCGCCGTTCAACACGGGCGGTCTCGCGTCCGGGTCCTGGGGCCAGCCCGGCCCGGGTCCGGGGCAGGGTGGCCCGGGNCAGAGCGTGGTCAGGGCGAACGCCGGTCCCGGCGGGGTGAGCGGTCCCTACGGCCCGGGCACTCCGGGCGCTCCGGGAGCCGGCGGTCCGGGCGGGCCGCACGGTCCTGGTCTGCCGCCCGGTCCACCGGCGGGGGGGCAACCGTGGGGTGGCCAGTGGGGCGCTCCCGGTGGGGGTGTTCCTCCTACCACGTATGACATTCACGGCAGCCGGCTCACGACGGCGACGGCCTCCCCGCTGCCCTGGCGGCGGCGGCGGCTGGTGGCCGCGGGGCTCGCCATCGCCCTCGTCTCCGCCGGCATCGGGGGTGGCGTCGGCGCTCTGGTCGCCGACAACGACGGCGGAAACACGGTCGTCACCACCGCCGGGCTCGAACGCAGCAGCGACAGCTCCGGCGGAACATCCCCAGCGGCCTCCGGCACCGTCGCCGCGGCGGCGCAGAAGATCCTCCCCAGCGTGGTGACGATCTCCGAGGAGTCGAGCAGCGAGGCGGGCACCGGTTCCGGAACGATCATCCGCTCGGACGGCCACATCCTGACGAACAACCACGTCGTGTCGGGCGCCTCGGACGGCNGCACCCTCACGGTCACCCTGCAGGACGGCCGCACCTTCGATGCGCAGGTCGTGGGGACCGACCCGAGCTCCGACCTCGCCATCATCAAGATCAACGCTTCGGGGCTGACCGCGGCGACCTTCGGCAACTCCGACTCGTTGAGCATTGGCGAGCTGGTGGTGGCGGTCGGCAGCCCACTCGGCCTGAACGGCACGGTGACCTCCGGCNTCGTCAGCGCCGTGCACCGACCGGTCCGCACCGGCGACTCGACCGTGCAGGACCAGCAGAACACCGTCCTCGANGCGATCCAGACCGACGCGCCGATCAACCCGGGTAACTCCGGTGGCCCCCTGGTCAACAGCCGCGGCGAGATCATCGGGGTGAACAGCGCGATCGCAACCGTCGGCGGCGGCGGGGGCAGTCCGTTCGGCGGCAGCCAGCAGTCCGGCAACATCGGCGTCGGTTTCGCGATCCCCGGCAACTACGCCGAATCAGTGGCCACGCAGCTCATCACCACCGGGCGTGCGCAGCATCCCTACCTGGGCGTCACCGCGTCGACCGCGGCGGAGAACACGCGCTCGACGGCGTCCAGCGGGACCGGCGCCCAGATCCGGTCGATGGTCTCCGGCGGCCCCGCGGAGGGCGCCGGCCTGCGCACCGGAGACGTGATCACCAAGGTCGGCAACCGGGCCGTCAGCGACGTCGACTCCCTGATCGCGGCGGTGCGCTCGCACGCCATCGGGGACGAGGTCGAGGTGACGTACACCCGCAACGGCCAGACCGGCACCGTGAAGACCCGGCTCGCCCAGCAGCCACCGACCTCCTGAGCACGGCCCTGAGCACGGCCACGAGCAACGCCCTGATCGTCGCCGTCGTACCGCTTCGGAGCCNACATACCGACCCCGCAATAATCGTGGGCCAATCCGGCGGACGGTCGCGAATGGCCGGGCCGGCGCGGAAGGCCCGCTGGGCCCGATCGGTCGTGGAATTCGGGGCATGGCCGTCGGCGGGCTATTCGTCCGCCCGTCTTTCTAACTAGTCCGCCGGCGGGACATGGCGACTTCGGCCACGCACCATCGCCAAACAAAGTAACTACAAGTAGGCAAAAGCTATCAAAGCGCTACCGACGTGCGGGTCAAGCGATTCCGGCTGTCGAATCGACGACAACAAAATCCGCACAACGTTCACCCGTTAGGGAGGCCCACCTCCTAGCATTGACCCCACCATCCGTTCCGGGCTCGCGGTTAGTCGACCGGGGAGAAGCTAAAGTATGGACGACGACGCGGACCTGGCGGCCCGTGTCCGACGCGGTGATCGGCAGGCGTTCGACGACCTCTACGATCTCTACGCGGACGATGTCTTCTCCATGTGTCTGCTGATCCTGGGTGATNCCACGGTGGCCCGGGCAGCCGCCGGTACGGCGTTCGCCCTGGTCGCCCGCACCCGTCTCAACCCGCTGAGCGACCCGGCCCGGCTGCGGTCCTGGCTGCTGGAACTCGCCCGCGGCAGCGCCCTGGCCTGGTCGGGATCCCCGCAGGCCCGCAGCATCCCGGTGCCCCACGGCGTGCCGCCCGAGGAACTCCTGGTCGGCTCCGTGGTGCCGGCGCCCGCCAGCCTGCGGGTGGGTCTCGCCCGCACCTTCGACCGCGCCGCCGCCGTCGCAGAGGCCGCTGCTGNCAGCCGCCGAGTCGCCCCACCCGCCGCCCCCGCGGCGCCCCGAGAGATCAGCCTCGTCAAGGCGCCGGCTGGGCCCCCAGCTACCCCCGTGTCCGACGCCGCGGAGACATTGATCGCCCCCGCCACCGTGCGCGCGCTGCCGCTGATGCGGATGGACGCCGAGGTCGAAGCCACCAACACCGCTCCGGCGTTCGGCCGAGGGACCCTGGCCTGGCGCAGCCGGCCTGCGATGGCTGCCGCGGCGGCGGTCGTCGTCGCCGCGGTCGGTCTCACCGCGGCGATGAACTGGCCGTCGTCCGATCCCCGCCTGATGTCCGAGAACGGCGTGGCGGTGGTGAGTCCGCCGCGGTCTCTCGACGTGGTTCGCCCCGCCACCGCGCCCGCCGCCCCCAGTGGGGGCACCGCGGCTGCCCCCACCGTCGTCCCGACGGTGGCCGGCGCCTTCACCAGCCGGGCCGCGGCGCCCAGGGAAGTACGGCCCCGCCTCGTGGAGCCAATCGCTCGAGACGTGCACAGGTCCGAGCCGTCCGCCGCGCCAAGCATCGACCGCCCCCGCGCAACCTCGGCAGCGCCCTCGACCACGGCGCCGCGCACCACTCCGCCGAAGCTCCCGGCCAGCACCGCTCCGGCCACGACGGCTGCGACCTCTCCGGCCTCTGGGACCCCTGGGACCTCCGCATCGACGACCCCGCCGAGGGCACAGGCGCCACAGCCGACAGCCACCGTCCCATCGCCGGGGAGCGCGCCACCAACCAGCGCCGCGTCGCCCCCCACGACGCCGCCGGGCGGAAATGTTCCGTCCGCGCCAGTCGCCCCGTCCAGCCCTCAACAACAATCCGCCCGGCCGCCGGCGGGCCAGAGCACCGGCAGTACTGGCGGCACTGGCAGTACTGCCGGCACTGGCGGCACTGGCGGCACTGGCAGTACCGAAGGCACCAGCCCGACCGGTGCCGGCCCGTCCGAATCCGACGAGCGCATCGTCGGCCCCGTCACCGCACCGGCACCGGTCTCCGTCTAGCCGACGCCCGTCAGCGGACGGTGTAGAACAGCGTCGTCACGTACTGGTCGAAGTCGTTGATCCGCAGGGTCAGCCGGAGCTGCCACTTCCCCGCCAGGGGCGCCTGCACCCGGTCGCTGCGTGCGTGCCCCGGCGCGGCCAGGTCTAGCGGTACCTCGAACGGCCCAAGATCCGCGGTCGGCAGGGATAGTGCCGCGCTTGCCTGCACCAGCTTCTGCGGCTTACCGCTGGGCGCCCAGGTGTACACGTCAAGCGATTCGGCTCCGATCCTGGTCGGGGCGACCCGCACCTTCACCGTCATCGGGCCGGCGAACGCCGTCCCGGTGAACGGCGGTGCATAGCTGGTGCGCGCGGGAACCATGTTCACCAGCGTCGCGGTAAGCCCCAGTACCACCGCCCCGACGACCAGCTCCGAAGCGACACCACGCCGCAGCCCGGTCAGCGCGCCGACGCTGGGCGCCGTCCCCGTCCCATCCGGACCGGAGCGGACATCGACATGATCATCTGCATAGTGACGACGCACCCACCGCTGGGCGAGGGCGCCGAGAGCGATCATGCCAAGGACAAACCACACCTTGTAGAGCAGCAATCGCCCGTAACCGGTGTCGATGACCGCTCGGAGCGTTCCGATCTCCCGCCAGCTCTGGAACAGGCCGCTGATCACGATCACGGCCACGGCCACGGCTGCCACGCGTGACCAACGCGGAAGCACCTCCGCCAGCTCCACCGCCGCCGCCCGGCGGACCAGGAAGAGCGCGATGACCACCAGCCCGCCGATCCACACGGACATGCCAAGCACATGCACCGTCAAGCTGGCCGTCGCGAGCCACACCAGATCCCCTGCACTGCCGTGGCCGATCGCCGCCAGGGTCACCGCCACCACGAGTCCGAGACCCGCCAGCTCGCAGGTGCGCCACACATCCAGCGAGCCGATACGGAACATCCGGCGCAGCAGCGGAACCGCAAGGCAGAGCGCAAGCAGTCGGATCAGTAACAGGTGACCGAACCGCTCCTCCAGGGTCGCCGACAGTACCGACCAGCGGCCCAGTCCGCTCATTCCCAGGCCGGCGGTGTACGGCCCCTGGAGGAGTAGCTGCCCCAGCCCCGCGAGCGCCGACAGTCCCCATGCCCCCGCCACCAGTTGGCTCGCACCGCTCAACCGCAGGCCCTGCGGCCACAGCATCAGCAGAAAGAAGCAGGCCCNCAGCAGAACGCCGATACCTGCGTATCCAGCGAACCGCGCGACACCGAACAGGAATCCGACCGTCCGCGAACCGGAGGTGTCNGCCTCCGCGCTGGCAGCCCCGGCCTCCGGCGGTCCGCCCACACCGAAGGCGAAGGCACCCGAGATCGGGTGACTGTCCGCAGAGATGACCCGCCAGCTGGCCACGTAGGTGCCCCTGGGCAGATCGGGTCGCAGCGCAACCATCGCCTGGGACGCCTTCTGCCCCGAATGCGCCTGTCCGTCGTCGACCCGGGCACCGGCCGAATCGAGCACTCGGATGGAATCCCGCGAGACCCGAACCGACTCGCTGTAACTGATCACAACTCGAGTCGGCGCCGCAGCAAGCGCCGCGCCGTCCGCCGGACTGGTGCCCGTCATCAGGGCGTGAGCAGACGCCGGCGCAACGCCGAGCCCAAGCCCGATCGAGGTGGTGACCATGGCCAGAACGGCCATGGTCACCACCATCACTCTTCGCATGGAGTTACGCCCGCCGCCGCGAGGTCACCAGTGCGAAGGCACCGGCCAGCAGACCGAGCGCGCCCAGGACCACTCCGACTATCCCGAGCCAGCGAGCGGTCCCGTCGCTGCCATCCGGCTGCGAGGTTTCCGCGGCGTTCTGCGTCGACACCGAATCGTGGGCGCCGGTGGATGAACCCGCGGCCGCTCCGGCTGCGGTTACCGTCAGCGACGGCGCTGGCTTCTCCGGTTCCCCGGCTCCAGGCTGCGCCACATCGACCCACCGCACCACGTCCCCGTTCGAATAGGTCTGCAGCGTCTTGAACGTGAGCTGTCCGGCCTTGTCCGGCAACGGACCGGCGGAGACGGTGAACGTGTCAAACTCCCCCGGCTTGATCCCCTGACTCCCCTGCGCCGTCCAGGTGATGCGGGTGACCACCTCGCTCACCTGGCCGTCGTCTGTACTCAGAGGCTTCGCTGGCGCCGCCTTCGCGACCTTGTAGGTCCAGCCGGCCTTGGGCTGCACCGACACCGACGCGAGCGGTGTGTCCACGGGGAACTGANCATCGATACCAGTGGTGGACGCGTTGTCCTCCTCGGTCGGCACCTTGAACGAGAGCGTGGCGTAGCTACCTGCGGACGCCGTGGACGGTTGAAGGGTGACGTGCGCGGAGGCCGGCACTGTCATGGCGAGTACGGCCGCGCCGGCAACCACGCCGAGTACGCCCGCACGACTAAAGAGGCGAATCATATAAATCCTTCCAAACGGTCCCACAGCGCAGCGGGAACACAGAGATTCCGTGTCTCTCGGGCGCCGGAGTGTCGTTCGTCAGGCCATGGCAAAAAGCAGCGATGAGCAATCTGTGGCACACCGCTCCATCCGACCGATCTCCGGCTGGCCCTGCGGCGGACCACGCCTACGGGCGGATGGCCCGAGCGGTCGGGTATGGGGGCGGGGGGCCCGTCGGCGGACGTCGACGCGTGGCACCGGCGGGACCGAGGGCACGGCCCGATCCGCCACCGGCCGGAACAGACGGAACAGGACCGCATGGGGACGGAGCCCGGACGCCGACCACAGCACACGCTCCGCGCGGCGCAGCAGCACCGCGACGCACACCGCCGCCAGACCGTGCGCGAACACCATCCGCGCCTCGATCGAGCAGCCGCCCGCCCGATGCGTGTGCGGGTGCGCGAGAGCAAAGGTGATGTGGAGCAGAACCTGGGTCCCCGCGACGCCTGCCACGAGCATCGGAAGGCGCCGCTCCCGGCCACCGAGGCCATAGGCGATCCGGGTGAGCAGGAGAAAGGCAATGATCATCGTTGTGGCCGGCGACCGCTGGGCACCACCGACCACGTGCGCCGCCCACGCCAGGCACACGGAGGACGACGCGAAGGTGGCAGCTCGTCCAAGGCGAGCCGTCCCTCCACCCGCCGACCAACCTGTGCTCACAGGGACCAAGACTGCCATGTCCGACCCGCTCATCGCCACACCCCCTCCCGCAACGTCGTCAAGCCGTCAGTTGTCCTGCTGGCAGCTCCCCCCGAAATCCGTCAACCTCGGACGGTCAACACCCATCCACGGGTAGCGTCGGCCTTCTCCGACGCCGGAGCCCAGGATCCCGAAGAAGGGCTGATGCATCGTGCGGGTGGTCATCGCCGAGGATTCGGTACTGCTCCGTGAGGGGTTGCGTCGCCTTCTCACCGACGCCGGTTGCGAAGTAGTCGCCACGGTCGGAGACGGGCCCGGCCTGGTCGATGCGGTGGTGGCGCACCAGCCCGACGTCTCCGTCGTGGACGTCCGAATGCCTCCGTCCCACCGCGACGAAGGGCTGCGAGCCGCGATCAGGGCCCGCTCCGAGGTCACCGGCTCACCGGTTCTCGTCCTGAGCCAGTACGTCGAGAAACAGTACGCGGCGGAGCTTCTCGCTGACGGCGCTGGCGCCGTCGGCTATCTCTTGAAGGACCGCGTCGCCGACGTGCGTGAGTTCGTTGACGCGGTACGTCGGGTCGCCGCAGGCGGCACCGTCATGGATCCGGAAGTGGTGGCACAGCTTCTCGTCCGGAATCGTCGTAACGACCCCATGTCCGCATTGACCCCTCGGGAACGAGAGGTCCTCACTCTCATGGCAGAAGGCCGATCGAACACCGCGATCGCCGCACACCTGGTCGTGAGCAGTGGCGCGGTCGAGAAACACATATCAAACGTCTTCTCGAAACTCGGACTCGAGCCGACCACGAAGGACCACCGTCGGGTCCTGGCGGTCCTCGCCTATCTGCGGAGCTGAGCGACTCGATCGGCAGCTCACCCCCTCCAGCAATTCGAACATGTGATCGATTATGTAACTCGCGCGCACGCTTGTCAAGCGGACCCGGCGTTCACCCCACAACAGCATGGCCATCCACGGCCGCTCCCGTGGACGCGCCGGCGATCACAAGAACGAGATGTGCACCGCGGAGCAGAGAAGCGTTGACATTGGCAGCCACAACCCCAAGAGAGGCAACCGCGACCGACCGCGATGCTGGATGACCTCCTCGACGTGAATTGCGGTGATGCGCGGCACTTGACGAGGAGGCCGACGTGACGCAAAATCGAACACATGTTCGACGATGATCTGAACGCCCTCCCCCTCCCCGACCTTGAGGTGGAAGTCTGCAGCTGGGCTGGTCGCATCTCGGCAGCGACCTGCCGCTGGCTGACTCTGATCGCCGCCTTCGACCGCCGGAAGGGATGGTCCGCAACCGGGCTGCCGACCTGTGCGCACTGGTTGGCCTGGCGCTGCGGGATCGGCCTGCGCGCGAGCTACGAGTATCTGCGCGTCGCTCGCGCACTCCAGACACTTCCACAGATCAGTGCGACCTTCGCCCGAGGCGAGATCTCCTACTCCAAGGTCCGAGCCGTCACGCGCGTCGCAACCCCGGACACGGATGCCGCGTGGGCTCACNAGGCGGCGCGATGNTCAGCCCGCGAGCTCGAACGACTCGTCTCCCTCCAGTCGAAGATCGATTCAGNCGGCCAGGACGACCGCGAGAAGAACAGCGGCAAGAAGGACTCCGTGCGCTGTTCCTGGCATTGGAACGAGGACGGCACCTTCTTTCTGATCGCCCATCTCGATTCGGAACGTGGCGCGGTGGTCGCCAAGGCCCTCGCGATGGCCGCGACAAGTCTCGACCAGTCGGCCGGACCACGTGACGACGAGAAGATGTCTATCGATTCAGCAGACGACCCGGAAAAGGTGGTGCCACAAGCCCTGCGAGTCGACGCGCTCGCGGGAGTCGCGGAGTCCTTCCTTACCCACGGCGCGCCGGGACTGACTGATCCGACTTCATACACCGTCAACGTACATGTCGATGTCGACACTTTGATAGGCGGGGCCGAAACTCGTNGGGACGACCGAACCCAAAAGGCCGAGAAGAAGGATCCTAGCGGTCGGACCTGCGAGATCGAGGGCGGTGCCACGCTCGCGCCGAGTGTCGTCCGCCGGCTGTCCTGCGACAGCCTTCTCCGTGCGGTTCTGACCGACCCGAAGGGAAACCCGCTCGCGCTCGGACGCACCCGACGGAGCCCATCCACCAAGCTGCGGAGGGCTATCTATGCGCGAGATAAGGGCGTCTGCCGGTATCCCGGCTGCCGACACACCCAATGGCTTCAGGTTCATCACTTGCAGGAATGNGGCATCGAGAGCGGGCCGACGGATCCCGTGAATCTGGTTCTGCTCTGTTCACTCCATCACCGGCTGATTCACGACAGAGGCCTGGTTCTCGAACGGCGACCGGCCGGAGACCTCCTGGTCTTCCATCCGGATGGTANGGTCACGCAGGAGGCGCCAACGATCAGCAGCGATCCTGACCCGCTGCGCTTCTTCCGCTCTGCCACGCCCCGTGGGCCTGGCCACGGATCCTCGGTCGGACAGGCGGCGTGAGCGCCTCCGCCCAAGCCGAGTGCCGGTCGATCCGCACACGTCGCACTCGACCAGATGCCCCGTCTCGTGACCCAGTCTGGCGTGACACGAGGTCGGTTGCCTGGCTACGTGAGGCGATGCCCGTAGGCTCCCGGTCTTGTGAGCCCCATCCTCGCGTCCGGACGAGCTGGGAACTTCCTCCGATCTGTGTTGATCATTCTTCTGCTCGTTCTGATGATGCGGACGGCCTACCTCCTGTGGTTCTTCCACACCCCGGCCTGGACGTCGCGACCGCACGACGTCCGCTACTGCGGCGGATGGTACGAGCGAGCCGACGCGCCGGATGTCACTGGCCGGCAGGCCAGGAGGACCGCTGGCGGCGACCTCAAGCCAGTGATGCGGTCACCGGTCTTTCGGCCGATCACCGCCTACCGTCCGTCCTCGACCTGCCCGCAGTATCTGTTCNCCAAGGTCGGCAGGGACGTCTACGTGACCTACCGCGCCACCGAAGACTGAGCGGAGTCACTCAAAGCCGGTCCGGTGAGCACGTAGACCCGGGCGTGTATCGAGGTGCGCTGCTGCAGCGCCGCGCGGACCGCCCGATGCAGCCCATCCTCGAGGTAGAGAGCACCCCCCCATTCGATCACGTGCGGGAAGAGGTCTCCATAGAAGGTCGAGTCCTCATCGAGCAGCACATCCAGCGCCAGTACCCGTTTCGTCGTGACGAGCTGATCGAGCCGGACCTGGCGAGGGGGAATGGCCGCCCAGTCCCGCTGGCCAAGGCCGTGCTCGGGGTACGGGCGACCGTCTCCGACCAACTTGAAGATCACCGGCACCTCCTCCTCGAGGGCGAGACATCCGTCGACTACGACAGCCTAGAATCCCCGCCCCGTCCATAAGACCCCGGTCGGCCCAGAGCGGGAACCGGGTGGACATCAGGACCACGGCCGTGTGGNGGATGCCCACATCGGGCCGGCGTATCCCTTGACCTCTGCATCCAGCCTGGCTTAAGTAAGCCTTACCTGAATACATGGAGGTCTCGGTGACGTCGCCAGCCCACACCCAAGACATGATCACTATGGCTCGACAGGCGAGGACGGTCCTTGCCGGTGGCCGCACGGCACTGCTGACCCTCCCCTGTGAGCAGGCACGGGGCTGGGTGGGAGTGATCGATGACGGGGGTGAGCCGGTGCTGATGGCGAGCGCCGTCGGCCGGCTGGCCAGCGCTGCCAGGAATGGGAGGCGAAGNTGGGTCGAGGTGCCAGGGCACTCTGGCGAGCGGCTGATCCTGACCGGTCCGCTGCGGGTGGTGCCCGGTACCACAGAGCAGATCCTGAGCCGGCTCGACGATCTGGGTCGCATGGTCAGCACGGAGGACGGCGTCACCGATGGCCTTTCCGTGCTGGCGCTATCGGTCGAGGACGTGGTGCTCTGCCTACCCACTGTGGCCAGGGACGGCCGTCCACGCCGGTGGCCCTCCGCCACGGTGGGTCGGCGCATCGACCTGGCCTCCTATGCGTTTGCCGAGCCGGACCTGATCAGCGCCTACGCGGCGGAGCTCATCGAGCATCTCAACGTCGGACATGCGGATCAGATGCGCCAGCTCGCCCGACACGCTCTGCCGGCGACGATCGAGGGCGACATCGCCGGCGTCCAGGTCAGCGGCCTGGATCGGTACGGCATGGACCTGTGGCGGGTGGACGGCGCCGGAGCCGAGCAGGTACGGGTCGCCTTCCGGCAGCCGCTCGTCGAACCGCGCTCCCTCGGACGCGAACTGCGTCGATTGCTCGACCAGTCGGCCAACGCCTCGGAATGACGCCCATAATCGGCGCCGGACGTTCCTGCCCCACGCCCGGAGGCTCAGATGCCGCGATCACATCACCGTCTGAGCCTTGCAGTCACGGCACTCGTCACGCTTGCGACGCTGACTACCGCAGCCTGTTCCGGCGGATCGGACGGTCCCGACGCTTCCGGTCCAGCCGCNGGATCCGCGCGGCCGGCGAGCCCGGCGTCGCCGAGAAACGAGAACCCGGCGGTCACCCGAACCACTCGGCTCACTGCCGGCAAGGATGGCCCCGTCGAGATCGGGCTCGTCGACCTGCATGTCAGCGGCAGACTCGCCGTCCTGCGGCTGATCTTCACACCGCACCTGCGCACAGACCGGCCCGGCGGCGTCTCCCTGTTGGACATGGCGGGTGGTCGAGGCGCCAGCGTGAGCCTGGTCGATACCGAGCACCTGCGCCGCTACCTGGTCGTCCGCGACAGCCACAATGAGCCGCTCGGTCCGAACCCGGTCCTGGCTCGCACCGCCAACGACAGTCCACTGGCTGCGACCTTCACGTTCGCCGCGCCGCCGGCCGAGGTCAAGAAGATCGACGTCTATCTGGACGATCAGATCGTCTTCGACGGTGTGGACGTCGCCTCGTGAGTGGACGTCGCCTCGTGAGTGGGACGGCCCGAGCGATGTTGGCGTTGGTCGCCGTGCTGGCGCTCGTCGCTGCGGCCCCCGTGCCGGACGACGAGCTGCGTACCGCGGTGCACGAGCTGCGGACCGATGAGGCGGTCCGCCCGATCGACCTCGCCAGGAGCGTCGTCGAGCTTCGCACCGAGGAACATCGTGGCACCGAGACCACGCTCACCCTGAGCGCGGACGTGCTGTTCGCCTTCGACTCAGCCGAGCTCACCGCGATCGCGCGCCGCCAGATCGCCGACGTGGCGGGCCGGCTCGCCGACTCCGTCACGCCGGTCCGGGTAGACGGGTACACCGACAGCTTCGGCACCCTGGCCTACAACGTGATCCTGTCCCAACGGCGCGCCAGCGCCGTCGCCGATCTTCTGCGTCCCGCGGCGCCAGCGGGGGTGCTCGTCTCCGCCAGGGGACATGGATCCGCCGATCCGATCGCCCGCAACACCCTGCCCGACGGCTCGGACGACCCGGCCGGACNAGCGATCAACCGCCGAGTGACCATCACCTTCGGCGACCAGTGAGTCCAATTTGACATCGGCATCGAAAATCGTTTCCAATTAGGTCATGTCCCGACCCGCCGCGATCGTCTTCGACCAGGCGAGCATCGCCTATGGGCGGGTGCCTGCGTTGGAGCAGGTCCACGGCACGGTGCGCCGAGGGGAGATCGTCGCGCTCGTCGGGCCCAACGGCGCCGGCAAGTCAACCCTGATCAAGGCGCTGCTTGGCCTGGTGCCGGTCGCGTCGGGTTCGATCACCGTCCTCGGCCAGGCNCCCGCGCAGGCGCGCCGGCTGGTCGCCTACGTNCCGCAGGCGGACACGCTCGACCCGGACTTCCCGATCTCGGTGGCACAGGTCGTCCTGATGGGCCGCTACCGGCGGATCGGCTGGCTGCGGCCACCCGGGCGGGCTGATCGAGATGCGNCCGCCGAAGCACTGGCGGCAGTGGGCCTCGCGCACCGGGCGGCAGACCGGTTCGGCACGCTGTCCGGGGGGCAGCGGCAGCGGGTGCTGCTCGCGCGGGCGATCGCGGCGCAACCGGAGGCTCTACTGCTCGACGAGCCCTTCAACGGGGTCGACGCGGTCTCCCAGGAGGCTCTGCTGGACACGATCAAGACTCTCGCCGCCGGCGGCGCCGCGGTCGTCGTGTCCACCCATGACCTGGGCCTGGCGCAGTTGACGTGCGACGGTATCTGCCTGCTCAACCGGCATCAGTTCGGTTTCGGCCCGCCTGCCGACGTGCTCACCCCCGACCTGCTGCGGGCCGCCTACGGCGGGGCGGCGTTGGAGCTGGGCGATCGCGGGCTGATCGTCGCTCGCTCATGATTGACATCCTGGTCACGCCGTTCGACCGGCCGTACATGACACGGGCTCTCGTCGAGGCACTGCTCCTCGGTGCGCTCTGCGGCGCGGTCGGCGTGTATGTGCTGCTACGACGGCTGGCGTTCCTGACGGACGCCGTCACCCACACCGTCTTTCCCGGGGTCGTCGTCGGGTTTCTGGTCTCGGGCCGGTCCGGCATCGTGCCGGGCGCGCTCGTCTGCGCGGTGGCCGCCGCAGCCCTGTTCACGGCGATCGCGGCGACCCGGCGGGTGAACGAGGACGCGACCCTGGCCGTGCTGCTGACGGCCTTCTTCGCGGTGGGGGTGATCCTCATCTCGCGGCAGCATTCCTACACCGCCGATCTCACCGCCTTCCTGTTCGGGCACGTGCTGACCATCGACACGACGGACATCGTGGTCACCGCGGCGGTGACCGTCCTGGCCGNCCTGGTTCTGCTCGGGCTGGGCAAGGAGCTGCTGCTGCGGGCCTTCGATCCGGAGTGGGCCCGGGCGACGGGCTACCGGATCACCGCGCTCGATCTGGTCAGCAACATGCTGATCGCGCTGGTCGTGGTCGCCTCGGTCCAGGCTGTCGGGACCGTGCTCGTGATCNCGATGCTCGTCGTGCCGGCTGCGGCGGCGCGGCTGCTGTCCGAGCGGCTCGGCGTCATCGTCGCCGTGGCGGTGCTCGTCGGCATGGTCGGCGCCTGGCTGGGTCTCGCCACCAGCTACGAGGCGTCGGTCGGTCACGACCTGCGGCTCGCCGCCGGGGCCACGATCGTGCTCGTCCTCGTCGCCTTCTACGCCCTGGTGACGCTCGGCCAGGCCACCCGCCGGCTGGTGCGGCGGTGATTCTGCTCACCTCGCTCGGCGACGGCTACGTGCGGCGCGCGCTGCTGGAGGTCGTGATCGTCGGGGTGCTCTGCGGTGCGGTCGGCGTCCATGTCGTGCTGCGTCGGCTGAGCTTCCTGACCACGGCGTTGACCCACGCGACCTTCCCCGGAGTGGTGATCGCGACGCTGCTCGGCCTGGGCCTCGTCCTCGGCGCGGGGGTGTTCGGCGTGCTTCTCGTGGCTGTCGTGGCGGCGCTGACCGGCCCGCGCGGCGCTGAGCACGGGCGGGAGACGACCAGCGTCACCGCCGTGGTGCTCTCCGGCGGCTTCGCCCTGGGGATGGCGCTGATGTCGACACAGGAGGGCTTCAGCCGGGACCTCACCGCCTTCCTGGTCGGTTCGGTGCTCACCGTCCAGCCGAGCGATCTCGTCGTCAGCGCGGTGACGGCGGCGGTCGTGCTGGGGATGCTGGCGGCGCTGCGCAAGGAGCTGCACCTCGCCGCCTTCGATCCGGACGCCCTCNCCGCCGCGGGCTATCCGGCCCGCCGGCTCGATCTCGTCCTGCTGCTGGCACTCGAGGCGACGGTGGTGACCTCCCTGCCCGCTGTCGGCACGATCATGGCTGTCGCCCTGATCGTGGGTCCGGCGGCAACCGCCCGGCTCTGGTGCTCCCGGACATCCACGATGACCGCCGTGGCCATCGGCGTCGGCGTCGCCTCAGGGGTGATCGGACTCNCTGTCAGCGAGCAGTGGAATGTCGCGGCCGGCGGTGCAATCGTCCTCTCCGTCGCCGCATTCTTCATGACCTCGCTGGTGTTGCGGTCACTCCCGTGGGGTGAACTGGCCGTCGCGGTCGTGGGCCGCCGGAAATCCGCTGGACGCCCCACCTACTCTGGGTAGATGGAGTTCACCCAGTCCGACAAGCTCGCCGACGTCTGCTACGACGTCCGCGGGCCTGTCCTCGACGAAGCGACCCGGCTGGAAGCCGCGGGCGCGCGCATCCTCAAGCTGAACATCGGCAACCCGGCGCCGTTCGGCTTCTCCGCACCGCCGGAGGTACTTGAGGCCGTCGTGGCAAACCTGGCGGACGCACAGGGGTACAGCGACTCCAAGGGTCTGCGCGCCGCGCGCGAGGCGGTCGTGGGCTACCACAACCGCAAGGGCATCACCGGAATCACGTCCGACAGCGTGTACCTGGGCAACGGCGTCTCCGAGATGATCATGATGTCGTTGCAGGCGCTGCTCAACAACGGCGACGAGGTGCTGCTGCCGGCGCCGGACTACCCGCTGTGGACGGCCGTGGTGAGCCTCTGCGGCGGGCGGCCGGTGCACTACCTCTGCGACGAGACCGCCGGCTGGGCGCCGGACGTGGCGGACATCGCTCGCAAGGTCACCCCGCGGACCAGGGCGATCGTCATCATCAACCCGAACAACCCCACCGGCGCCGTCTACGACCGGCGGGTGCTGGAGGACATCGTCGAGGTCGCGCGGCGCCACCATCTGATGCTGCTGTCCGACGAGATCTACGATCGGATCCTCTACGACGACGCTGAGCACATCGCGACCGCGTCGCTGGCTCCGGACCTGGTCTGCATGACCTTCAACGGGCTGTCGAAGGCGTACCGGCTGGCTGGGTTCCGCTCCGGCTGGATGGTGCTGTCGGGCCCGCGTGGACACGCCTCGTCCTACATCGAGGGGCTGAACATCCTCGCGAACATGCGGCTGTGCGCGAATGTGCCCGGGCAGTTCGCCACGCTCGCCGCACTCGCCGAGAACGGCGGTGCGGGTGATCTCGTCCTGCCCGGCGGCCGGCTGCGGGAGCAGCGGGACACGGTCGTGAAGCTGCTCAACGACATCCCGGGCGTGTCCTGCGTGCCGCCGCGAGGCGCGCTGTACGCGTTCCCGAGGCTCGACCCCGAGGTCTATCCGATCGAGGACGACGAGCGGTTCGTCTTTGACCTGCTGGCGGCCGAGAAGATTCTTCTTGTGNAGGGAACCGGCTTCAANTGGCCACATCCCGACCATGTCCGGATCGTGACGCTGCCCTCGGTGGACGATCTCACCGACGCCGTCGGGCGGATCGACCGGTTCCTGGCCCGGTACAAGCAGAACTAGTCCTATCGACACCATCGACGAGGTTGTCCACAGGCAGGCGGCGGCTTGTGGACAACCTGTGGACAACTCGCGCCGCGACCTGCGGGTCGCGCTTCTGCTCGCCGTCGCCGTCATCGCGGTGGAGATCACGCTGCACGCCCGGATCGGGCGTCCGCTCTGGTACGACGAGCTCTGGCGCCCGCACTTCGCCGGCGAGCCGTGGCCGACGTTCTGGCCGGAGCTCAAGTCGGCAAACGCGCCGTCGTCGCTGGGATCGATCGCGCTGACCCGGCTGACCGGCAACGTTCTCGGCTGGCATGCCTGGACGCTGCGCACCGTCACGGCCGGCATCTGNCTGCCGGTGCTGGCGGTGGCGACATTCCTGTCCGCGCGGCGCTTCACCGGCGTCCTCCCGGCCGCGGGCGGCGCGGTCGCGGTGGCGCTGAGCGGCACCGTCGTCGACTCCGGCACCCAGCTCAAGCCGTATGTCCTCGAGGCCGTCGTCTCCCTCGCGGTGTTCGCCCTGTGGACGGCGCCCGGCGCGCCGCTGCGGAACCGAACTGCCGCCGGCGCCCTGGCCGCGGTCTCGCTGCCCGCCGTGTTCCTGCTGGTACCGCTGGCCGTGGGCGACCTCGTCCGCGACCGCCGAACCGGCTGGCGCGCCGCGCCGGCGCTGCTGCTGGCCGGCGGGCACACGCTGCTGTTCGTCTCCCACCAGTCCAGCCAGCGCGCGAGCCACTTCTGGGACGATCAGTTCCTCGCCGGGCGAGGCGTTCTCGGCGGGCTGCGCTTCACCGCCGACCAGGCACTCGCGGTGCTGGGCGGCGCGCCACCCGGCATCGACCGCTACGACCCCAACCTGGTGCATTCCCTGCTCGAGGGCCACCGACTCGCCACGGCCCTCGT
Organism: Frankia sp. CpI1-P; assembly: GCF_001421075.1. Classification (NCBI taxonomy): domain Bacteria; kingdom Bacillati; phylum Actinomycetota; class Actinomycetes; order Frankiales; family Frankiaceae; genus Frankia; species Frankia sp. CpI1-P. The sequence continues at coordinate 51,489 of NZ_LJJX01000021.1, read as the reverse complement.
GGGAACCGCGACGNCCGTCGCCATGCTCGCGGGCGCCCGGGCGCTGCGCCGCCGGACGGACGGCGCGACCCTGCTGTGGAGCCTGGTCGGCGCCGAGCTCCTTCAGCTCGCGGCGAGCGGCGGACGTTACTGGCCCTTCGGGGCCTGCCGGCCGAACCTGTTCCTCGTCCCGTTGCTGACCATCGTCGCGGCGGTCGGCGCGGGCGAGCTGGCGGCCGCGGCCTGTCGGCGCCGCGGTCACGTCATCAGGGCGGCCAGCGTGCTCTGCCTCGCGGGCGTCGCGGCGACGCCGGTCTGCGCGGCCGCCGGGATCGGCACCATGTGGCGGGAGCGCCACGATGTGCGCCCGATCGAGGGCATGGTGGACGCCACTCTGGCAGTGCGCGACCAGTACCGCCCGGGTGACGCCGTCATCGTCGGCGGCCGCCTCGCTCGGGCGGGCTGGCTGTACGGGATGGAGCTCAGCGCCGACGGCCCGCGGCGACCAGGTGCACGGGTGCCGCGCTCGGCGACGACGTTCCTGACCGCCATCGGTCGCGGTGGGGCGGAGCGGGCCGTGCGGACCCGCCAGCATCCCCCGCGGCGCGTCCTGCTGTTCGTCCTCGCCTACGACCGCCGGGGCACGGCCGCAGAGCTCGCCACCCTGCGCCGCGGCGGATGGTGCAACCGCGGCGTCCGCTCGTTCCCGCTGACCGGGACGTTGCACGAGCTGGACCGCTGCGCGGTCACGGGGCGGCGGGGGCCGCCGTCGCCATCGGCTGGCCGATGATCGCCGCCAACGCCGCCCACTCCCGGTCACCGTCGGCCAGCGAGGTGCGGATGCGCTGCTGCAGAACGCCGACCTCGATGCGGGTGCCGTCGAACAACTGGGCGCAGGAGGCCGTCGCCGCGGTATAGCCACGGCCTCCTGCGTCGTAACGGGCCCGTGCCCCGGCGGTGGGTGGCACCGGCGCGGTGATCGCCGCCGAGATGTCGGTTCCAAGGGTGGCGCACGCGGGTTTCAGGGCGGCGCCGTTCTGCGCGGCGAGCTGGGAACGGACGGTGGCCACGTCGGTGGCCACCCGGATCCGTAGTCCCTCGCTCCCGTGGTACCAGGACGCCAGCTCCGCGGCGTCGTTCTCGGCGGACACCGGGACGGCCGAGACGGGGGCCGTCGAGACGGGGGCGGGGGTACTCGCGTGCGTGCCACCGGCGGGCAGGCCGGATGCGGGCTGCTCGCCCCCGGTCACGATGGCCACGGCGCCACCGATGATCAGCGCGATCATGCCGAGAATGGCGAGCCGGCTCCCGATCGGATTCTGCAACGGGTCCGGCTCACGCAGCCAACCCGGCCGGCCGCCCTGCCGCGCCATGCCGATCCTCCTCCGCCCATCCGGCCCTGACACCCGACGCAGGGCAAAGGTTATGCCGCGGGGAGGGGCCGGCCGGCGCCGGGGGAGCTCAGCAGTTGACGAGCTCGGGCTTCTGATTGAGGATCTGCGCCTCGCGGGACACGAACTGCCGGTACTGCTCCCCACCGATCGCGTCGAGGCCGAACATCCCGACCCGGTGGCAGTTCTGAAACACGAGGGCCACGCCGAAACGCCGCTCCAACGCTGAGCGGATGGAGGTGCTGGCCATCGCGCGCAGTAGCTGGCCCCCCTCCGCGTCGGTGGGCGGCGTGCCGTCGAAGGCGGTGAAGTCCGACCCGGCGGCTTGGGCCGGCCCGAGCTCGGCCGCGAGCCGCTCGACCAGCTCATAGGCGAACGGCAGCGAGGTGCGGACGCAGTCCAGGAACGCCTCGTCGGTCAGTTCGCCGACACGGGCGGCCTCAACGAGCTGCGGAGTGACTGTGAGTGACATCGGAACCTCCGGGAGTGGTGGCGAGCCTGTTCCCGCCGCGATCCACCTTTTCAGAAATGAATTCCATTGTCAATAACGTTGCCATCGGAGTGCCATCCGGGTCGGCCGAACGGCCCTGACAGCGCGCGAAGGTGAGAAAATGAGATCGTGAAGCACCCCGAGCCGCGACCCGAGCCGCGAGGACGTCGCGGCCCGGCCGGGGTCGACGGCACCTCGGATCTCTGGGGCGTCTCGGACCTCCGGGGCGTCTCGGACCACAGCACGGACGCGGCGAAGGGAGTGACGGTGAGCATCGCGAGGAACGAGCCCAGATCGCCCGATGCGGACCCGTCCCCTCGGCCGGTCCCCGGCGCGGCGGCGCGCGGCGCACCCGGCCGCGGCACGACGGTGCGCGCCACCCGGCAGGGCGACGCGGTGTGCGCCGCCCTCGCCGAGACCGACGCCTTCACCAGCGCTCAGGACCTGCACGCCCTGCTGCGCTCACGGGGCGCCGGGGTCGGGCTGACCACCGTGTACCGCCATCTCCAGGTGCTGGTGGACCGGGGTGAGGTCGACATGATCCGCCGCGACGACGGCGAGACGGTCTACCGACGCTGCGCCACCGCGGCGCACCACCACCACCTCGTCTGCCGGGTCTGCGGGCGGACCGTGGAGATCGCCGGCCCGGAGATCGAGGCGTGGACCGCCGCCATCGCCGACGCCGAGGGCTTCGTCGACGTCGAGCACACCGTGGAGATCTACGGCACGTGCGCCGACTGCGCGGCAGCGTCCGCCGCCTCCTGAACCATCACGGACCAAACCAGCACGGATCAAACCATCACGGGGCGGTGGCCGCGAGGCCGGTGCAGCCACGCAGGGCGTTCCAGGCGGCGAGCGCCTGGCTGCCGGCGGCGCCGCTCAGCGGCCGCGGTGCGCCCCCCACGATCCGGGCGGGCACCCAGGTGGCGTCGGTGACCGCCCTGCCGGCCACGGTCAGGCGCAGCACCCCGGACTCGGTGTTGCGTCCGGTCCCGGAGGAATAGAAGACGAAGTTCCCCAGGCCGTAGTCGACGTAGACGCCGTCGCTGGTCCAACCCGCCCCGAGCAGGACGTGGGCGTGGCTGCCGACGACGACGTCCGCCCCGGCTGCGGCGAGCCGGGGGACCAGGGATCGCTGCGTGTCGCTCGGGCACTGCTGCTGCTCGACCCCCCAGTGCAGGAACACGACAACGGTGTCGGCCCGCGCCCGCGCGCCCCGCACAGCGGCGACCAGCTTGTCGACCTCCTTCGCCGAGGCGAGGCCAGGCTTGTGCGGCCCGGCGGTCCAGGCGGCGATGAGCTGGTCGTCGAGGACCTGGGTCGCCCCGATGACGGCGATGCGCTGCCCCTTCACCGTCGTCGTGTACGGGGCGAAGGCGCTGGTGTCGTCCTCGCCGATGCCGATGACCGGGAAGTGGGCGTCGCGGGCGTGGCGCAGCGAGTCCTGCAGCCCGGTCAGGCCGTAGTCCATGCCGTGATTGTTCGCCATGGTCACGACATCGATGCCGGCGGCGCGCACCGCGTCGAACGCGGTGGGCGGGGCACGGAAGGTGAACTCCTTCGGCGCCGGGGTGCCGCCGTCGGTCACCGCGGTCTCCAGGTTCGCGACGGCGAGGTCCGCGGCGGCCAGGGTCGCCGAGATCGGCCCGATCGCCGTGGCGGGATCGGCCGCGAGGCGCTGGCCGGGCGTGCCGGCAAAGTGGATGTCACCGCCGAACGCGATCGTGACGGGCTGCCCCGTCGGCCGTCTCGGACCGTTCCCGACCGGGCTGGAACCGTCGGCCGAACCGGTGCCCCCGGCGGCCGCACCCGGGGTGGCCGGGGAACCGGTCCCGCCCCGGCTGGCCGCTGTGGCGGTCGCACCGGTCGGCGCGGGAGTCGGATCCGCGTCGTCGCCGTAGGGCATCGAACAGGCGACGAGCCCGACCAGCAGGACTCCGGCCGTGCCGAGGGCCAACCCCGCGACTGCCGACCGACGCCCGGTCAACCGCCGCGCGAACCCCCCGCCCCCGCCCATGCCGCGTTCCTCCGTCCGACGTCCCCGTCCGGCAAGCCTCGCCGACCCGGCCGCGCCGGGCCAGTGGACGTCACCGGACCGACAGCCGGGACAGGGTAACCAGCCGAGACCGCGCTGACGGCCACCCGGCCGACAGCGGCCACCCGGCCGACAGCGGCCACCCGGCTGACAGCGGCCACCCGGCTGACAGCAGTTACAGGGCCGACAGCGCCGACAGCGCCGGTGCCAGTTCGCGCCACTGCCGGCGGGGCAGCCCGCGGCGGTCGAAGTCCAGGACCTGTACGGCGACCTGGTCGGCCCCGGCGTCGAGATGCTCCTTGATCCGGCCGAGCAGGACGTCGGGGTCGCCCCAGGGGACGATCGTGTCGACCAGGCGGTCGGAGCCCGCGCCGGCGAGGTCGTCGTCGTCGAACCCGAACCGGCGCAGGTTGGACGTGTAGTTCGGCAGCCGCAGGTAGGACCCGGTGTGCCGGCGCGCCAGCTCCCGAGCCTGCTCGGGGTCGTCGTGCAGGACGAACGCCTGTTCGGGGACGAGCAGCTTGTCCGGGCCGAGGATCTCGCGGGCCGCCGCGGTGTGCTCGGGCGGGACGAAGTAGGTGTGCGCGCCGTCGGCGCGATCGCGGGCAAGACCCAGCATCTTCGGCCCGAGCGCGGCGAGGACCCGCGGCGGCGGCTCGGCCGGCGCCACCGCCCGGTACTGCTCGGCGGCCATCCGGTCCATCTCGTCGAGGTAGGCCGCCATCTGCGCGAGCGGGCGGGTGTAGGCGGCGCCCCGGATGTGCATCAGCTCGGCATGGGAGACGCCCAGCCCGAGCAGGAAACGGCCGGGGAACGCTTCCGCGAGGGCGAGCTGCGCGGCGGTCATCGTCAGCGGGTTGCGGGCGAGGATCTGCGCNATCCCGGTCGCGATCGTGATCCGTGAGGTGGCCGCGAGGGCGAGGCTCGCGGTGACAAGGACCTCCCGGCCCTTGACCTCACCCGTCCACAGGGTGGGGTAGCCGAGCTCGTCAAGCTCGGCGATGGCCTCCCGGACGACGCCGGCCGGGGAGAAGTCGAACTGCCCGCTCCAGATGCCGACCTTCCCGATGTCGCGGCGGGCCGGCGGGCGGGGCACGTCCTGCGCACTCGTCACCGCGACACCGTACCGACCCGCGGCCCCGGCACCGAGCGGGGAGGCGTGACCACCCGCGCGGCGGACTCGCAGATCGGGTTGCCGGCCTCCGTCTGAGGTCTATCGTTGCCGAGTGTGACGGAGCTCATGCAGCTACTCACTCCGACCGGTCATCGGATCACCGTCGCGTCCCGGGCCAGGACGCCCGAACCGGACGCGCCGCCCGCCGCGCCGCCCGACCGGCCGGCAGACACACCGCCGACCCCTGGCCGTCCGACGCCCGGCCGACCGACCCCCGGCCATCCGAAGGCTGGTCCGGACGCCGGACCGCCGAGTGGAGAACTCACCGCCGTCGACATCGACCTGCCCGCGTACGTCGCCGACCTCACCGACGACGAGCTGTTCGGTCTGTACCGGGACATGGTGCTGGTCCGACGCATGGACGAGGAGGCGACCAGCCTGCAGCGGCAGGGCGAGCTCGGGCTGTGGGCGAGCCTGCGCGGCCAGGAGGCGGCGCAGGTCGGATCCGGGCGGGCGCTCGGGCCCGACGACATGGCGTTCCCGTCCTACCGCGAGCACGGGGTGGCCTGGTGTCGCGGCGTCGACCCGGCGGCGGTCCTGGCCATCTTCCGCGGCGTCAACCTAGGCGGTTGGGATCCGGCCACGCACGGCTTCGCCCTCTACTCGATCGTCGTCGGTTCGCAGACGCTGCACGCCGCCGGCTACGCGATGGGGATGACCTGGGACCGCTCGGCCGGGGCCGCGATCGTCTACTTCGGGGACGGCGCGTCCAGCGAGGGCGACGTCAACGAGGCGTTCGGCTGGGCGAGCGTGTTCTCCGTCCCCCTGGTGTTCTTCTGCCAGAACAACCAGTGGGCCATCTCGGAGCCGACCCGCCGGCAGAGCCGGACCGAGATCTTCCACCGGGCGGCCGGATTCGGCTTCCCCAGCGTGCGCGTCGACGGTAACGACGTGCTGGCCTGCCTCGCCGTGTCCCGGTGGGCGCTGGCGATCGCCCGGGCCGGTCGGGGGCCGGTGCTCGTCGAGGCGGTGACCTACCGGATGGGCGCGCACACGACGGCCGACGACCCCACCCGCTACCGGTCGCCGGTCGAGCTCGAGGTGTGGCGTCGGCGGGATCCGCTNGACCGGATGCGCGCCCATCTTGCGGCCCGTGGCCTGCTCGGTGAGGAGCGTGACCGGCACCTGGCCCTCGAGGCCGACACCTTCGCCCACGAGCTGCGCGCCCGCTGCACGGCGATGCTCGACCCGGACCCGACCAGCCTGTTCGACCATGTGCAGGTCACCGAGAATGGGCTGGTGGCGGAGCAGCGTTCGGCGTTCGCCGCCACGCTCGATCCGGGTGACGGCGGGACGGACGACCGGCTCGACCGGGAGGATCGACCCGGCACCGGGGATCGACCCGGCACCGAGGATCGACTCGGCGTGAGGAATGGGCTCGGCGTGAAGGGTGGACTCGTGGCGGGCGAGACGCACGTACCAGGCGAAACGCAGCTACCAGGGGAGGCGTGGTGACCAGCGGAGCCGTCATCACCGGCGAGCAGCCCGCCGAGGTCGGCGGGGAGCGAACCGGCGAGCCCGCCACCCCCGTGCCGATCACCCTCGCGAAGGCGTTGAACCTGGGCCTGCGCTCGGCGATGGCGGCCGATCCCAAGGTGATCGTGATGGGCGAGGACGTGGGCACCCTCGGCGGCGTGTTCCGGGTGACCGACGGCCTGCAGAAGGAGTTCGGCGAGGCCCGGGTGATCGACACGCCGCTGGCCGAGTCGGCGATCATTGGAACCGCGATCGGGTTGGCCATGCGCGGCTACCGGCCCGTCTGCGAGATCCAGTTCGACGGCTTCGTCTACCCCGCGTTCGACCAGATCGTCAGCCAGCTCGCGAAGCTGCACTACCGCTCCGGCGGGCGGATCAGGCTGCCGGTGACGATCNGCATCCCGTTCGGCGGGGGCATCGGCGCCGTCGAGCACCACAGCGAGTCCCCGGAGGCGTACTTCTGCCACACCGCGGGGCTGAAGGTCGTCGCCTGCTCGCACCCGGTCGATGCCCACCAGATGATCCAGCAGGCGATCCGCTCCGACGACCCGGTCATCTTCCTGGAGCCGAAGCGGCGGTACTGGGAGAAGGCGGTGGTGGACCCCCGTCCGCTGGGCGAGGTGTCCCCGGATGGGACCACCGGCCTGCACAGCAGCGCGGTGGTGCGGGCGGGCACCGACGCGACCCTGGTCGGCTACGGCCCGACGGTGCGGACCTGCCTGGATGCCGCCGAGGTCAGCGCGGCCGACGACGGCCGGTCGTTGGAGGTCGTCGACCTGCGCTCGTTGTCCCCCCTCGACCTCGAGCCGGTGCTCGCCTCCGTGCGGCGGACCGGACGGCTGGTCGTGGTGCACGAGGCGCCGTCGAACGTCTCGGTCTCCGCCGAGGTCGCCGCCCGCGTCGCCGAGCAGGCGTTCTACTCGCTGGAAGCGCCGGTGCTGCGGGTCACCGGGTTCGACACCCCTTACCCTCCCGCCCGTCTCGAGGACCACTACCTGCCCGACGTCGACCGCATCCTCGACGCGGTGGACCGGTCCTTCGGCTACTGACCCGCCCGCACTATCCGAACTGGGGTTCCCCGTGGCGCAGCGACAGTTCCGGCTCCCTGACCTGGGCGAGGGTCTGACCGACGCGGACATCGTCCGCTGGCTCGTCCAGGTCGGCGACTCCGTCACGGTGAACCAGCCGCTCGTGGAGGTCGAGACCGCCAAGGCGGTCGTCGAGATCCCGAGTCCGTTCGCCGGGGTGCTGGTGGAGATCCACGGCGAAGCGGGCAGCACCCTGGCCGTCGGCGAACCGCTGCTGACGGTCCGGACGGCCGATGCCGGGCAGCCCGAGCCCGCGGACGCGGCCCCCGCACCGGCGACGGCCGCGTTCGGGTCCGCCGGCGGCGCGGCGGGCGGGGGGCGGCTGCCGGCCTCCCGCGACGGTGGTGCCGGCGAGCGCGTGCCCGTGCTCGTCGGCTACGGGCCGCGCCAGGGTCAGCAACGTCGCCGCAGTCCCCGCCGTCAGGCTGCCCCGGGACCCGCCCGCGGGAGCGGACCGGCGCGGGTGGACGGCGCGGGGCTCGACAAGCCCGCGGTGCTCGCCAAGTCCGCGGTGCTCGCCAAGCCACCCGTCCGCAAGCTGGCTCGCGACCTCGGTGTCGACCTCGCCGGGATCGCCGGTACCGGCCCCGACGGCACGATCAGCCGGGACGATGTCCAGGCCGCCGTGCACACCGTCGCCCGAGCGGCGCCCGCGGCGACTCCGGCGTCGCAGCCGACCGCACCGGAGGCGACGGCTACGCCCACCGCACCGGAGGCGACGCCGCCCGCCAACCGGCGGATCGGCGCGGTCCCGGCCGACGCGGCTTTCTCCTCCGCGACCGGGGCCTGGCACGTGCCCGTCGTCGGGGTACGGCGGTCGATGGCTCAGGCCATGGTCGCCAGCGTCACCGCCGCGCCGCACGTCACCGAGTTCCTCAGCGTCGACGTGACCGCCACCATGGCCGCGCGCGAGCGCGTGGCGGCGCTGCCGGAGTTCGGCGGCATCAAGGTCACGCCGCTGCTGTTCGTCGCCAAGGCCCTGCTCGTCGCCGTGCGCCGGCATCCGATGATCAATTCTCGCTGGGTCGAGGACGGGGGCGCGGGGCGGGCGGAAATCCAGGTCCCCGACCGGGTGAACCTCGGCATCGCCGTGGCGGGGCCGCGCGGCCTCGTCGTGCCGAACATCCCCGACGCGGGCCGGCTCGATCTCGTCGGCCTCGCGCGGGCACTCGCGGGGCTCACCGCATCGGCCCGGGCGGACCGGCTCGACCCGACGGATCTTCGTAGCGGGACCATCACCATCACCAACGTGGGGGTGCTCGGCGTCGACGTCGGAACGCCGATCCTGAACCCGCCGGAGGCCGCCATACTTGCTCTGGGCTCGATCCGTCCCACTCCCTGGGTGCACGACGGTCAGCTCACGGTACGTACGGTGGTGCAGCTCGCCCTGTCCTTCGATCACCGCATCGTCGACGGGGAACTGGGTGCGGCGGTGCTCGCGGATGTGGGTGNAGTGCTGACGGATCCCACGCTCGCCCTCGCCTGGTCGTGATCGACTCATCGGATCCACCAGCACGCCACAAAGCACACGAGAGGGGCGCACAACGGCGCACAGTCGGCCCCCTGGTACGGTTGCGCCTCTGACCGGCTTCCGGCACAAAGAGGTGGAACCATGACGCGAGTGGAGGCACTTCAGGCCGCGGACGAGTTCGTCGCCAAGGTTCTGACCTCCGCCAACTCCAGCGGCCGGTTCACCGGCACGCTGAACCTGGCCGAACGGGTCGACCTCACGCTCCGGGTGGCCCGGTTCCTCCTGGAGGGGCAGTCCTCCTCGGACACCGACGACCTGCTGAAGCGGGACATGCGCAACGAGCTGGACCAGGCCTTCCCGCCGCTGCGCACGTCCTGACGCCGACCCCGGACGAACAAGCCGCCCGGAGCCCGGTTCCCCGGACCCGGATCACGGGTCGTTCGGGGAGCCGGGTCGTTCGGGGAGCTGGGCCGGGCGGCGGCGGGCAGGCGGACGGGCCCGGCAGGAGACAGGAGACAGGAGCTCACCGCCGCGACGCGGAGCGCTCCTCGCTGCCGACGTGCACGACGGGCTGCGGCTCGGGGTTCGCCTCCGGGTGGCGCGCGGAGTTCAGCTTGCGGTCCTCCTCGGGCGTGAGGTCCGGCTCACGCCGACGCGGTGCCTCGACCGGGGTGACCGGGTCGACCAGGATCGTGTCGTCGACCGAGATCGGCGTCGGCACGCCGCTCTCCACCGACTCCTCGACGATCTTGCGGCGCCACTGGTTCTGGTACAGCGTGATGCCGAGACCGACTGCGCTGACGAGCATCATGATGAGGCCGACCATGTCGAGGCTGAGGCCGGAGGGATCGGAGCGGANGGCGAAGGCGAGGATGGCNCCGAGGGCGAAGAAGGCGAGGCNCAACGGGATTCCCATGCCGCCCCATCTACCCGCGGAACCGCCCAATACAACCCCGCCGGGCCGGCAATTGCCACGGACCGCGCGAGACCTTCCGCGATCCGTGGCAACCCTCGCGGACCCACCGCGACTCGTGGATCATCGAGCTCAGAACGCATCCTCGGGGAGATCCATGAGTCCGAGCCCGGTCGACTCGACCACGGCCCGGCGCGCCTTCAGCTCGGGCAGCACGTTCGCCGCGAACCAGCGGCCCGCGGCCACCTTGCCCTGGTAGAAGGCCGTGCCCTGGTGCCCGGCCCGGGCCGGGCCGGTGCCCGCCTCGTCGAGGGCGCGCAGTGCCGCCTCGGCGCCCCGCAGCAGCAGCCAGCCGATGAGCACATCACCGATGCTGAGTAGCAGGCGGGTGGAGTTCAGGCCCACCTTGTAGACCTGCCGGGCGTCGTCGGCGGCACCGGTGAGGTAGCCGACCAGCGAACCCACCATCGCCTGGACGTCGTCCAGCGCGGCTCCCAGCGCCTCCCGCTCGTACTGCAAGGCGCCGTTGCCGGCCTCCGCCTTCACGAAGGTCTGGATCTCCCCCAGCACGGCGGTCAGCGCCTGCCCGCGATCCCGGACGATCTTCCGGAAGAACAGGTCCTGGCCCTGGATCGAGGTGGTGCCCTCGTAGAGGGTGTCGATCTTGGCGTCCCGGATGTACTGCTCGATCGGGTAGTCCTGCAGGTAGCCGGAGCCGCCGAAGATCTGCAACGAGGTCGAGAGCAGCTCGTAGGACCGCTCGGAGCCGACCCCCTTGACGATCGGCAACAGCAGGTCGTTGATCCGGACCGCGAGTTCGTCGTTCTCGCCGCGTGCCGCCGCCTGGGCCACCCGGTCCTGGAACGTCGCGGTGTACAGCACCAGTGAACGCATGCCCTCGGCATACGCCTTCTGCAGCATGAGCATCCGGCGGACGTCGGGATGGTTGATGATCGCCACCCGGGGCGCGGTCTTGTCGGCGGACCGGGTGAGATCGGCGCCCTGTACCCGGGTGCGGGCGAAGTCGAGCGCGTTGAGGTAGCCCGACGACAGCGTGGCGATGGCCTTCGTACCGACCATCATCCGGGCGTACTCGATGACCTGGAACATCTGCGCGATGCCCTCATGCACGTCGCCGACCAGCNAGCCGACCGCCGGCGCCCGCTCGCCGAAGTTCAGCTCGCAGGTCGCGGAGACCTTCAGGCCCATCTTCTTCTCGATGTTGGTGACGTACACGCCGTTGCGCTCCCCGGGCGCTCCGGTCGCCGGATCCGGCATGAACTTCGGCACGACGAACATCGACAGGCCCTTCGTGCCCGGGCCGTGCCCCTCCGGCCGGGCGAGGACAAGGTGGAAGATGTTCTCCGGAACATCCCAGTCGCCGCTGGTGATGAACCGCTTGACGCCCTCGATGTGCCAGGTCCCGTCGGTCTGCTCGACCGCCCGGGTCCGGCCGGCGCCGACGTCGGATCCGGCGTCCGGCTCGGTGAGCACCATCGTCGCGCCCCAGTGCCGCTCGATGGCGTAGCCGGCGAGTGTGCGCTGCCACTCGTTGCCCAGCCGGTGCAGGATCGCCGCGAAGGTCGGACCGGCCATGTACATGAACACGGCCGGGTTCGCCCCGAGCAGCAGCTCCGCGGCAGCCCAGGCAACCGTCGGCGACGCGCCGAGGCCCCCGAGGTCCGTCGGGACGAACAGCCGCCACCACTCGCCGTCCTGGACCGTCCGGTAGGAGCGTTTGAAGGACTCGGGCAGGGTGACCGAGCCGGTGGCCGGGTCGAGCGTCGGCGGGTTGCGGTCGGCATCGGCAAACGACTCCGCGACCGGGCCGGTGGCCAGATGCTCCAGCTCGGCGAGCACCTCGTGCGCGGTCTCGGCGTCCATCTCCTCGAACGGAGCGGTGCCGAGCGTGCGATCGACGCCGAACACCTCGAACAGATTGAACTCGAGATCCCGCAGGTTGCTCCGGTAGTGGCCCATGAACGGCTCCTTTCCGGGAGCGCCGGGCGGCGCGCACGGCCGGGACCGGCTTGCTACTCGTGAGTACGGTGTTCCCATGCTACCCACGAGTAACCCGTTGACAAGTAGGGCGACGCAGTAAACAGCTCCACCAATCCGCACCGACCGCGACAAGCGCGGATCGGGCGATGTCCGGCACGTCTACCCTTGCCACCATGCGTGACGAGACGACCCAGGAAGTGCGGCTTGCGGTCGTCATGACCGGTGGCGCCAGCCTCGCCGTGTGGATGGGCGGAGTCGCCACCGAGATCAACCTGGCCACCAGCCCCGGGCACACCCGCGCCGACGATGCCGACGCCGCGGTCGCCGCCCGGTACGCGCGGCTCGCGGCCATCCTCGACGTCGAGCTCAGCGTGGACGTGCTCGCCGGGGCCTCCGCCGGCGGGATCAACGCGACCATGCTCGGCTTCGCGAACGCCCGTCACGGCGACCTCGCCCCGCTGCGCGAGCTGTGGCTGTCCCTGGGCTCGCTGGACACGCTCATGCGCACCCCGGACGAGAAGGCGTACCCGTCGCTGCTGCGGGGGGACGCCGCCGTGCTGCCCGCCCTGCACACCGCCCTCGGCGCCGTGGCCGGGACGACCGCACCGCAGCAGGCCGCCGCCCGGCCGACCTCGGTGTTCGTCACGACGACGATCCTTCGGGGCGAGGTCGCCGAACACTCCGACTCGCTCGGCGGCACGATGTACGACGTCGACTACCGGGGCCTGTTCGTGTTCGGCACACCGGACCTCACCGATCCCGCGGCGATCCCACGCCTGGCGCTCTCCGCCCGGGCCAGCTCCGCGTTCCCTGGGGCGTTCGAGCCGGCCTACGTGCCGGTCGGTCACGCCCTCGACGACACCCACCCGGACATGGCGCGCTTCGTCAACGCCNCCCGTTCCTTCCACGCCTCCGACGGCGGGATCCTCGTCAACCGGCCGATCGGCCCGGCGCTGGCGGCCATCTTCGACCGCCCCGCCGAACGCCAGGTCCGCCGGGTGCTGACCTACGTCGTGCCCTCTCCCCGTCCGACCCCGGCGACGCGCGACGCGCAACCCAGTGACCGGCAGACCCCCGGAACGCACCAGCTCCCCGAAACGCACCAGACACACGGGCCTGGGCTGTTCCGCGGAACCCGGCTGTTCCGCGGAACACAGCCCGAGCCGGGGCGGGCGACCGATGCGCCGCCAGCGCCACCAGCGCCGCCGCTGCCGTCGGTGAGCGGCACCCTGCTGGGGGCGCTCGGCGCGGCCCTGAACCAGTCGATCGGCACGGACCTCGCCGCGCTGCGCGAGCACAACGAGGCCGTCCGCGGAGCCCGGGCCGGCCGCCGGCGTCTGCTGCGGCTGGCTCCGGCGGGCTCGGCCCGGCTGGCCGACGACAGCGTCTACGACGCCTACCGGCGCGCGGTGGCCGAACAGATCGCGACGCCGGTCATCGAGGCGCTGCTGCACGTGCTCACCGACCGCGCGGACCTGCCGCGCCCACCGGACGCCGATGCGCTGCGCACCGATGCCGCGGGCCGCGCCCGGATGACCAACGCCGCCGTCGGCGCCGTCCTGGAGACGTTGCCCGGCCGGTTACCGGGCGTCGGAGACCTCGACGAGCTGTGGCGGCTCGGTCAGCCCGCCCTCGACGGTGTCCGGGGCATCCTCGTCTCCATGATCAACGAGGGGTACGTGCTGTGCCCCGAGCCGGTCGAGCGGGCCCGCCTCGCCCGGCTCGCCGCCGCCGTGCACGACGCCGCCCTGGCCGGATCCGGCAGCCCGCCGCACCCCACCGGATCCGGCCGCGCAGGGGGGTGCGCGGCCGGGTCGGAAACCGCGGACGCGCGCGGGCCCGCTTCGCTCTACACCTCGTCGCCGCGGCCGGGGGTGTTCACGACAGTCAGCGAGACCCTCGCCGCGATGCCCGGAGCCCCGCTGCTCGACGTCCTCAAGGAGGCGACCCGCCGGTGGCTGCGCTCCGATCCCGCGGGGGCGGCGGATTCAGCGGGTCCCAGCGTTCCAGCGGGTCCCAGCGTTCCAGCGGGTCCCAGCGTTCCAGCGGGCCCCGGCAGCCCAGCGGGGCCCGACGACCCGGCGGGGCCCGACGACCCGGCGCAGCCGGGGTCCGGGTGGGCGTCCCTCGCGCCGGTCGTCGGCGAGCTGCGCGGTGAGATCGCCGCCCTCGTCCGCCGCTGGACCCCGCCCACACCACCCCCCACGGGGCCCGGGATCCAGCCGGCGGGGCTCAGCGTCGGGCAGCGCCGGGCGCTCGCCGCCCGCACGCTCACCGACTTCGTCCACTACCTGCCGACGACCGGTGCGGACGCATTGATCGCCCTGCTCGATCTGCACCTGGTCGAACGCGCCACGACCGGCGGCGTGCTGGACCAGCCGGTCGAGCTCGTTCAGATCAGCGCCGACCTTCCGACCGCCCTCGACCCCGCCCGCCGCCTCGCCGAAGACAAGATCACGGGCCTGCAACTGGGCAACTTCGGCGCCTTCGCGAAGTCCTCCTGGCGGGCCAACGACTGGATGTGGGGGCGGCTCGACGGCGCTGGCTGGCTCGTGCGCATCCTGCTCGACCCGCGCCGGCTCGTGCTGCGGCGGGACCTCGCCGTGCCCACCGGCCCCCCGGCCGGCCCAGGCGGTGCTGCCGACGACGGGCGGGTCGCCGGCACCGCGGCGCTGGCCCGGCGGGGCTGGCTGGTCGCGCTCGTCGACGACCTCGCCGAGGTCGCGGGCACCCCCGTCTCGCAGGACGCGCTCGACGAACTCGCCTTCCTCGCCGATCCGGAGGCGCCGGTGCCGCCCAGCCTGCCGGTCACGGCCACCTGGGTGGCCGCCGGAATTCAGCGGGACATCGCGGCCAAGGAGCTCGTCGGCCTTGCCCGGGCCGTCCGCCAGGACAACGACTCCGGCCTCGATCCGCGACCCACCGCCGACTTCCTCGCCGCCGTCGACCGAGCCCTCGCCCCCGAGCCGGCCAGCACCCCACCGGCCAGCACCAAGCCGCCGACCAGCACCTCCCCGGCCGGGAACGCTGACGGGACGATGGCGGGTGCTTCCACCGGTGCGGAGGTGATCTCGCTGGCGGCTGCCGCAGCCGCCCGGGTCGCAGCATCGCAGCGGGCCGCGGGAGCGCCGGCGACCGCGCAGGAGCCGCCACCCGCCACGACCGCCACCTCACAACCGTCAACCCCGCCACGACCGCCGGGCCTCAGCGGGGTGCCGGTGGCACCGGGAATGCTCGCGCCGCGAGCCGTGGACGACGTGCTGCGGGCCTGCCAGGTCCCGGCGGAACGCATCACCGACCGGGCGCAGGGCCCGATCCTCGTCACCGACCTGGTCCAGATCGTCGCCGTGGTCGCCGCCTGGATTGCCACGATGCGGATCCTGCCGCGGCCCCTGCGACCGGCGGCGTTCGTGGTGCGCACGGCGGCGCGGCTGGCCTGGGAGCTGGTCCGGGACGTGTCCCATGGCCGGCGGCGGGTGGTGATCGGGCTGGGGGCGGCGCTGGTGGTCCTGGGGATCGTCGGTGGTGTGGTCAGTTCCGGCGTGGTCGGGGGACTCGGCATCCTCGTCGCCCTGCTCGGCCTGCTGATGATCGGNCTGACGAGCTGGCGACGGGTGCCCGGCGGGCTGGCCGTGCTCGCCGCCGGGCTGATCGCGGTGATCGCGGCGGCGGGAGTGTTCCCGGTGCTGCACGACCGGCTGTTCGACTGGTTGGAGGACGACGCGGTTCCCTACCTCGCCGACCATCCCTGGGCCTGGGCGACCGTGTTCGGCGCGCTCGTGCTGCCCGGTGCCTGGTCGCTCGCGGAGGCCCTCACCACCCGCCGGGCCCGCCGCCGGGGCTGAGCGCGGGCTGGCCGACCCCTCCGCGGTCGCTCAGGAGACGTCCGACCAGCTCAGCAGGCCGTTCGGGTCCCGCAGACAGGACACCGGCCGCCCGGCGGAGTCCCGCAGGACCCGGCCGACGTCCGCCGGCTGGCACGACCCGCCCTCTTCCGGCCGCGACTGGGCGGAGGACGTCGGCGGCTCGGTGGACCACCGGCCGTCGGCGGAGGACACACCACCGACGGCGGAGGACGCACCACCGTCGGCCGGGACGCAGTACAGCACCAGGCCGTTGACGGCCATCGCCGGGGCTTTGCTGCGGTCAGGCGCGCACGCCTCGCCGAGGAACACCGCCGACGGCTGCGGGGTCGGCACCGCAGTGGTCGCGGCGGCCCCGCCGGCACCGGCACCCCCGCTGGTCGCGCCGGGGGCGGGGCTCGCCCCGGGAGCCGCCGGCGCCGCGCCCGCACCCGACCCGGCCGACCCAGCCGCGCCCCCCGACCCAGCCGCGCCCCCCGACCCAGCCGCGCCCCCGGACCCGGAGGCGCCGGACGAACCACCGCCGGCCGTGGCGCCGTCGGGCGCGGCGCTCGCCGACCCGGTGGCACCCCCGGCGGCCGGCGGGGTCGCCGCGGGCGCGGCCGAGGTGCCCTGGTCCGGCGGGAAGGGGCTGGTTGTGACCGAGGTGTCCGACCGGGCGGCGACGTCCTCGCCCGTCGAGCCGGACTCCGAGCAGCCGACCAGAACCGCGAGCAACAGTCCGCCCGTCATGGCCAGACCGAGCCGCCCCGGGCCCGAACGGGCGGCCGGCCGGCCGTTCCCCGGACGCGGGCGGGCGGACCCGTGCCGTCCCGGTGCTTGCGCACCACTCACGGCGAACCTCCCGTCGCAGGTCGGGAGCCGAGTCATACCCGGTTTCGGGCCCGGCCGACCAAGGCCCCCGGTCCAGCTTAGGTAGCCTCCTGCTCCCGCCGGGGCAACTTGCCGGGAACTGGGCCGTCCGGGCTCGTTCCCGGCGATGTGGGGACCCGTTGGGCAACGCTGCGCATTGTCGCGGCCGCCTCCACGTCACGAACGCACAACGCAAGCACCGTCACCACCAATGCAAGTTCCGCCACCACCAATGCAAGCTCCACGGGGACGAGGAGGGCCCAACGTCTCGCGAGCGCGTCGGCCGCGCCGAAGCCCGCGGCCGGCAGCGCCAGAACGGTGGCCACGAGCGCGACGCCGAACGCGGAGGCGAGCTGCCGCTGGGCGGTGGACAGCGCCGAGGCGTCGCCGGTGCGAGCCGGGGTGACGGTCGCGAAAGCCGCAGTCTGGGTCAGCAGGAAGACGAAGGACTTGAGACGGGCCGGTCGACAGGGCGTACCGGATGCCGGCCAGCCCACCCCCGGCGAGCAGGTAGCCGACGAGGTCGAATCCACGCGCCGCCGTCGTGGACGTCGGCGGGGCGCAGCACGCGAATCGCGGCCACCTACCCGACCGGGCCCGAGCGCGCCGAACCGACCGGCTGCACGGCCCCGGCGGTCGTCGCGACCTGGTCCGGGACGGCTGCGGCGACGGGCCGCAGCGTGCCGTCCACGGCCAGCTCGGCGGCGACCCGGTCGAGCGGGACCGCGGGCCGCGGCGGCAGCGGCGCGGCCTGGGCCTGCGTGCCGAGCTCGACCCAGCCGACCAGCTCCTCGCCGTCGGCCAGCCCGAAGGCAGCCCGGACCTGCGCGCTGTCCGGCAGCGGCACCGACTTCCAGGCCGAGGCCAGGCCGAGGGCGTGGGCGGCCAGGCAGATGTTCTGCGCCGCGGCGGCGGCGGAGGCGTCCTGCTCGGCGACGGGCACCTTCGACTCGACGCGGGCCGCGACGACGGCGATGAGCGCCGGGGAGCGGGTGGCCTTGCCGGCGGCCTTGCGCACGACCGGCTCGGGCAGGGTGCCGACGGCCTGCGCGGCCGCGGCGATGGCGCCCGCGAGGGTCGCCCGCGCGTCGCCGCGGACGACGACGAACCGCCACGGCCGCAGCATCTTGTGGTCGGGCGCCGTGGTGGCGGCGCCGAGGAGGACGGCGAGCTGCTCGGTCGTCGGCCCGGGCTCGACGAGTCGGGTCGCGGTGCGACGCGTCATGAGGCAGGCGAGGGCATCCACGTGGGACTCCTTCATTGGCGAGGTACCCTCACTATGAGGAATACCATCCTAAGATAACGCCATCACCACCGTAGACGAGGAGGGCGCCCGGATGCCGCCACCGGACACCGGCGACGAGGTCGTGAACCTGCTGCTCGCCGCCGGCCACCAGGTGCGGAACGCGGTCGACGAGGCGTTGCGGGCCAGCGTCGGGCTGACCCTGCGCCGGTTCAAGGTCCTGCAGTTGCTCGCGGACAGCGGGNCCTGCCGGCTGCGCGACCTCGCGGACGCGGTCGCGGTGGCGCCCCGGACGATGACCGAGACGGTGGACGACCTGGAGTCCGACGGCCTGGTGGCGCGCCGCTCGCATCCCACCGACCGGCGTGCGGTGCTGCTGGCGCTCACCCCGGCGGGCCGGGAGGCGCTCGCCGTCGGCCGCCGTCGGCGGGCGGCGACGGTGGCCGGCTTCACCCGCCATCTCACCGCGGCGCAGCGGGCCCAGCTCATCGAGCTGCTGGCGTCCATCCCGCGGCACGTACCCGCCGCGCCCGGACCCACCCCTTCCGGGGCAGCCCAACGGGAGACCGCGGGGAGCGAGCCGCTACCGTAGAGGTCGCCCCGATCGGACGATCCGCCGGGAGGCTCCCGTCACCGCCGTCGTCCAGGTAGACCGCCTGACCAAGCGATACGGGTCGCATCACGCCGTGCGGACCATCAGCTTCGCGGTTCGCGAGGGCGACGTCACCGGGTTCCTCGGCCCGAACGGCTCCGGGAAGACGACGACGCTGCGCGCCATGCTGGGCCTGGTGGCCCCGACCTCCGGAGCGGCCCTGGTGTTCGGTCACGCCTACCGTGACCTCGATCATCCCGCCCGCAGGGTCGGCGCGGTGCTGGACAGCGCGTCCCATCCCGGCCGCAGCGCCCGTGACCACCTGCGCGCCCTGGCGCTGCCGCTGCGCGTCGGCCGGCGCCGGGTGGACGAGGTCCTGTCGACGGTCGGGCTGGACGCCGCCGCGGACCGCCCGACCGGCGGGTTCTCCCTCGGCATGCGGGGCCGCCTGGCGCTCGCCGCGGCCCTGCTCGGCGATCCCGCGCTGCTCATCCTCGACGAGCCGACCGGCGGCCTGGACCCGCAGGGCATCCGGTGGCTACGGGGTTTCCTGCGGTCGTGGGCGGCCGAGGGACGCACCGCGCTGCTGTCCAGCCACGTCCTCGCCGAGGTCGGCCAGACCGTCGACCACATCGTGATCATCAGTCGGGGTCGCGTCGTGCTCGACGCGCCCGCGGACCGGCTGGGAGGCGGCCACGTCGAGGTGCGCACGGCCGACGCGGCGCGGCTGGCCGGCCTGCTCGCGGAGCAGGGTNTGGTCCCCACCATCGTCGGACGCGACGGGCTGCGGCTGCCGGCCGGAACGGCCGAGCGGGNCGGCCGGGTCGCCGCCCGGCACGGGATCGCGCTCGTCGAACTGCACACCCACGGCCAGGACCTGGAGGAGATCTACTTCGCACTGACCAACCCCGGCGCCGCCGGCCCAGACGGTCTGGACGGTCTGGACGGCCCAGACGGCCCAGCCGGGCCGGACGGCCCAGACGGGCGACCCGGTCCGGGCGGCCCAGCCGGCCGGGCGGGGCCACCGCAGGGTGCCCGCTGAGATGCCCGGACGACAGGCCGGAACAGGCCTGCTGGTGCGTACCGAGCTGTTCAAGATCGCCAGCAGTCGCTGGCAGCCGGTCGCCCTGACGGCGGTCCTGATCCTGCACGTGCCACCGATGCTGTGGGCCGGCCAGGACGCGGCGGCGAGCTGGAACGGGCTGCGGTCGCGCTCGGGGTTGTTCNCCGGCTACGCCATGATGGCGTTCGGTGTCCTCGTTGTCGCGCAGGAGTACCGTCACCGAACGGCGGCTCTGGCGTTCCTCGCCGTTCCGGGGCGCCGTCGGATCACGATCGCCCAGTACCTCGCCGTCGCCGCCGTCGGCCTGGTGCTGAGTGCGGCGCTGTTCGCCGGGTGGCTCGCCGTCGGGGCCGTCCGCTACGGCAGACCCGGAATGCACCTCGACCGCCCGGCCGACGTCGCCGCGGCCTACGGGATCGTCGCCGTCACCGTGTGCGCGGCGGGCGCCGTTGGCGTGGGAGCCGGCACCCTGCTGCGCGGATCGACGGGCGCGCTGCTCGCCCTGGGCTGCTGCGGCGCGTTCGAGCCGCTGCTGGACGCGACCCGCTTCCGCGGACCGGTCACCGCACCGTTGGGCGTGCTGGCCTGGCCGACGTCCGAACTTGACACCGCCTCTCTGGCGAGTGCCGTCGGCTGGGGGATTCTTGCCCTGGTCGCCGGGCTGTTCGCGGTGGGACGGGACCTGTCCTCGTGATCGAGGCATCTCGCCCGGCAGCCGGCGGCCCACGCGGTCCGGACCGATCGCCCCGCCCCGCGGGCCCACCGTACGGACGGGGCAGAAATGTGGCACCAGTGTGGGACGGATCACCTCCGACGCGTCGGGTAGGCGCATCCCCCACCGCGCCGGCCCGAGATCGGCCTACCATCCGGCACATGGTGCCGTGCCCGACATGCGCGGAGGACAACCCCGAGCGGGCGCGCTTCTGCTCCGGGTGTGGGAACCCCCTGCCCACCGCGGGAAGCGGGGCGCGCAAGACTGTAACGATCATGTTCGTGGACATCGCCCGGTCGACGGACATCGGCGAGAAGATCGACTCCGAACCGCTGCAGCAGGTGATGTGGCGGTTCTTCACCACGGTGCGCGAGGTGATCTACAACCACGGCGGCTCGGTCGAGAAGTTCATCGGCGACGCCGTCTTCGCCGTCTTCGGCATCCCGGTGCTGCACGAGGACGACGCGCTGCGCGCCGTGCGCTCGGCACTGGACATCCGGGCCGCCATGGAGGCGCTCAACGCCGACCTGCAGGAGAAGTGGGGCCTGCGGCTGCGGGTGCGGATCGGGATCAACACCGGTGAGGTCACCGTCGCCGGCGGCGGNGTCACCGGGGACGCGGTCAACGTCGCCGCCCGGCTGGAGAGCGCCGCACCGCCGGACGAGATCCTCATCGGTGACACCACCCACCGGTTCATCCGCCACAGCGTCACGGTGACCCCGGTCGGCCCGCTGGTCGTGCAGGGCAAACGTGACCCACTGCGGGTGCACCGGCTCACCGGCCTGGTCGACCCGACGGCGGGCCCGGGCAGCCGGGCGCAGATCCACGGCTTCACCGCGCCGGTGATCGGCCGCAACCGGGAGCGCCGCCGCCTGCAGGACGCGTTCGAGGCGGTCGTCGAGGAGCGCGCCTGCCACCTGTTCACCGTGCTCGGCTCGGCGGGCATCGGCAAGTCTCGGATGGTCGGCGAGTTCTGCACGTCCATGGCCACCAGGGCCACGGTGCTCACCGGCCGTTGCCTGTCCTACGGCGAGGGCATCGCCTACTGGCCCCTGATGGAGATGGTGCGCCAGGCCACCGGGCTGACCGCCGACGAGGCCGCCCCGGACGGCCGGCGCCGGCTGCGCGAGCTGCTCGACGGCGTCGGGCAGGCCGCCGAGATCGTCGAGGCGCTCGCCCCGCTGGTGGGGCTCGGCGGCGCCGAACTCGGCCCGCAGGAGAGCTTCTGGGCGGTCCGCTCGTTCTTCCAGGCCCTGGCGGCGCGCCGGCCACTGATCCTGTGGTTCGACGACGTCCACTGGGCCGAGCCGACGCTGCTCGACCTGATCGAGAACATCGCCGACTGGTCGCGCGACGCACCGATCATGCTGCTCTGCCTGGCCCGCCAGGAGTTGCTGGAGGACCGACGGGACTGGGGCGGCGGCAAGTTCAACGCCACCTCGATGCTGCTCGCCCCGCTGACGGAGGCCCGCTGCCAGCGCCTGATCCGTAGCCTCATGGGCTCCGACGACCTCGATCCGGCGCTGGTCACCCGGATCACCACCTCGGCCGCCGGCAACCCGTTGTTCGTCNAGCAGATGGTCGCCGCCCTCGTCGACGACGGGCTGCTACGCCGGGAGGGCAGCCGCTGGATCGCCACCGGCAGCCTGCGCAACGTGACGGTACCGCCGACGATCTCCTCGCTGCTCGCCGCCCGGCTCGACCGCCTCGACCCGCCCGAGCGCCGCGTGCTGGAACGCGCCGCCGTCGTCGGGGAGCGCTTCTACCTCGACGCCGTCATCGACCTGTCCGATCCGGCCGAGCGGGCAATGGTCGCCGTGCACTGCCTGAACCTGGTCCGCAAGGAGCTGGTCCACCCCGACCGCTCGGACCTGCCCGGCGTCGAGGCCTTCCGGTTCCTGCACGTCCTGCTGCGCGACTGCGCNTACGAGTCCACCGCCAAGCGCCGCCGGGCCGATCTGCACCAGCAGTTCGCCCACTGGCTGCAGGCCCGACTTGTCGGCGGCCCGGGCGAACACGACGAACTCGTCGGCTACCACCTGGAGCAGGCGTTCCGCTACCGGGTGGAGATCGGCCAGCGCGACGCGGAGACCGTCGAGCTGGGCAGGTCCGCGGCGACCTGCCTCATCGAGGCCGCCGACCGGGTGCGTCAGGGCGACGAGACGGGCGCCGCCCAGCTCCTCAAGCGTGCCATCACCCTGCTGCCCGAGACCGACCCGCTGCGGCTGCGCGCCGAGATCGACCTCGGCTGGGCGCTGCACTCGTTCGGCCGGTTCTCCGACGCCGAACGCATCCTTCGCCAGGTCACCGAGCGGGCCCGGCGCGCCGGTGAGGATGGGCTGCGGGCGCACGCCCGGCTCGCCCATCTGCGGGTGCTGTTCTCCACCGACCCGGAGGGCCTGGTCGCGACCACCCTGACCGAGGCCGCAGCGTCGCTGGCCAACTTCGTCCGCTCCGGCGACGACGTCGGCGCGGCACTGGCCTGCCGCAGCCAGGCCAACGCCTACCTGGCCGCCGGCCAGTTCGCCGCGTCCGAGCGGGCGATGGAGAACGCCGTGCGCCACGCCGAGGAGTCCGGTGTGCCGCGGGCGGCGCAGTCATTGCGCCGCGAACTCACGCTGCTGATGAGCTGGGGGCCGCGGCCGGTCGCGAGCAGCCTGGCGCGCGCCGGCGAGGCCCTCGACGCGGCCGGGGACGACCGGGCCCTGCGCCGCGCCCTGCTCGCCCAGCTCGCCGTCCTCACCGCGATGTCGGGCGACCTGGAGGGCGCGCGCATCCACCTCAAGGCCGCCGAGGAGATCGTCCACGACCTGCGGGCCCCGCGGGCCGATCCGTTCCACGGCGGGTTCATCGTCGCCCGGGTGGCCCTGCTCGCCGACGAGCTGATCGTCGCCGAGCGGGAGCTGCGCCGCAGTTGCCGGGCCCTGTCCCGGATGGGGGAGCGGGCGCTGCTGGCCAACCGCGCCGCGGCGCTGGCGGACGTGCTGGTGCGCCTCGGCAAGGTCGACGACGCCGGCAAGTACGTGACCCGCTGCCGGGACGCCGCCGCGGCCGACCAGCTACCCGCCCAGGCCGGCTGGTGCGGGGTGCACGCCAGGCTGCTGTCTCTGCGCGGCCGGGACGCGGAGGCGCTGCGCTTCGCCGACACCGCCGTCGACCTCGCCGGGCGCACCGACGACGTCGACGGGCAGGGCCACGCGTTGCTGTCGCGGGCGGAGGTGCTCTACCGGGCCGGGCGCAAGGACGACGCCGCGGAGAGCATGGAGGCCGGCATCACCCGGTACCTGCAACGCGGCAACATCGCGGCGGCGAATCTCGGGCGCCGGCTGTTCGAGACCCTCGACCGGCCATCGTCGCTGTCCGGCTGAGCTCGCCACCGGCCTGGGTCGCTACCGGCCTGGGTCGCCACCGGGCCTGGAACCCGGGCCGTCAGCGCAGCAGGCCGCGCAGCCGGGCCTGCTCCTGCAGCCAGTGCAGCTCCTGGGCCCACAGCCGCAGCCGCTCGACCGCGGCGAGCTGCCGGGCGAGCGCCTCGGCGACCGCCGGCCGGCTCAGCGCCTCGACCCCGGACGGCGACCACTGCCAGTCGGCCTCCTCCTCGCAGGCCCGGCGGTAGGCGGCGCGCCGCAGGACGATCTCGGCGAGGGCGTAGTCGACCTGCTCGGTAAGCAGATGAAGCCGCGCCAGCAGGTCCGCATCACCGACCCCGGGACGGCCGCTGTAGGCGGGCAACGGTACGGGCCGCACAGACATGTTGTTCGAAGCGTACGAGCGAACCGCCCGCGGGAACAGTACCGGGGGTGGACAGATCGGTGACCTTCCACCCCACCCCGGGGGATACCCGGGTCGGGTGAGATGGCCGCCCGGATGTGAGCAACCGGGGTAGGAGGGAAGGCATACGGTACGGCGCCGGCGGCGTCGATCGGATCCGTAAGTCGGCCTGGGGGTCTTTCGGTGAGTCTCACACCACCCGTCCTGCTGATGGTGCTTGGATTTCCGCTTCTCGTCATGGCTGGAATGCTGATGATGGGTGGGATCGAGAAAAAACTGATCGGTTCACGCAGCATGCTGTCCCGGGTCGCCGAGGAGGCCGCCGCCGCGGTCGGGTCCGCGGCCGCGGGCGGCACCGAGAACCCCGCCGGTGGCGGGTTCCCGCCGTATCCGGCACTTATGGGCCCCTTCCGGACAGACGACGTCCCGACCGCCCCGCTCCGCTTCACGCTACGGACAGTGATGTCGGACGACGGCGTCCGCGCTCCGCGGAACACCACCGCGCCCAGCCTCGCGCCCAGCCTGGCGGCCGCGGTGGCGAGCTCCGCCGCGGTCTCCGCCGCCCACACCCACCCGCTGGACCGCTCCCAGCCGGCTCCCGCCGCCAGCCCCCCACCACTCGCGGGCTGACGGCGGCAGTCAGCGTCGGCGAGCGCCCTCGCCGACGCGGAGGCGACCGTCGAGGCCGGTCTCGTGCACCAGGGCGGCGAACGCCGGGGTCGGCGAGGAGATCCGCAGCTCGCAGTGCACGCGGCGGAGCAGCAGATCGGCCCGGAGCAGGGCGGCGAGCCCCGGGATGTCGATCGAGCGCAGGCCCGCGACGTCCACGGTCACCGTCCCCCCGCCCCGGCCCAGCAGCTCGCCGATCTGCTCCCGGAACCGCAGCCGGCCGGCGGTGTCGAGCTCACCGGCGAGCTCGATGACCACATCCTCGCCCGACCGCCGCACGGACATGGTCAGGGCTCCGGCGTCGACCCGCATGCTGCCCCCGCCCCCCGAAGTCCTCGTCACCGTGCGGGGCCGCCCCCCCGAACTGTTTACGGAGAGTAACATGACGAGGTCGGCCCGATGCCTGTCCGGCGGCCCTCAGGCGCCGCGCAGGCGCCTGATCAACGCGTTCGTCGAGCTGTCGTGGCGCGGCTGCGAGTCCGGGGCCGTCAGCTCCGGCACGATCCGCCCGGCGAGCACCTTGCCGAGTTCGACGCCCCACTGGTCGAAGCTGTTGATGCCCCAGACGGTCCCCTGGGTGAACACCTTGTGCTCGTACAGCGCGATGAGCTGCCCGAGCACGAACGGGGTCAGCTTCGGGGCGAGCAGGGTGTTGGTCGGCCGGTTACCCGGGAACGTCCGGTGTGGGACGAGTTCCGGCGCGACCCCCTCCGCCGCCACCTCCTCGGCGGTCTTGCCGAAGGCGAGAGCCTCGGTCTGTGCGAGGAAGTTGGCCAGCAGCAGCGCGTGCTGATCCGGCCCGTCCGCCGGTCCCACGCCAGGATGGTTCGGCTGGGCGAAGCCGAGGAAATCGGCCGGGACGATCGTCGTCCCCTGGTGCAGGAGCTGGTAGTAGGCGTGCTGGCCGTTCGTCCCGGGCGTTCCCCAGACAATCGGGCCGGTCTGTGCCCCCACCGGCCGGCCGGCGAGATCGACGCTCTTGCCGTTGCTCTCCATGTCGAGCTGCTGGAGATAGGCGGGAAAACGGTTGAGGTACTGGCTGTAGGGCAGCACGGCGTGCGCGGTGAATCCGTGGAAGTCGCGGTACCACACGCCGATCAGCCCGAGCAGCACGGGCAGGTTCCGCTCGAACGGCGCGGTCCGGAAGTGCGTGTCCATCGCGGCGAACCCGGCCAGGAACTCACGGAAGGCCGCCGACCCGATCGCGATCATCACGGACAGGCCGATCGCCGAGCCGACCGAGTAACGGCCGCCCACCCAGTCCCAGAACTCGAACATGTTCTCGGTGTCGATGCNGAACGCCGCAACCTTCTCCGCATTCGTCGAGACCGCGACGAAATGCCGGGAAACCGCCTCCTCACCGAGGGCCGCCGTCAGCCAGGAACGGGCGGCCCGCGCGTTGGCGAGCGTCTCCAGGGTGGTGAACGTCTTCGACGCGACGATGAACAGGGTCCGCGCCGGGTCGAGGTCGACCGTCGCCTCCCAGACGTCGGTCGGGTCGACGTTGGAGACGAACCGGACCGCGATCCNGCGGTCGGAGTAGTCGCGCAGCGCGTCGTACGCCATGGCCGGACCCAGATCGGAGCCGCCGATGCCGATGTTGACGACGGTGGTGATCCGCTCGCCGGTCGCCCCGCGCCACTCCCCCGAACGCACCTTGTCCGCGAACGCGGACATCCGGTCGAGCACCCGGTGCACCTCGGGCACCACGTCCACGCCGTCGACCTCGATGCGGGTTCCCGCCGGGGCCCGCAGCGCCACGTGCAACACCGGCCGGTTCTCGGTGACGTTGATCCGCTCGCCGCGGAACATGGCCTCGATGCGCTCGGTGAGCCGGGCGCGGCGCGCGAGCGCCACGAGCAGCTCGACGGTGCGTGCCGTCAGCCGGTTCTTGGAGTAGTCGAGGTAGAGNCCGTCCGTTTCGGCGGTGAACGCCTCACCCCGGGCGGGATCGGCGTCGAACAGACCTCGCAGCGACACCTCGGACATCTCACGCAGATGCGCCCTCAGCGCCGTCCATTCCTCCGTCGCGGTGATGTCGGGCGGAGCCGCCAGGGCGGCGGACTCGGTTGTCGACATGACGTGGGACGCCCTTCCTCGCAGGTTCAACACGTTGCCGCCACAACCACCATCGGTGTCCGTGGCACGTCATCCGGACTCCTGCCCGTCATCCCGACACCTGTCGCATCATCCCGACACCTGTCGCATCATCCGGACCNTGGCGGCGCCGACACTCGTCGGCCCCAGCAGCATGCACATGTCGCCGATCCGACGTCACAGGGCGCCCCCGGACGGGCGGCGGAATGGGAAGGTCGTGGTCGTAGGATCGCCAGGAACCCGACGAAGGCGTCATTGCAGGCCAGGATGCCGCGGTCGGGACGGGGACGGCGGTGCGGCGGGCTGCCCGACGGCGTTAACGGACGGATCTGAACCTTGTTGATTGACAGATCACTCGTGGAGGCGGCGCTTCCGGGTTACACCGTCGAGGGCGACCTGGGCCGGGGTGGCTACGGGCTCGTGCTCGCCGGGCAGCACCGACTCATCGGACGCAAGGTCGCCATCAAGATCCTGCTGGACACCTCCGACGACGCCGATCTGCGCGCCCGCTTCCTGGCCGAGGCCCGGGTGCTGGCCGAACTGGACCACCCGCACATCGTGCGCATCCACGACTANGTGGAGCACGAGGGCACCTGCCTGCTGGTGATGGAACTGCTCTCCGGCGGCACCCTCAAGCAGCGGATCAGCACGGGTCCGGTGTCCCCGGAGACGACCTGCTCGATCGGCCTGGCGGCCGCCGCGGCCCTGGCCAACGCGCACACGCAGGGCGTGCTGCACCGCGACGTCAAGCCGGACAACATCATGTTCGCCGGGGACGGCCTGCTCAAGGTCACCGACTTCGGCATCGCCAAGATCTTCGACGGGGCGGAGACGACCGCCAGCGCGATCCTCGGCACCCCGCGGTACATGGCCCCCGAACAGATCATGGGCGTGCGACTGTTCCCGTCGACCGACCTCTACGCCCTCGCCGGGGTGCTCTACGAGATGATCGCCGGCCGGCCCCTGTTCGGCCGCCAGATGGCGGTGCAGCCGCTCACCCACCACCACCTGACCNTCATGCCGGAGCCGCTCACCACGGTTCCGCCGCCGATCTCCACCGTGATCATGCGGGCGCTGGCGAAGGACCCGAACGCCCGGTTCGCGGACGCGACCGACTTCGCCCTCGAACTCGCCCGGGCCGGCAGCCGGGCCTTCGGGCCGAACTGGCTGTCCCGGTCGGAGATCAAGGTCCGGGTGGACGACGAGATCCGCGAGGCGGCGCTCGGCGTCTCGACCACCCCGCGGCCGCCGCTCTCGGGCGCGCCGGGCTACCCGGCCGGACCCGCCCACGGATCCGGCCCGGCCCGCCCCGGCTACCCGGCGGGTCCGGGCGCGTTCGGCAACCCCGCCGGCGCCGGTGGCCCGGGCCGGGCCAGCGGTCCCGGCGGACCAGGCGGTCCCGGCGGACCAGGCGGGCCAGGCGGACCCGGAGCCCGGAGTGGGCCTGGGCCCGCCGGATCTGGGGCTGGGCCTTCCGGACCTGGGGCTGGTGGACCGGGGGCTGGTGGCTACCCGCCGCCCGGCGGCTACCAGAGGCTTCCCGGCACGCCGGCCGGCCTCGGCGGCCAGCCGGGTTCCGGCGGCGGCCCCGGAGGGCTCGGTGGCCCCGGCGGCCCCGGGTTCACCGGCGCCCCCACGGTGCGGGGCAACCAGGGGCCCGGACCGAGCGGGTGGGGCGGATACCCGCCGGGAAACACGCCTGCGCCGTACACGCCGCCGCCACGCCCCCTGGGCGGTGGTTACGGCGGCGCGCCCGGGGCCGGCGGACCGGGCGGCGCGCAGTTCGGCCCGCGTCCGGGCGGCGTGCCGCTCGACCCGACCCGGCAGGCCGGGCACCACCAGACCGCGGGCACGCGCATCCGCGCCTCCTGGATCATCGGCGGCATCGTCTTCGCCTTCGTCGTGGCGGCCACCGTCGGCATCGTCCTGGCCGTGGCGACCTCCGGCGGCGGAGGCGACGACCGCGCCGCCTCGGCCGCCCCTCGGGTCGCCACCGCGTACCGCGGGCAGGCGCTGACCGTGCAGGGGCTGAGCCCGTACAGCCTCGCCCTCGACCCCGACGGGTCGCTGCTCGTGTCCAGCCTGGCGACCGACCGAATCCAGAAGATCCCCCCGACCGGTGCCGAGAACGACTTCGCGGGCACCGGCGCGGGCGGGAGCGCCGGCGACGGCGGCCCGGCCACCGCGGCCCAGCTTGACGGCCCGGGTTCCACCACCCGGGACAAGGCCGGAAACATCTACATCGGGGACGCGAAGAACAACCGCATCCGCAAGGTCACGCCCGCGGGGGTGATCTCCACGGTCGCCGGCACCGGCACCGCGGGTTACAGCGGCGACGGCGGCCCGGCCACCGCGGCCCAGCTCAACAGCGCCGAGAAGGTGACCACCGGACCCGACGGCAGCGTGTACTTCTCCGACTACGAGAACCACCGCATCCGGAAGATCGACCCGGCGGGGATCATCACGACGTACGTGGGCACCGGCGTCGCCGGCTACACCGGTGCCGGCGGCGCGGCGACCCAGGCGAAGATCAACGGCCCGAACGACATCACGATGACCGACGACGGCACGCTCTACTTCGCCGATCTCGGCAGCGACACCATCCAGAAGGTCACCCCGGACGGCATCATCAGCACGATCGCCGGCACCGGGGAGGCCGGCTACGCCGGCGACGGCGGCCCGGCCCGGTCGGCCAAGCTGAACGTGCCATCCCTGTCGATCGGACCGGACGGGAAGACCTTCTATATCGCCGACTACCGCAACAACCGGGTTCGGAAGATCGACCCGAACGGCATCATCACCACCATCGCGGGCACCGGCACCGAGGGCTCCGGCGGCGACGGCGGTCCGGCGACGGCGGCCCAGTTCAAGAACCCGAGTTCGGTGGTGGTCGACGGCAGCGGCGCCGTGTACGTCGCGGACAACGGCAACGACCGGGTCCGGCGCATCGACCCGGCCGGCACGATCGCGACGATCGCCCAGCCGGGCTGAGCCGACCGTCCGGGTCCGAGTTTCCGGTCGTGGGCGCCCGGCTCGGTGTCCTCGCGTGGGCCTCGACCGGCCACCGGCAGCCCACTCGTGCCGCCAAGGCGCCGTCGCCGCCTGAATTGGCATACCTTCGCCGTGAGACCTGCCTGCCGGTCAGGCCTGCCTGCCGGTCAGTCTCGCCCTCCGGTCAGACCGCAGGCCCGGTCAGACCTGCAGGCCCGGTCAGTCACGCAGGCCCGGTCAGTCACGGTCAGTGCCGCAGGCCCGATCGGTGCCGCAGGCCCGATCGGTGCCGCCCGCCGGACGCTGCCGCTCCCGGTCGGTTCCACGGGCCGGAGGTCGATGCTGCCCCGGCCGGTCGGAGCGCCCGTGGCACACAGTGGCGAGCGGGTGGTGGGTTGCGGACGGCTCTCTGGGAGGACGCGTGGGCGGACCCGACCGCCGGTCGGTGTTACGGGCCGCGGGCGGCGGGCTGGCGCTCGCCGGCGCCGGGCTGGGCAGCACGCTGCTCGCCGGGTGCCGCGGGGATACCCGTCCCGCACCCTCCGCCGTCGACTGGCAGGCCCTCGACGCGCGCCTGACCGGCCCGCTGCTGCGCCCGGCGGACCCGCGATACGCCGCGGCCAGCACGCTGTTCGACCCGGCCTTCGACGCGATCCGACCGCAGGCGGTCGCCCGGGCCACGTCCACCGCCGACGTCCAGGCCTGCGTCGAGTTCGCCCGCCGGACGGGGCTGCCACTGGCCGCCCGCGCCGGCGGGCACAGCTACGGCGGCTATTCGACGACGACCGGCCTGGTCGTGGACGTCACCCCGATGGCCGAGGTGGCCGCGGCGCCCGGCCAGGTCGCGCGGATCGGGGCGGGCGCCCTGCTCGTCGACGTGTACTCCGGTCTCGCGCGCGGGGGGCTGGCGCTGCCGGCGGGTTCATGCCCGACCGTGGGCATCGCCGGACTCGCCATGGGCGGTGGGATCGGCGTGCTCGGCCGGCGCTACGGCCTGACCTGCGACCGGATGGTCTCCGCCGAGGTGGTGCTCGCCTCCGGGGAGGTGGTGCACACCGACGCGGACCACGAGCCGGATCTGTTCTGGGCGCTGCGCGGCGCGGGCGGCGGCAACGTCGGCATCGTCACCTCGTTCGCCTTCGCCCCCCACCGGGCGACGCCGTTGGTGCTGTTCACCTATCGCTGGGCCTGGGATGGCGCCGCCGACGTGGTGGCCGCGTGGCAGGACTGGATCTCCGCTCCCGGCGGCGCACCGGAGAGCCTGTGGTCGACATGCGTCGCCTTTTCGGCGCCCTCGGCCGGTGTCGGCGGCACCCCGACGCTGCGGGTGAGCGGGGTGCTGTCGGGCGGTGCCGGTGACGACGCGATGGCCGGCCTGCGCGCGCGGCTCGCCGACCTGGTCGATGCGGCCGGCCACCGGCCCACCGGGACCTACGTCACCACCCGGGGTCACCTGGAGGCGATGCTCATCGAGGGCGGCTGCGCGGGCCGCGCGGTCGAGACCTGCCATCTGCGCGGCCGGACGCCGGGCGGCACACTGCCACGGGTCGCCCAGCGGGCCGCGTCGGCGTTCCTGCACAGGCCGATGCCGTCGCGCGGCGTCGAGGTGCTACTGGGCGCGGTCGAGGAGCGCCAGCGGACCGCCGGGGCGGGCTCGGGCGGGGTGATCCTGGATTCCTGGGGCGGAGCGATCAACCGGGTCGCCCCGGGCGACACGGCGTTCGTCCACCGCGGCGCGATCGCCAGCGCCCAGTACGTCGCCGGCTACGCCCCGAACGCCACGCCGGCCGCGCAGGAGGCCAACCGCCGCTGGCTGCGTTCCACCGTCGAGGCGACGGCGCCGTTCGTCTCCCAGTCCGCCTACCAGAACTACATCGACCCCGAGCTCGCCGGCTGGGCGCAGGCGTACTACGGGACGAACCTGGATCGGCTGCGGCAGGTGAAGCGGGCCTACGACCCCGACGACCTGTTCCGCTTCGCCCAGGGCATCACGCCGGCCTGATCGCGGCGGCCGGGTGATCCGGCCGGTCCACGCCCGGCTTCACCCCGCCAGGCGGGAGGCGACGCCTCAAGCCGCCGGCCCGCAGCGATGATCAGTCACCTCTGGTAGCCACCCCGTGCCAGGAGTCGACGTCAGCCGGCCCGGGGTGGCTTGAACTATTAGAGCCTGTCGCTTCCACGTCGCCAAGTGGCTACCAATGGTCAACTCGCTGTCCGTTCGGTGTCCCGGCGAGGGGTACGCCGTGTCCGCGACGGTGTCCGCCGGCGCGTCCGAGGACGGGCGGGGCTGCGGGTCACCCAGGCCGGGTGGAGAGGCGGCCGTCCGTGGGGGTGCCACCCGCCCCTCGGCGATTCCCCTTGCGACGACTACTCAAGGTGAGTACACACATGCTGTCGGTGACTTATCGACGTTGGTGTCCGTCCGGCCTTATCGGCTGGCTGTGCTGCGAGGTCCTGCATGAAGAGACTGATCTGNCCGTGGGGTATCGGGTTGTTCATCCTGTTCTTCGCGGTGACCGCCCCGAGTGACGCCGCTGACGTGGTGCACAACACCGTGGGCGTGCTGGGCGGGGTGGCCAACGGGCTGTCGGACTTCGTGTCCGAGGCGACCGCCTGAACCGTCGCCGATCCGGCCGGCCGCCCGCGACACCAGTCGGACCGGCCGGGCGGACCGGCCGGTCTAACGGAGTTCCTTGGCCAACGGCCTGGTCACCGCGACCGTGCCGGTCCAGTCCGAGATGTCGGACTCCACGACACCCCAGCGCGCTCCCTTGGCCGCGATGACCCGGCCGTCACCGATGTACATGCCGACGTGGCCGGGTGCGTCCGCGGTGCCGTCGGTGCCTGGCGTGAACAGCAGGTCCCCGGGTTGCGGGTCGACCCCGGCGACCACCGGGCCGAACCGAAGCTGGTCGGTGGTCACCCGGGGCAGCTCGATGCCGATGTTCCGGTAAGCGGCCTGCACGAGCGAGGAACAGTCCCAGGCGTCCGGCCCGATCGCCCCCCAGACGTAGGGCTTACCGATCTGTGACTCCATGAACGCGACCACGGGGGCGATCGTGCCGGCGGGGATCTCCACGCCGAACTCGAGCGAGTCCCCGTAGACCTGTGTCTGGGCGAGGATCGTGCGCACGTAGTTGCGGGTCTCGGTGTAGGGAGGGATGCCCGCGAAGGCGAGCACCGCCCCGGCGCCGGCGTTGTAGGCGGCCAGCATCTTCTCCTGCCCGTCGCCGGGCACGGAGGCGACCGACGCCGCCACCGCGCAGTCGTAACGGGCTGCGGCCGGGATCGCGTCGGTGGGGTTCCACACGTCGCCCTGGCCGTGGCTGGCCCAGGTCGCGGGCATGAACTGGGCGATCCCCATCGCCCCGACGGGCGAGCGGGCCTGCGGGTTGAACCCGGATTCCTGATGGAGCTGGGCGGCCAGCAGGGCCGGCGTCACCTCTTCGCAGCCGGCACCGTTCGCCGCGTCCGTGATCAGTTGCACGTACTCCGCCGGGATGCCGTCGGCGTTCTCGATCGACTTGTTGCCCCGGCCGTGGTCACCGACGAACGGCCCGGCGAGGGACATGATCAGGATCGAGATCAACAGGATGATCCCACCGATGACGATCGCCGAGCCGGTGCCCAACCACACCAGCCACCCGGTTCGCTTGGGCGGGAAGCGGCGGGCCATCCGACCTCACCGCCCCGGCGCGTCGCCGGCGACGCTCGCGAGATCCGCCCCGGCGACCCGCCACGTCCCGTCGGCCTGACGCAGCAGCGTCAGGGCGGGGGTGGACAACGTCGCTACCGGAGCCTCGTTGCCCGTCGTGCTCTCGCGACGCACGTTGAGCTGGAGCACGACGCGGCCCGTGGCGGTGGTGTCGACGCCGCCCAGGGGTGTGGTCGCCAACACCGACACCTGCGAGCGGGCGCCGTGGGCCCGTAGATCCTCCCAGGCCTGTCCGTCAGCGCCACCATCAGCGGCGCTGGTGGAGCCCGCGCCGAGCGAGGCGGCGAAGTCCTCGGTGAGGCAGTCCCGGGCCCGCCCGACGCCGGCCGATGGTCCCGAATCGGTCCGGGCGTCGAACGACTGCCAGCGGGTGAAGCAGTCGGCCGCGACCGCGGCCGGGTTCGTGCGGTCGACCTCNCCGGTCGCCGGGGCGGTCGCGGTGGCCAGCGGGGGCCCCGGAGCCTGGCTGGCACCCGGCGGCGGGCCGGTGGTCACCGGCGGACTCGGGGTGGGGTCCGCGGCCCGGCCCAACGTCCCACAGCCCGCCAGCACCGCCAGCACCGCCAGCGGGATCAGCAGGGCACGCAGCGGCGCCGACCCGCCCTGGATCACTAGCACGTCCGGGCGCCGCTACGCCGAGCCGCCGTGGCGCCCGATCATCGGCACGCCGCCGCATTCGGGGGCGCCGGCATCGGCGATCCTCGTGGCCGCCCTTGCCACGCCGCCGGTCATTCCCGGCCGTCCAGCCAGTCCCGCACGCGGCCGCGGCGCACCCGCCACTGGTGGCCGACCTTGCGGGCCGGGATCGCCCGTTCGGACAGAAGCTTGAGGACCGTGCTCTCGGACAGGCGGAGCCAGGCGACCAGCTCGTCGACGGTGAGCACGTCGTCGTCGTCGGCGGGCCGGGCCGCCGGTCCACCAGCCGTGGGCGTCGTGCCCGCGCCGCTCGTGGGAGCGCCGACGGCCCCCAGCCTGGTGGCCCCGCCGGTGCCGCCGGACACCGAGGTCCTGGTCCCCGGCGGGGACAGCGGCGGCGCGAGCGGCGCGACCGGAGGCGCCGCAGCGGCGGGCGCGCCGGGCGGCGTGCCCGGGGCGGTCGCGGACGGCATGCCCGCCGGCCCGCCGGAGCTCGCCCGGGGCCGACTCGCCCCGGTGAGCGTGGAGCGCGCAGGAGACGATCCGATCGGCGCGGTCCGGCCGGACAGCGGCGCACCCTGCGGGGCGCCCGAGCGCCCCGGACGGGCGGAGGGCCGGGGCGTCGCCATCGAGAAGCCGTCCTGCGCCACCGACGCTCCTTTCGCTCTGCCGCACGATTCGCGCCGCGTGAACCTGGCCGCCCCCGCCGGCCCCCGGCGCGGATCTTCCACCGGACCCGCCACCGGTTCGCCTCGGTAATGGCGGATCGCACATCTCCGGTTCCGGAAGGTACACCGACCCATCCGTTGTGGGTAGCCTCAACCAGAGCTTGTCATACTCGAATGGCTCGTGTTACATCGATCCGACCGCAGCCAAAGGCAAGTAACCGTAAGTAACCTTAACTGGCACTAGCTAACCTGTAGAGAGCCGGGAGGGCGACGGCGCGTGAGCGATGTGCCACAGGCACCGTACGG
Organism: Frankia sp. CpI1-P; assembly: GCF_001421075.1. Classification (NCBI taxonomy): domain Bacteria; kingdom Bacillati; phylum Actinomycetota; class Actinomycetes; order Frankiales; family Frankiaceae; genus Frankia; species Frankia sp. CpI1-P. The sequence continues at coordinate 16,293 of NZ_LJJX01000021.1, read as the reverse complement.
TGAGGAAGGCGACGCGCGGCCCGTTTCGCTCATAGGAGCCCGCATCCCCACGTCGGCCTCCCGTTCCAACCGGCTGCCTGACCGAGACGACCAGTACGGGCGCGACGAGTCACCGAGCACCGAGGACGCCGAGTCACCTCCCTACGCGCGCTCCGGGCGCCGGCGGCATCGGCGGCGGAGCGGGTCCGACTCGCCGCAGCCACCCGACGAGGCGTGGCAGAGCGAGGCGTTCCACCTCGATGATGCGACATCGGCGACCGAACCGGGTGCGGACCGTGCAACCGCCGCGGAGGCCACATCCCCGACGGATCCGCCGGGTGCCGGGCGCGGCGTCCAGACGACGCCGGGCGCCGAGCCGGCCGAGGACCTCCGGCAGACGCGCGGCAGCCGGACGCGCCGCGCCGGCCGGCCGGCCGCGATCGCGCCACGCAACCAGGCAGACCCTTCCCGCCGCCCGGCGCCGCCCGGCGGCGCCGACGCCTCGGCCCCGGGATCGTCGCGGGACGTGATGGTCCCGTCCCGAGCGGACGGCTCCGACCATGCCGCCGGCACCGGAGTAGGCACCGGCACAGGCACGACCGCACAGACCGCGGGCTCCGGTCCCGGGGCCGATCACGGCCCCGCAGCCGCCCCCGCCGAAGCAGTCGCCGCAGGTCCCGGGCCTACCGCGATCCCCCCGCACGCCTCCGGGCCGCTGCCCGTCCCTGATCCCCCCGCCGCCGCGACGCCCCCGCGCAGCCGGCCGCCCAGGGCATCGGCTCCACCCCGGGCGGCGGCCACCCGGCCGGTCCCGGCCGGGGGACCCCCGGGGGCCCCCGGTGCGGCTGCCACGGAGCGGGGCGACCGGCCCGTCACCGCCGTTCCGACGCCCGCGACCGGCCCGATCGTGGTGACCGATTCGATCGCTGTGGGCGACTCCATCCCCATGACCGACTCCGTCGCCGTGACCGATTCCATCGCCGTGACCGGCCCGATCGAGGTGACCGGCCCCACCGGAGTGCCCGGTTCCGGCACGGCGGCCCCGCCCGCCCCCGTCACCGGGCCGGCCCCGGCGGAGCGGACCACCGCCGCCACCGGACCCATCGCCCGCTCGGCCCCGCCGACGCCGAGCCGCACGCCCACCCCCAGCCGCACGGCCACCCCCAGCCGCACGCCCACCCCCGGCCGCACGGCCTCACCGACCCCGAGCCACACGGCCTCACCGACCCCGAGCCACACGGCCTCACCGACCCCGAGCCACGCGCCGACCGCGCCCCGCCCGACCTCGCCGCCCACCCCGCCCCGGGCGCGCGCGGCGGCGGGCGGGCCCGCGGCCCCCGCCACGCCGACGGGCCACCGCGGTGCGAAGCCGGACCCGTCCACCTCGCCCGCCCGGACAGCGGCGCTAGCGCCGGCACCCGGCGCGGAGCCGGCGCCGCGGACCGCTCGCCCGTCCCGCCCCTCCCGTAAGGCGACCGTGCCGGTTCCGGACCGGCCGGGCTCTGCGCGCCGGCCGGAATCGGACAGCCAGCTCAGGCCGTGGCAGGAATCGCGCCGGGAAGCGGGCGGTCTGCAGCCATGGGAGGAGATCCCGGTCCGGCTCTCGGTTCGCGACCGGGCCCNCATCCCGCTGCCGGGCTCCTGGCGGGTCACCGTGACGTCGCTGTTCCCGTACTCCGGGACGACGACGCTCGCCGGCGTGATCGGCCTGACCCTGACGGGGGTGCGTGCGCATCCGGTGCTCGCCGTCGACCTGTGGCCCGGGGAGTTTCCGGCCGGGGGCACGGCACCGGCCTCGGGCGGCGACGAGGACGAGCCCCGCGGCGACCCGCTGACCAGTCGGGTCGGCTCCGCCGGCACGACCACGGTCGCGGACGTCGTCCGCTACCAGTCCGCCGACGGGTCAGCCGCGGAGCTGCGCCTGATGATCAGCGGCCACCGTTCCGGGGGCGCCCGGGACCTCGATGTCCTGCCGGTCCGGCCGGACGCCGGCCAGATCACCGCGGACTCGCCGTCCGCCGACGACGGCCCTGAGGGCCAGGACGCGCCCGCGGTCCCGTCCGGCGCCCAGCCGGTCACACCGACCGGGCTGCGCTCGGCGTTGGGCCTGCTCGCGCACTCCTATCCGCTGGTACTGGTCGACGCGCCGACCGGGGCTCCACTCACCGAGGCCGCGGTAGAAGCCGCGGATCTCGTCGTCCTGACGACGCTCGCCACGGCGGCCGATCTCGAAGCGACTCTCATGCGGTTGCGGGCGTTCCGCGAGGCGCCGGGCCGCCGGCCGGCCCGCGACGGGGGGCCGCCGATCGTCGCGGCGATCGTCGCGCCGCGGCGCGGTCGGCCGTCACCCCGTACCCGAGCGGCCGCGGCACGGCTCGGGCGGCAGGTGGACTCCCTCGTGCGTATCCCCTACGACGCCCGACTGGACCCAAGCCGGCATACGCCGGTCCGTATCCCACGGCTGCGCCGACGTACTCGCCGTGCCTACATGCGACTGGCCGCAGCCACCGTGGAAAGCCTGTTCGCATTGGCAAAGGCCGAGGTAGCGGCCCCTCCGGCGGCCAGCGAGCGGCCGACAGGGACCTCACACGACGCCATCGGACCGGTCACCCCACGCAAGGAGGCCGGCGCGACCAGCGGCCCCACGAGCACTACCGGGGATCACCCCACGCCGCCAGGCGTATCATTCGGCGACCTACGGTCACCAACGGCACCCTCAAGGATCGCCGGACCGGATCGTCCGGGCGGACCCCGCCCGTGAGAAAGGAACCCCGATGATCCTGGACGCCGCCGCCAAGGCGACCGTCATCCTGGCCGACGTGAAGGTGAACCCGGACGACACCAAAGCGCCCGGCATCAACGCGCTGAAAGACCTGGTCAACGGCCTGGCCGCCTATGCGGTGATCGCTGCCGTCGCCGCCGTGCTACTCGGCGGGATCGCCTGGGCACTCGGCGAACGGATGGGACTCGAGCGAGCTTCCACGGTCGGAAAGAGCGGCGTCATCGCCGGCTTCGGTCTGGCATTCCTCGTCGGCGCCGCCGCAGCCTTCATCAACTTCTTCCTGGCCACCGGCGCAACGGCCACCGCCCCCGCGCCCAACCCAGGGGGACAGCGCCCACCCGCCGTCGTTGTCACTGTCGCCGTTGACCCCGGCGTGGTCCATGACCCATCGTCAACGCTCTTCTGACCGGTTCCCCGGGTACCGGCGGGCGGACATTGCGATGATGACCGTGCCGTCTTGTGAGGGGAGTGGGCGTTGCCGGGCCTGATGGAGAGTGTGGCCAGACGCCTGATCATCATCATCGTAGCCACCGGCGCGGTGAGTGTGATCGGCGGAGTGGTGATCGGACGCTATGTCATCCCAGACAAGGGCGCGAGTCCAGACACCGCCTCAGTCGCGCCCGCCCCCGCTCCTAGTACAGCTCCGGCCACTAGTCCGGCGGCCATATCACCCACGCCCACTCTGGTCCCGAAACCAGATTCCGCCGAAGGGAAACCACTAGACTCCGCGAGTGGTAGCCAGGTCCCCGGCCTTCCCGCGCGGATCAACGAGTTCGGCATCCCAGTTGGTTACCCTCATACCGAAGCCGGTGCAGTGAGCGCCTGCGCAAACTACGATGCCATCACCGGGACACTGCGAAATCGCGAGCCTTCCCGGATTAGAAAGATGTACGAGTCGATTGCGCTACCTGAATCTTCTAAGCGGATCGCTGACCTGATCATCAAGAATGATGAAGACAGCNCTAAGGCATACGACGTCCCGTCGATTCAGAGTCCCAACTTTAGCCTAATCGGGCGAGGAACGGGATATGCGGTCCGCTCTTACAATGAAAATGAAGCGAATGTAACCATCTGGGGCACTATCGCATTCGGAATTTATGGGAATCCAAACCCCAACCTAGCACCTAGGCAGGGCTGGGGTACGGACTTCTGTCAGATCGTATGGAATGAGGGGGACTGGAAGCTTAAGGACGCGAGCGACGGTCCAGCACAGCCGGATATTACTGAGCGCGCTGCCGAAGGTTTCAAGGAATTTCTATTGGTCGGAGCCGGTACGTGACCGAAGGTAACGAAGTTCTTGCCGCACCCTTCAGTTCCCTGAATCCCCTAAGCGCAATTAAGGGCGCTATTTCGGGGAGCGTGGATGCCTACTTCAATTCGATGGGGACTGCGTTCTGTGGGATGGCCGCGGACCTGTCGAGTTCCGTGTTCAGTTTCGCGGCGCAGAAGACGACCATCGATCTGAAGGCCGACTACGTCGTCGAGAACTACAACATCGCGTTCGGGATCGCGGTGTTGATCGTCACCGGCCTCTTCCTCTGTGCCNGCATCATGGGGGCGGTGCGGGGTGACCCGCACATCTTCGTTCGGGCGCTCACGGCGACCGGCACCTCGATCCTGGGCTCCTTCATCGCGCTTGCCCTGCTTCAGATGATTCTGACCGCCTCGGACGGAATCGCCGACGCCTTCGGCAACGGGAAACCGCTGGGATCCGATCTCGTGGCTCAGGTACGCGCGCTACCGGAACAGGGCAACTTCGCCCTCGATCTCGTGCTGTCGCTGCTCGTCGCGATGTTCTCGTTCGCGCTGTTCGTGGTGCTCTACATCCGCAAGGTCGCGATCATCGTGATGGCGGTCTTCATCCCGCTCTACCTCGCCGGGCAGCCGACGATGTCGACGAGCGCCTGGCTCAAGCGTGCCACCGAACTCCTCCTGGCCCTGATCTTCGCGAAGCCAGTCATATATGCCATTTTCACGCTCGGCGCCGGGATGGCCAGCGACTCGACCGGGTCTACGGTCGATCAGACCCTGACGATCCTCGGCGGGACCGTGGTCATGATTGCCGCGGTGTTCGCCCCGTTCGTCCTCATGCATCTGATGGGATTCGCCGACGTCCATCTGATGCGGGCCGTCGGCTCGGCGGGCCGGCGCAGCGCCGCATCCTTCGGCCAGGGTGCGGGCGCGCTGCTCGGATCGACGTCCCGGGAGACCTTCCGCGGAATTGGTGCCCGGCTCCAGACGCGTAATCGCGGCGTCCTCGGAGACACCGGCGGCATTGGTATGGAGCCCGGACTCGCTCGGCCGGCCGCGCTACGGACCGGACGCAGTGGAATCGGCGCGCCCGTGGGTGGGTCCTCCCGGGCCGGTGCCGCGACCGCGTCGGTGCGGGGCTCCGGCGGCAGACCCCGGACCGGCGGCTCCGGCGCGGGCGGCGCCGTGCGGCAGCCAGCCCGGTCCGGCGGCCCCAGCCGGACGGCCGTCCCGGTCGGCGCCAGTGCCCGGCCGAACGGTGCGACCCCCCGGACGGCCGCCCGCGTAGCACCGGCCAGGAACGGCGCGTCCCCGCGGACGAGTCAGGCCCGACCGCCGGTCGCTCCGGCGGCCCGACCGGCCACGGTCGCGGCACCAAAACTGCCACCGTCCCGCACCGGCGGTCAGTGAGCACGACATGCGAGCTGGCCGCAGCGTGCGGGCGGCCGGCACCGCGCAGAGGATCAACCGGCGAGTGAGGTAGTAGATGGTCGCGGAACGCAGCTATCGGTTCGGACCGCTCGAACGCGGCGGCGTCATGCTCGGCATGCGCTGGCCACAGCTCGCTCTGATGATCGGCGTGATGCTCTGCGTCCTCGGCGCCCTCCGGTCACCGTTGGTAACCATTCCGATCTGGGTGCTGCTCGCGGTGGCCCTGCTGTTCGTCGCCTTCGTCCGGGTGGAGGATCGTAACCTCGACCAGTGGGTGCCGATCCTTTTCGGCTTCACGATGCAGAAGGTGACGGGCGAGACGGTGTTCCGTGGCGCGTTCTTCCGGCTCGGCGCCGGGGAGGACCAGCTCAGCCGCACGGTCCTTCCCGGGCCGCTGTCCTCCCTGGTGATGTTGTCCGTCCCGGTCGGTGGCGGCCGGTACGTGGCGGTGGTCAAGGACGCCAAGAAGCAGACCTACACCGCCGTCCTGCAGGTGCAGGGCAGCCAGTTCGCTCTGCTGGAGTCCGGTGACNAGCAGGCCCGGGTCGACGCCTGGGGTGAGCTNCTGGCCGGGTTGACGGCCGGCGGCGGCAAGCTGTCCCGCATCCAGTGGCTGGAGCGCACCCTGCCCGATTCCGGGGACCAGCTCCAGCGCCATTGGCGGGTGCGCGGCCACCATGACGACTCCTGGGCCGCGGATGCCTACCAGCAGGTCATCGACGCCGCCGGTCCCGTCGCCCAGCGGCACGAGACGTACCTGTCGTTCCAACTGCGCGCCAAGGACGCCCGTCGGGCGATCCAGCGGGCGGGCGGCGGCGACCAGGCAGCCTGCGCGGTCCTGCTCGGCGAGCTGCGCACGATGGAGGCGGCGCTCGCCCGGGCGTCGATCAACACGGTCGGCTGGCTGCCCCCGCGGGCGCTGGCTGCGGTCATCCGCACGACCTACGATCCGTACTCGATCGAGATGATCGACGCTCGCGGCGGCGCGAGCACCGACCTCGCCGGCGGGTTGAAGGGCCTGGCGTCCGGAATCGACCCCGCGGTGGCCGGACCGGTACGGACCGTCACCGCATGGGATCACTACCGTACGGACTCGGGCTTCCACACCACCTACTGGATCAACGGCTGGCCCCGGGTGCCCTCGCCCGCCGCCTTCCTCGCCCCGCTGCTGATGGAGACGACCTGTCGGCGCACGGTGTCGCTGGTCGTCGAGCCGCTGCCCGGCCGGAAGGCGGAGAAGGCGGTGAACCGGCGGCGGATGGCGCACCTCGGCGAACAGCAGATGCGGGACAAGGTCGGCAAGGTCACGACACAGCGGGACGTGGCCGAGGCCGACGAGGTGGAACGGCGCGAGCAGGAGCTGATCGCCGGTTTCGGGGCGTTCCGCTTCCACGGGTTCGTCACCGTCTCCGCCGACGATCTCGATGGCCTCGCCGACGCCTGCGGCGAGGCCGAAACGCTGGCGTCACGCAGCCGGCTGGAGATGGTGCGCCTCGTCGGGGAACAGGACCAGGGCTTCAGCGTCGGGGCCCTACCGTTGGCGGTGGGAGTGGCGTGATGAACGGCAACGGCAACGGAGCGGTCGACGGCAACGGAGTGAGCCCCGATCCGGCGAGTTCGGCCGGCGGTCGGGGCGGCTTCATACCGATCCCGGCCGCGTACCCGACGGGTGACCTCGCCTCCGCGGTGGCCGGCCCCAACGGGGCCACCCCCGAGGCCGCCTACCAGGCGAACGGGTATGGCGGCGCCGGCGACGAGGTCGGATACGACGGCCAGCCCGGATACGACGACAGGCCCGGGTACGACGGCCAGCCCGGGCACGAGGACGAGGCGGGCTTCGAGGATGCCGGCTTCGACGACCTCGACCCGCCCAGCTACGACGAGGCCGGCTACGACCCGGACGGCTACCAGGCCGCGGCCTACGAGGCGGCCGGGCACGACCCGGGACGTGACGCCGAGGGTTTCGTCGACCTGGGTGGCGGTCCCCGCCGGCGCCGGTCGACTCCCCCGGCGGCCCCGTCGCCCCGCCGCGGCCGCCGGGCGGAACGGGCAGCCGCCGCCGCGGAGAAGGCCGCGATGCGTCGCGCCCAGGCGGCGTTGCGCCGCGGGGCGCAGCCCTCGAAGCTGCTCGGCCCCTTCGCCGGGCGTGCGTACCACAAAATGCGGCTGCCCGCGCATATGGAGACGACCGCGCAGATCGCCGGGATCTACCCGTTCGTGGTCGACTCCGGGCTGGCCGCACCCGGGATGTACATCGGCCGGCACGTCTGGTCGGGGAACTCGTTCGACTTCGACGTCTTCGAGCTGTACCGCCAGCAGGTCATCGAGAACCCGAACTTCGCCGTGTTCGGCGCGGTCGGTTCCCGCAAGTCGGCGCTGCTCAAGACGCTGATCTCCCGCGGCGCGGCGTTCGGCTACCAGGCGGCGGTGCCCTGTGATCCCAAGGGCGAGTACACCCGGCTGGCTCGCCGGCTCGGCTGTGAGCCCACCTACATCGGTCCGGGCATGGCGACCCGGCTCAACCCGCTGGACGCCCCGCCGCNCCCGATGGGCATCGCCGACGCGGACTGGGCCCGGGAGGTCAAGCGGGCCAGGTCGTCGCTGCTGTCGTCGCTGATCGAGACGGCGAAGGGCGTGCCGCTCACCCCGGCCGAGCACACCGCCGTGGACCTCGCTCTCGACGTCGTCACCCGGCAGATCAGCGGGGCGTCGCCGGAACGCTGGGCGACCCCGCTGCTCCCGCACGTCCTGGAGGCGATGACCGATCCCGCCGAGGAGGACTGCGTCAACCTTCCGATGACGGCCACCGAGCTGCGCGACGCCTCCCGGGACGCCACCCTGACGCTGCGCCGGCTCACCCACGGCGCGCTCGGCGGACTGTTCGACGGGCCGACGACCTCCCCGCTGGACTTCGACCGGCCGATCGCGGTACTCAACCTGGAGCGGGTCCAGGGCAGCGACGAGATGATCGCGCTGATCATGACCTGTGCGCAGGCGTGGATGGAAGCGGCCCTGATGCGCCAGGACGGCGTCCAGCGCTATGTCGTCTACGACGAGTGCTGGCGGCTGATGCGCTTCGCCGGGCTCGTCCGCCGGCTCTCGGCGCAGCAGAAGCTCGCCCGCCAGTGGGGCTGTGCCAACGCGATCGTCGCCCATCGCATCTCCGACCTGCTGTCCGCCTCCCCGGACTCGGTGGAGATCGCCAAGGGGCTGCTCGCGGAGACGGCGATCCGCATCCTGTACAAGCAGGNGTCCGACCAGATCGCCGACACCCAGGAGGCGCTCGGGCTCACCGACGTCGCCGCCGACCTGCTGCCGCGGCTCGATCCGGGCTTCGCGCTGTGGCTCATCGGCGCCCGCGCCTTCTACGTCGAGCACGTGGTCGGCGACCTGGAGATCCCGGTGGTCCTGAACGGGTCGAAGATGCACGGCGAGGTCGACGACACCAACCTGACCCCGGACGACCTCGATCCGGCGGAGCTGGACCCGCCGGATCTCGGTCCGGCTCGGCCGCGCCGCAGCGGCGCCGAAGGCGTCGCCGACGACGCAGGGTTCGACGGCGACGCGTTCGGCGAGGAGCCGTTCACCGGAGGCTACGGCTACCCCTCGGTCGAGCCCAGCTCCACCGGCTGACGCAGCTCCACCGGCGGACGCAGGTCCGCCATCGCCCGCTCGGAGGACGGCGGCCAGTCCAACCCGATGGGGTTGGGCCAGGTGAACCCGCCACCCAGCGCCACCCGCTCGGCGAGCCCGTACAGCGTTGCGTACAGGTCACCGAGCTCCGCCGCGCTCAGGGCCAGGTAGGGAGTCGAGGCCAACTGGTCGGTGGCGTCCTCGATCCCGGCCCGGGCCTGGGCGCCGAGCTCGGTCAGCGCGCCGTCGGCGGTGAGCCAGCCCCGCGCGGCAAGGTTGTGGACCGCGTCCGCCCACTCCCGCTCGCTCCAGCCGCGCGAGATCCGTAGCTGCTCACCGGGGCTGCGCCCGGTGGCCGCGGCGAGGACCAGCGCCTCGCAGGGGCCGACCTCGGCGTGCACGAGGGCGGCGATGTGCCCGTCGCCGCGATGCTCCCGCAGCGTCGTCAGCGCCTGCCAGAGCGCCAGGTGCGGCTCGGCGGGCAGGGGCAGGGCGGCGTTGGCGGCGGCGAGCGGCCGCCCCGCGGTGACCGCGGCCGCCGCCGCCCGGGCGGCGAGCGCCGCGGCGCGCCGCACCGCCACGCCCGTCGTGTCCAACCCCCACAGCTCGCGCAGGACGGCGTCGATCGCCGCGAGGCGGGCGTCGAGCAGCCGGGCCGGCGAGGAGTAGGCCCAGACGTCGGGCACCGAGCGCGCGATCCGGCGCGGCGCGAAGTTGTAGAAGGCCGAAGTAATCATCGCCGCGGACGCGGCCCCGAGCGGGGCGGCCCGCATGCCGATGTACCCCATCCAGAAGCCGTGGGAGCCGGCCTCCTCCCCGAAGCGGCGGACCGCGGGGTGGAAGTAGATGATCGCGTGGATCGGCTCCCCCACCTCCCAGATCCGGCGGGCGTCATAGGCGCCGGCCGCGCCGACACCGCTCACATCCGTCTGTCTACCGTCGCCCATGCAGTTCCTCCCGAGCGTGAGTCGGTTCCAGACTCCCCCCGTGCGGGGGCGGTATGCCAGGAAAAGACGTCATGACCGACCGTCGGCCGGGGCCGACACCCCGGCCAACGGTCCGCTTCCAGCGGGAACGCGGTGGAAACGCGACGGAAATGACGGTGCTTCGGTTCCCACCGTGGTGCCGGGGGGGTCGCCCGCCACCGCCTGCCGCCGCCCGCCGCAACGGCGGGGGGTGCGGCCGGCCGGCTGATACTCAGTGCTGGTAGGTCACCCGCAGCACGGCCCGGGCGAGGGTGTGGAAGGCGAGGTTGAAGCCGACGACCGCCGGCGAGACCTCGTCGTTGATCTCCAGCTTGGGCACGTCGACCGCGTGCACGGTGAACACGTAGCGGTGCGGCACGTCGCCCTGCGGGGGCGCGGCGCCGCCGTACTCCTTGGTACCCCAGTCGTTGCGGACGTGATACGCCCCGGGCGGCAGGCCGGCGGACGCACCCCCGCCGGCACCGCGCGGCAGCTCCGTCGCCGAGCCGGGAAGGTCGACCAGCACCCAGTGCCAGAAACCGCTGCCGGTCGGCGCGTCCGGGTCATAGGCGGTGACGACGAAGCTCTCCGTCCCGGCGGGATGACCGGACCACGACAACTGCGGGGAGAGGTTCGCGCCGCCGGCGTCCTTGTACACCTGGTCAAGCGGCATGACTCCGCCGTCGACGAGATCCGTGCTGGTCACGTCGAATGACGGGCGCACGGGGAGCACGTCATACGGGTCGGGGGGAGTTCCGCGGTCGAGCAGGGACATCTACTATTCCTTTCGTTGCACCATCCGATGACNTTCCCGATCCGATGACGTTCCCGAGACGAAACCGTCACCTGTCGGCTCTACGCTTCCCCGCGATGAAACCTCACCCTGGAAGCGAGGACGAGAAAACGCCGTGAAACTGGTCACCGCGATCCTGCGCCCCCATCGCGTCGACGACGTCCGGGCCGCCCTCGGCACCTACAGCATCCATGGTATGACCCTCAGTCAGGTGACCGGATTCGGCACCGAGCTGTGGCGCACCGAGACATACCGTGGACGGACGTTTCATGACGAGTCGGTGAGCGCCGCGCGGATCGAGTGTGTCGTCGNCGATTCCGACGTCGAGGACGTGGTGAGCGTGATCCTGCGCTCGGCCGGGTCGACGGCGAGCGGGGCCGGGAAGATCTGGGTGCTGCCCGTCGAGACGTTGACGCGGGTGCGCACGGGCGAGCGCGGGCTCGACGCGTTGTGATCAGGACCGCGGCCTGCTTCGGGGCCCGGTCTGAACGGCGCGGCGGGGCGCCACGGGACGCACCGGGACAGGCCTGGTGCCGTGCGCCGCAGACCGATCGGCCACCCGCTTCGAGTGAGATGATCGTCACATTTTTCTGACATTGCTCACGCTACCTGCATTTCCGTACTTCGGCGAGCGATCAGCGGGGCGACAATGCCCCGTTGACCCGATACGGTTGAGAGGTCCCGGCGGGCGTCCCGTCGACTCCCCCCGTATCGGCGCGGAGCCCGTCGGGACCCATCTGGCCAGGCCGTTTCCCCTTGAACTGGCGGCTTCCTCGCAGCCTGGCGGCTTCCTCGCGGACGGACCGGCGTCGCCGCGGCGTCGCACTCTGCGGGGTGCGGCGCCGGCCGCCAGAAACCGCCCGGCGCGACCTTCCCGCCAAGCCGACGGCATCGCCGCCCACGCCGAGTCGCCACACCGGCCACTCCGGAAGCGCCGGTCCGGCGCACTGTGACCCGCGCCGGATCCCTCAGAAGCACCGCGATCTTCCGGTGAAGGCGCCGCGTCGGCCGCTGCCGGGCTCAGTCCCGGGCGGTCTCGCGGCGATGGGCCGCCGAGTGACGACCACCGCCACCACCACCGCCGCCGCCACGGCGCAGGCGCATGGTGACGGACGGGTCTGCGCCCTGGTCCTCGCCCTGGCGCCAGCCGTCCTCGTCGCCGCCGTCGGCCGGCAGACCGTCGTAGCGGTCCTGACCCCCCGCCGGAGCCTCGGTCGTCGGACCGGCCGCGGCGGTCGCCCGCGCACGCTTCCGCCGGTTCCGGAGGTATTCGACCATGATCGGTACCACCGAGACCAGGACGACCAGGACGAGCATGGCCTCGATGTTGTTGCGGATGAAATCTATCTTTCCGAGATAGAAGCCGAGCAGGGTCACTCCACAGCCCCAGAGCAACCCGCCGATGATGTTGTAGATGGTGAACATCCGGTAGTTCATCCGACTCGCCCCGGCGATGACCGGGGTGAAGGTCCGCACGATCGGAACGAACCGGGCGAGCACGATGGAGCGCGGACCGTTCTTCGCGAAGAACGCCTCCGCCTGCTCGACGTACTCCTGTTTGAACAACCGGGAATCAGGGCGCCGGAACAGCGCGGGGCCGGCCTTTCGGCCGATCAGATACCCCACCTGGTCACCCGCGACCGCCGCCAACCCGATCAGGATCATCGCGACCGGCAACGGCGTGGAGACCTCGTCCCTGGCGATCAGCATCCCCATGGTGAACAGCAGGGAGTCACCGGGCAGGAAGAACCCGATCAACAGCCCCGATTCCGCGAAGACGATCAGCAGGACGACGGCCAGCCCCGCCTTGATGAGGCTGTCAGCGCTGATCGCGCTGGGGCCTAGGGCGAGCGTGCTCGACGCGAACGTGCTCGACGCGAACGTGGTCACAATCGCGGGCCTCCGACGGCTTCGGGCGACGGGTCGGACGCGTCCGTTGAGATGACGGTGACGTCCNCCCCNCCGCNCCGGCCCCGCCTGCGGACACCGTAAGGGTATCGAGCGCCCGGGCAGCCACGACCGGCACCTGCGGGTATCTGCCCCGATCCACAGAAGGTCCACAGTTCCGGTCCACATCGGGCGCACGGATCGGCCTCGCGCGGGAACCCGTCGGAAGGAGCCGTCGGAAGGAGTCGTATGGCGCCGGCCGGACCGTCCGCGGCTGATCCAGCCGCGCGGCTCCTCCGCCCCGGCAGGGCAGGGAACGAGCCCGCATCGACCGTCAAGCCGAGGACGACACGGACCGTTACTTGTACGACGGAACAGAACCATAGTCTTCATTCGTGCTTTTCTCGTGGCTCGGTCCGGACGATGATTCACCGACTTCCACCGGTCCGTGCCCGATCCCATCGGACGTCCGGGAGCACTGCTGCCGTTCCCCGGCCGCACCCGGCGCCGCCGGCCGGCCCGCACGGCGGGGGTCCGAGCGCCGGCCCGGTCCCAGAGTGGTCCGCGTGCCGCTCCTCGTGCTGCTTGTCGTGCTGGGGCTGATCCCGCTGGCCAGCTGCGGCCGGCGGGGCGACATCGACGGCGGGCAGGGCATCGCGAGCAGCGACGACGCACCCGCGGCCGCTCAACCGACCCGGCCGCAGGGTGCCGCCGGGGAGCTGCTCTCCCGGGAGGTCGTCACGCCGGCCCCGGCCGGCATCCGCGCCTGGCGGGTCATCTACTCGTCCCGGCCGACCGGCAAGGGCGCAGGCGCGGTCTCCGGCATCGTTCTTGCTCCGGGCACAGATGTTCCAGTGCCCGCCGGCGGCCGCAAGGTCGTGTCGTTCGGACACGGCACGACCGGCATCCAGGATTCCTGTGCGCCCTCGCGCGCCCGGCCGCCGCTGGCCGCGGCCGCCTGGACGTTCCCGCTGGTCCGGGCCGGATACGTCGTCACGTTGACCGACTACGCCGGGTTGGGTGTCCCCGGCGAGCATGCGATCTACGTCGCCGCCCCCGAGGGGCGGGCGGTGCTCGATGCCGCCCGCGCCGCCCGCTCTCTCACCGAGACGGGGGCCGGCCGCGATGTCGTCCTCTGGGGTTATTCACAGGGCGGGCAGGCGGTCCTGGCCGCCGGCGCGCTGGCCGCCGGCTATGCCCCGGAGCTACGCATCCGCGGCGTGGTCGCGACCGCGCCGCTGGCGGACCTGCCCGCCTCGCTCGCCACGCTGCAGCGCGGCGCCGACGGCGTCGGATACCTGCTGCTGGCGATGATCGGGTTGTCCGTCGACGATCCGCGGATCGACCTGGACCGCTACCTGACCCCGACCGGCCGGCGGCTGCTGGCGGTCGCGCGCACACGGTGCGCCGACGAGGTCACCAGGGCGAGCGTCGGCTCGACGATCCGTACGGCCTTCACCGCGGATCCGCTCACGCACCCGCCGTTCGCCGCCGGATTCGCGCGGCAGCGGGACGAAATCATGCGACGAATGGCTCCCACGCTCATCCTTCAGGGTGACCGCGACAAGATCATTCGCCAGCCGGTCACCGACGACGTGGTCAGCCGGCTGTGCGGCGAGGGCACGACGGTGGACTACCGGCGCTACCCGCTGGCCGACCATGGCTCGATCCTCGGCGCGTCGATGAACGACCTGATGAGCTGGGTCGCGCAACGCTTCGCCGCACGTCCGCCGGTGGTCGCCGACAGCTGCCCACTCGGCGCGGCCGCCCGCAGGTAGGCCCTGTGGAAAACCTCGGGGTGCCCCACTGACGGTCACGGTTGAATCGGTGCACGGTCCCCACGCGGGATCGGCGTCCGCCCGGTGGCCACGGTGCCCACCCTCGCTGACCACGGCCACGCCGAACCCGACGAGTGCCCCGCCGCACGGTGACCACCCCGGCTGCAGGGCAGGACAGACGATGCCCACCACGGAGCTGGGGACAAGCCAGCAGGGGGCTCGGGGGTGCCGAGCCCGGCAGCGCCTGTGGGCACCGTCCAGGCAAGGCGGCGGCGACCCGGCAGGCGGCCGTCGCCGCCGCACCGTTCCAGTCCACGGTGCCCACGGATGGCCTGTGGATTTCCGAGCCGCCGGGTTTCGGGCTCCAACCCGGGTAACCGTTCGACACAACAACCATGACCGGTCGGGGCGACGGCAGGTTCCGTGACCGCACTGCTGTGGACAGGTACCCGACGGATCGCGAACGCGACGTCCGCCCGGGCACGCGACCCCGTCGGGGTCAGCGTCCGGCCCCAGCACGATGCCCGGCGCCGAGCCCCGTAGGAGCAGGACGGGAGCCCGGGAAGGCGACNGTGGCGCGCCCTTCGCCACGAGTTTGCTCGACCCTGTGGATAACGTCCGACCGTTACCCACGCTGCTCATCCGTGGGCATGGTGCCCAGCACAGTGCCCCTCCTCGAGGCTGGTCGGTAGGGGGCGGGAAGTTATCCACAGGACGCGTGGCGTGCGGCGCCGAAGGTGGATCCCGGGGCCCCGGCTGGCGACCGGCGACGGCCGCCGACCTCCCTGTGCATAACCGAGATAGCCCCTGGTCAGCCGGGCTGTGCGTGACTTGATGCGCGGTTCCGGCCGTGGGCATGGCCGGTCCGCACGGGTGCCCTCCCCGCGCACCGATGAGCCGGGCCGCTGCCCATCGCCGGTCATGCGGACGCCCGCGGACCCGCCGCCGCTTGTGCACCGAACGCGCGGGGCTCCCGCCGGGCGCCGGGCCGCCCGGTGGAGCGCGGGCCCCGGAGGCAGGCGACGCCGACGGTCACCGTCACCCCTGTGGACAGCTCGGTCCCCCGCGCCGGTTCGGCGTGCTCACGCGATCATCCGTCGCTGCCGGCGGTGAAAACACGATGCCCGCGGACGGGGGCCGGTCGGCAGCAACGCTCTCCTTGCGGGGGGAGCCTGTGGAAGGCGCGATGCCCATGGACGGTGTGCTGGCGCCGGTGCGGGTCGTCCGCGGGCAGGCACCGAGGGCCCGCTGTGGATGGTGTACGTCCGGCCGCGCCCTCCTCGACGTCGTCCCCAGGCGCCGGGGACGACGATGCCCACCGGAGAGCTGGGGACAACCGCCACGCGGCCCACCCCGGGTTCCCGGACGACAGCCGCGCCCCCGCGCACTCGCCAGAGGTTGGGACACCGCGCCCGCGCCCGCGGATTTCCGGCAGGCGCACCCGGGGTGGTCATGGGCGGGCCTCGGTCTGACCCGGCATTGCGCCGCACGGTGCCCGCGGGAGATCCGCGGTCACCGCGCCCCGGCCGCACCCGTGGACACCGTCGCCGGCCCGGCGGTGACGACGGAGTCGGATCCGCGCGACGGCGCTGATCCGCGCACGGTGCCCACGGATGACATGTGGACTTCCCGGCTGGCGGATATCCCCGTGTTTCGCACTTCGGATTCTGCTGCGCCGACCGGCCCCTGTGATCTTGTTTTCGGGTCATGGGGGTTAGGTGGGGTCGATGCCGAGGAGGTCGAGCAGGTGCTGTTGGAGTGGTCCGGGTCTGGGGATGTAGGCGGGCTGGCCGG
>NZ_LJJX01000020.1:0-118921 GCF_001421075.1 Frankia sp. CpI1-P | reverse complement strand
GACCCGGTCCACCAACCGGTCCTCGGGCTTCTCCTTCACCTGACCGCGTCTCGGCACCCCTCGAACCTACACGATCAGAACCTAAGTTCCTGGTATTGGGCGCTCGCCACACTCCACCATCACCTCCGCTCGATCCGACCCAGGCGGTGCCAAACCAGGATCTGGATGCCGGCGTGGGCAACTTGACAGAGGTGACATCGCATCCGGGTCCCAGCGCGGACTCTCCTGAAGCGTGAACGCGCTGGCGCCGTAGCGCGGGCCCAACCTTTCGGGGCCGGCGGGTCCTCTGTAGGAATGGAGCCGGTGGCGCCTTTGACCCCGCCGCAGGAACATGGCGCCCGTTCGGCTCCCGGGTTCTCGCGTCCGGACCGCCGCATGCCGGCATGGCGAGGCCCGGCATCCGTTCCCGCCTGGAGAGGTCTCGCCCATGGCAGCTGCCCACCCGGTCACCACCCCGCGTCCGCAGGAGCATCGAGTCCCGTCCACGGCCGCCGTTCCGGTCAGGCAGGTTCCGCCGCACCGGCCCGCTCGGCCCGCTCAGCCAGAACGGGCGGCTCGGCCAGAACGGCCAGAACGTCGCGGGCTCCGGCTGACGCGCCGGGTCGTCCGGTTCGTCGGCAGCGCCGTCGTCGCGGGAATCGCGGGCGCCTTCGCGGCCTATCCGGCCGGGTGCTTCTGGGAGTGGGTCGCGAATCTTCCTGGTTTGCCCATCTGACCAGTGCGTATGCCTGGCTCGGGCGCCGCGCCGGTGACCCGGGCCAGGCGTGGTTGGATGATCTGACTACGACGTCTCCGAATATTTCTTTCGACGCGGCCCAACCTTCTCCGCTCCGCGGTGCTCTGTGCAGGCAGTGGCACAACCGCGAAGCAGCGGGAACGGAGGCCCCAGCAGGATGACGACGACGCACGAACCCGGCGGCGACGCTTCGCCGNAGGCAGCCGGAGCGCCGCGGTGAGCGGCCTGCCCGAGCGATCTCGGGCCCTGTCCTTTCCGAGTGTGTGGCCGAGTGAGGTGGAGAAACTCTTCGACGACAACGCCGCCCGGCTTCGCGGGTATCTGCTCTCCGTCGGCTGCCCCGAACCCGACGTCGACGATGTCATCCAGGACAGCATCCTGATCGTGGCCCGCAGGTATGCGAGTCTCGACCGCCCGGAGATGGTCCGGACCTACTGGTACCGCATCGCCAGCCGCCTGGCGTGGAAGCTCCTGAAGGAGCGGCGCGACCGATCACTTCCCGGTGATCCGGCCGACTATCTTCAGGCACTCCCAGACCCGGTGGAAGGGGCGGTCGATCCGGACGGCCGGCAGGCCGCGCTCGCGCTCGTGCACCGCCTTCCACTGCGACAACGGCAGGTGCTCTGGCTGCGGGTCGTGGTGGGATTCAGCGAGGCCGAGACGGCGGAGGTGCTCCAGATCTCCGTCGGCACCGTGAAGTCGCAGTGCAGTGACGCCAAGAAGAACATGAAGAAGTTCGTGGAGAGCTCCGGGGAAACTCGGGAGGAGGGCACCATCTGATGGACGTCGAATCTCTGCTGAGGACCCTTGCCGACCCCGCAGAGCCGACCGGCGGGGATTCCGGGCGGACTTTCGCCGAGATCATGCAGGGTGCCGACGAGGACCCGCGGGAACGCCGCCGCATCCAGCGCCTCGCCGATCTCCTCGACGTCGAGGACGCCCTCTACGCCCAGGCACTCGAACATCTCGCGGCCGGCGACGACCATGCAGCCGAGCCACTGCTTCGCCTTGCCGCCGACGCCGGCGTCGGCGAGGCCGAGGACCACCTCGCCCGCCTCCTGGCGGACCGCGCTGCCGACGCTGTCACCGCCGAGGCCGGCTCCGACACCCCCCGACCCGGCGGTACAGGCGGTACAGGCGGTACAAGCGGGCAGTTCACCGCACCGGACCGGACCGAGCAGACCTCGGCCGCAGGCGGCCCGGACGATCTACTCCTCTCTGCCGGCCATCCGCGGCCAGAAAGGGAAGGCGCGCCGGAACTTCTGCCGGCATCCCGGTGGACGTCCTGGATCGAGGCGGCGCTGGCCNGACGGCTGGTCAACCCCGGCGGGGTGGAGCACTGTCCCGATGTCCGCGACGATCTCGGCCTGTGGTTCCGTTACTCTGCCGCGACGTTTCTTCCGGTCGATCTCCAAGGATTTTCTCTACTCCGGGTACGGGCATCCAGGGCACGCTCCTTCCGACCCCACGCGGACAGACCTTCCATGCACGTCGTTTGGGCGGAGGAGATGGCAGCCGTTGGGGCGGCATGTACGTTCGACTCCCGTTTTGTGCTGGTTCCGCCGGCCCGCGATCTCCAGCCGATCGATCAGCAGATCCGACGGATCGACCGCGTCAGTCGGCCCGCCGCGAGAACGGTCGCCGACGTCATGCGCAACGACGTCCCCGTTCCGGTGATCACCGCCGGAACGACCGTGCATGCGGCGCTGGAACGGATTTTCGCCGCCGAGGCCCACGTGGCCGCGGTGGAGGCGGGTTCCGAACTCGTCGGCGTCATCCGCCTGTCCGACCTCGCGCAGCGGCTCGCCGCCACGCAGGGCTCCCCGTCGATCGAGCGAATCACCGGCCTNATTCATCCGGCGGACTTCGTGCCTCCGGACGCCCCGCTCGACGCCGTCAGGCGCACCCTCGCCCGCGATCCTGGGGGAATCGTCGTCGTCCGCGGCCGGGATGGCCGCCGGCTCGGATACGTCACCGCCGAACTCCTGCTCACCAGCCCCGACCAGGACGACGGGCCCGCCAACCACACCCTCGACCAGCCGGGCACCGTCACGCCGATTCTTTTTCCGTCGCGTTCACTCCCGACGGGGATCGGTCGCCGCGCAACCGCCACGTGAGGCGGGCGTCAGCGCCTCATGGTCCGGTCGACACCGAGCCGCCCCCACCGACGACGCCCGTGCGTTCGGCGTAGCTGTTGCGGGCAGCAAGCAGGCTGGGCAGGTGTTCGTCGGCCCAGCGGCGGCCGGCCGCGATGAGGTCGAGAAGGCTACGGCCCAGCGACGTCAGCTCGTACTCGACCCGCGGGGGTACCTCCGCGTGGATGGTACGAGTGATCATGCCGTCGCGTTCGAGCGCCCGCAGGGTCTGGGTGAGCACCTTGGGGGTGGCGACGTGCATCGGCACGCGGAGCTCGGAGAATCGGCGGGGGCCCTGCTCCAGGCAGACGATGACCATGGCCGCCCATTTGTCGCCGATGCGGATCGGCATGGCGCCGCTGGGGCAGGCCGGGTGGAACATGTCCGGGCTCAGTGGTTCCATGCTCAGTGGTTCCATCGGTATCCTCGCGGTGTTCGACTATCTTTGCAGTAACCAGTGTTTCACGGGTTACCTTCGCGTCCGCGCCGCCCCGATCAGGCGGTGTCGGCGGCACACAGCCGGACGCGAGGAGATGAACAATGCAGGCCGTCCGCTTTCACGAGTATGGTCCACCCGAGGTCCTGCGGGTCGAGGAGATCGCCGATCCGCGGCCGGGTCCCGGCGAGATGCTCGTCCGGGTCACCGCCGCGGGGATCGGATTCGCTGACGTCCAGATCCGGGCCGGGCTGATGCGCGACGCACTGCCCGATCTGCCGCTGCCCTTCGCACCGGGGTTCGAGGTCGCGGGCACCGTTGTCGGCGTCGGCCATGGCGTCGACCCGGAGGCTGTCGGTCGCCACGTCGTCGGCGCGACGTCCCACGGTGGCTACGCGGAGCTCGCCGTGGTGCCCGCGGCCTCGGTGCTGCGGCGACCCGAGGCATTCGACGACCCGACGGCCCTCGCGCTGTTCGGGCAGGNCTCGACCGCGGTGGGTGTGGTGGCGGCGGCGGGCCTCGGCCCGGCGGACACGGTGCTGGTCGAGGCCGCGACGAGCGGTGTGGGCAGCCTGCTGGTGCAGTTGGCCGCCCGCGCGGGCGCACTGGTGATCGCCACCGCCCGGGGCGCACGGAAACTCGCGCTGGCCCGGGAGCTCGGCGCGGACGTCGCGATCGACCACGACACGCCGGACTGGCACCGGCGCGTCGGCGAGGCCGCGGACAGTGGCGTCTCGGTGGTGTTCGAATGCCTCGGCGGAGTGGCCTCGCGGGCGGCGTTCGACCTGTTGACGCCGGGGCACGGCCGGATGGTGATCTATGGGACGACCAGCGGGCAGCCACCGCGCCTCGACCCGCTCGCCGTGCACCACCGGGGGGTGTCGGTCATCGGCTTCGCCTCGCCTGCGCTGCCTGCGCACCGGCTCACCCAACTGCGGAAACAGGCGTTCACCCTGGGTGGCGGCGACGCGCTGCGGCCGATCATCGGCAGCGTTCTGCCGCTGTCGCAGGCGGCTGCCGCGCACCGGAACGCCGAGGATCGCACCACCGTCGGAAAGAGCATTCTCGTCCCCTGATAGCCCGCTCCTCGATATGCCCGACGGGAATCTGTCGGGCGGACGTTGGCGACGGTCGTCATGCGGCAGCGCGTTCGCCAGGCAACCCGGCTTTTCCGCGCATGTGCACAGCCGCGGCCCGCCGGCGGGACGACGATCCGTAGCCGCGCCCAAAAGTTGGCGAACCGCCGGACCGCCAGGTACGCCGGGGAGGTACCGTGCCGGCGGTCCCGGACCTCGCCCGGGCCGCCCATGACCCCGGTTCGTAGCTTGGAGCGCCTACCTCGTGACGCGTCGCAAGAATGGGACGGCGGCGACCGCCCCGACCGGCAGGCGCCTGCCCGGACCTGCCCTGATCGCGACGCTGACCGCCCTCGTCGGGCTCGTCGACGTCATCGGCGCGATCAGCCACCGGCCGACCCGGTGGACCTGGCTCGGCCGGCTGATCCCCGGGGTGGTGACGCAGGCCGCCACCGGCACCAGCGTGGGCGTAGGCCTGCTGCTCGTCGGTCTGGCCCACGGTCTGCGCCGGCGCAAGCGCCGGGCCTGGCGCGCGGCGGTGGCGCTGTCCGGCGCGGCCGTGCTGCTGGACCTCGCCCGCGGCCTCGCGGTGGTTCCCGCGGCCATCGACCTCGTCCCGTTCGCCGTCCTGGTCGCCGCCCGGCGCCACTTCCCGGCCGCCGGTGACCCACGGACCAGGTGGCGGGCCCTCGGCGCTCTCGCCGCGCTGGGAACCGCGGACCTGATCGTCGGGCTCTCCGTCATCCGGTTCCGCCACGGCGGCGGCGGCCTCGCGGCGCGGCTGGAGCACGTGCTGGCGGGCCTCGTCGGGGTGACCGGACCGGTTCGGTTCGGTCCGGGCGACGGCGACCTTGTCGCGGCGGTCCTGCTCGCCCTCGGCGCGCTCACCGTCGCCGTCCCCGGCTACCTCGCGTTACGCCCGGCCGCCCCGGTCGCCGCGCTGACCGTGGCCGACGAGACCGCGCTGCGGGCGCTGCTGGCCCGCCACGGCGGACGGGACTCGCTGGGCTACGTGGCGCTGCGCCGCGACCGCAGCGTGCTGTGGTCGCCGTCGGGGAAGGCAGCGATCAGCTACCGGGTCGTCGGCGGGGTCGCGCTGGCCGCCGGCGACCCGATCGGCGATCCGGAGGCGTGGCCCGGGGTGATCCGTCCGTTCCTCGACCTCGCCGCCGCCCACGCCTGGGTTCCGGCGGTGCTCGGCTGCGGGCCGGACGGCGGGCGCGCCTACCAGCGGGCGGGCCTGCGGGTGCTGGAGCTCGGCGACGAGGCGGTCGTGCGGACCGCGGCGTTCAGCCTGGACGGGCGGGCGATGCGTGGCGTGCGGCAGGCGGTGGCGCGGGTCGAGCGCGCCGGCTACACCGCCCGGATCGACCGGGCCACGGAGCTGAATCCGGCCGAGCGGGCGGCGCTGGCGGACCGGGCGGCGGCCTGGCGTTCCTGCGGCACCGAACGCGGCTTCTCCATGGCGCTGGGTCGCGTCGGCGCGCCCGAGGACGCCGACTGCGTGATCGTCCGGGCGTTCCAGGGCGGCCGGCTGCGCGGCCTGCTGACCTTCCTGCCCTGGGGGCCGGGCGGCCTGTCCCTGGACGCCGTGCGCCGCGACCGGACCGCCGCGAACGGGCTGACCGAGTTCATGGTCGTGGCCCTGCTGCGCGAGGCCGACCGGCTGGGCGTCACCCGGGTGTCGCTGACCTTCGCCCCCTTCCGCGCCGCCCTGGCCCACGGGGAACGGCTGGGCGCGACCCCCGCACTGCGGCTGTGGCGCGGGTTGCTGCTCGCGGCGTCCCGCAGGTTCCGGATCGAGTCGATCTACCGCTTCAACGCCAAGTTCGACCCTGACTGGCAGCCCCGCTACGGCTGCTACCCGACCACCCGCGACCTTCCCCGCGTCCTGTTCGCCGCCCTGCGCGCCGAGGCCCTGCTCCCCCGGCCCTCGTTCCCCGGACGCCGCCCGCACCTGCCCTCCCCGACAGCCGACGTCAGCAGCACCGACACCAGCAGCACCGACGTCAGCAGCACCACCGACGGGCGCGCCATCGACGGGCGCGAGGACCCCGGCGACGCGCGTGCCGCCGCGCCCGGCACCGCCCCGGGCGCGGGAGCGGAGACGGCCCAGCAGGCGCCGCAGGACTCGTCCGAACGGCCAGGATCCGAGCCCGCGGTGTCCGCGGGATCCGCGCGGGCGGAGTTGCCGGCGCGGTCCACCGGCCGCCGCCGGGAGGGAACTCACCCGACCGACGGTGGCCATTCCCGCGAGGGCCGACACAGCCAGGAGACCGATCAGGCCCACGATGGCGGCCATTCCCGTGACGGCGCCCGCCGCTCCCCACACCGGGCCACCCGACCGCGTTCCCCCCGACCGCGCCACGCCGAGGCCCCCGACCGTTCCCCCTTCAACACCTGACCGCGGTGGTCCGACTCGCCCAGGGGTCAGCTGCCGGTGGGGCGGCAGGGCTTCTGGTCGGCCGTCGAGACTTCGATGTTCGTCGCGGTCGCGGCGAGCGACAGACCCGTGGCGTCGGTCGAGGCGTTGGTGACGGTCAGCTTGAAGGGCAGGTCACCGACGGGAATCGGGATCTGCGGCACGTAGCTGCCGAGGTTGCCGAGCGGGAGCGTCAGGTTGAACAGTCCGCTCAGCGAGATCTCCGACGGCACCAGCGTGACCTTGTTGTCGTGGACGGCGAAGGTGGTCACGCCGCCGACCTGCTGGTCACCGAGCAGCGGGAGGTTCGCGGTCGCGGTGATCTCCAGGCGGCGCCCACCGTCGACCGGGGTGATGTGCACCCGGCCGGGCTGGGTGCGGAGGAAGGCGTTCAGGTCGGCGTACGTCATGTGGACCGCCGCCCTCATGTCGTCGATGCGGATGGTGCCGTCGCCGCCGGTGGCGAGCCTGAAGATCGGGACGTGGACGCCGCGGACGTGTGCGCTGATCCGCTCGATGCGGGGGCCGGTCGTGGGCAGGCCGGTCATGGTCATGCCGACGTCGGAGAATGATCCGGTCAGCACCTGGGTGAGGAACGGGAAGCCGCCGATGCTGACGTCGGAAACCGTCGGCGGGGGGGTGTCACACGGCAGGTCGGCCAGGGCGCCGCTGCGGATCTGGCTGGCCATCTCCCGTTTCGCGAACGCGACGGCGACTCGGTCGGCGACGAGGAACTGCGCGACGAGCGCCACCAGGACGATGAACACGATCCCGGCACGGCGACCGGGGCGCCAGCGCCGGGTGGTGCGGGTCCGACGGGTCGCGGTGACTCGCTCCGGCGAGTCCAACGAGTCCGACGGTTGCGCCGGCAGGTCCGGCGACTCGTCGTCGGCTGCCGTCGCGACGGCTGTGCCCGCGTCGGGATACNCGACGGTGTAACCACCGGTCCGTGACCATTTTTCGCTCCACGGCCTGTCCACCGCATCGTTTCCCTGNTCGGCGTCGACCTCGACCTCCCGTGACCTGGCGGTGTTCCTCAGGCTACCGTCACCGGTGCGCGCGGCGGCCGATTGACATCCTCCTCGGCGTGAACGCGGGGGATTCCAACATCTACCCGTCCGCCAGGAGAGGATGTGTGCAGTGTTGGGGTTCGCGGTTCGCAGGCCGCCTGTTGGCGTCGCCTCCCCGCGCAGTCACCCACGTGGTTGCCCACTGATGCCCCAGGACGCTGTTGCGTGCCGCGTTCACGTCCGCGTGCGCCTGCTGCCCGCAGCCCCGGCAGCGGCAGCGGCAGACGGCTTGACTCTCCCGCGCCGCCCGATCCCGGGTCCCGCAGGTGTTGCAGGTCTGCGACGTCCACGCAGGATTGATCTTCTCGACCCAGTCCTTACGCCGGTCGACCTCCCGGGCTTGCACCCGGGCGATCTGCCCGACCAACCGGGCCCGCCGCTTCGATCCCCGTCTGGCTCGGGCGAGGCGACGCTGCAACCGGACCAGTCGGGCCGCCTCACCGGGGCGCAGCCCGGGGCAGCGCAGCAACTCCCCGGTGCTCAACGCCGCCGACACCGCCACACCCCGGTCGACCCCGACGACCCCACCGGTCCCCGGGGCGCCAATCGGGTCGGGCACCGCGGCGAACGCGACATGCCAGCGACCCGCACGATCCCGCGTGATCCGGTAGGACCTGGCATCCGGAACGGTGCGGCTACGGCGAAACCTGACCCAGCCCACCTTGGGGATCCGCACCTGCGACCAGCGGCGGTTGACCTGCCGCACATCACCCGACCTGACCGCGACGATCCGGAACCCCTCACCCCGCCCGCGCCGACGCCACGTCGGCCGCCGATGCGAACCACCGAAAAAGTTCGCCCTCGCGGCGGCAAAATCCCGCAACGCCTGCTGCTACACGATCACACTCCCAGCAGCCAGCCAGTCACACGCGCCCCGCGCCGCGGTCAACTGCCGGTTCCACTCGGCGTAACCGGGAGCGGGGCCACACCGCGGGTTCCACCACGGCTGCTGCTCCACACACAGGTTCCACACGAACCGCGCATGCCCACAATGCACCAGAAGAGCCTCTTCCTGTGCCACGTCGGGATACAGCCGGAACCTCGACATCAACCGATCCCAACCCACCGGGACCGCGGAGAAGAAGGTCCTGAGATTCCCGGGCGACCCGCACCCCCACATCACCGAAACCATCAAAGAAGACGACTATTCNCCGAACAGGNAAATCATCCACCTGNNACAGGNNGCGTTCGCACNGCAGTTCACCTGATGGTGCATCGCCTATCCCTACCCCGCTCNGCGGGTGCGGGTGCGGGGAGCCGGATTCCTCCCCGGCCTGAAGGCCGGGGCATCCTCCGGAATTCTCGGTGACAGGTGGCGCAACCTTGCGGCTGGCGCTGGTGAGCGCGGCACCGACGTCGGCGCTGCGGGCCGCCCGATTCCCGGTCGACGAGGACCTCGACCCCGATGGCCGGCGCCGCGCCGCGCTCGCGGCCCAGGCCGTGGCGGGCGGCGTGCTGCCCGGCCGGGCGCGGGTGCTCACCGACGGTTCCGCCCGCGCCCGGCAGACCGCTCAGGCGCTAGCCCTTCCCGGCGCCGACCCGCCCGCGGACGTCGACGGGAGCGGGACCGTGCCCGCAGCGGGCATCGAAGCCGCGCTGCGGGACCTGGACGTGGGTGACTGGCGGGGCCGCGGGCTGGACGAGGTGCCCCTGGACAGCCTGCGGCGGTGGCATGAGGACCCGGCGATGACGCCGCCGGGCGGCGAGTCGCGGCTGGACCTGCTCGACCGGGTCGGTGGCTGGCTCGCGCGGTTGGGCGGCGAACCGGGGAATGTCACTGCGGGCAATGTCACTGCGGGAAATGTCATCACGGGCAATGTCATCACGGGCAATGTCATCGCGGTGACCCATCCGGCGGTGGTCCGCGCGGCGCTGCTCCTCGTGCTGCGCTGCCCGCCGGAGGTGTTCTGGCGCATCGACGTCGCCCCGCTGNCCGCCNCCCTGCTGCACCGTCGCGTCCCCGCCGAACCCGCCGCCGGCTGGACTCTCACCCAGGCCTGCCGTCCCCTCTGACCGTGCCCGGAGCGGCCCGCGCCGGCCGGGCGTGAGGACCGGTGGCGATCAGTGGGCGGCGGCGGGGAGGAAGGGGCGGTTACCGGTGTCGGCGGAGGCAATGGACGCGGGAGCCGGTGCCGCAGCGGGAGCGAACAGGCCGGCGCGGGCGAGCTGCGGCAGGACGCCCTCGCCGAACCAGTACAGCTCCTCCAGATGGGGATAGCCGGAGAAGACGAACTCGTCGATGCCCAGCGCGGCGTACTCGGCGATCCGTTCGGCCACCTCGGCGTGGCTGCCGACCAGCGCGGTGCCCGCGCCGCCGCGCACCAGCCCGACTCCGGCCCACAGGTTCGGGGCGATCTCCAGGGCACGCGGGTCGCGCCAGCTTCCGTCGGCGCGGTGGCGGGCGTGTAGGGCCAGCATCCGCGACTGGCCGATGGATTCGCTGCGGGCCAGGCTGGCCTGCGCGGCGGTGACGACGTCCTCGCCGAGGGCGTCGAGCAGGCGGCGGGCCTCCCGCCAGGCGTCCTCGGCACTGTCGCGGGTGATGACGTGCAGCCGGATGCCGAAGCGGAGGGTGCGGCCGCGCTCCGCGGCGAGNCGTCGGATCCAGGCGATCTTCTCGGTGACGGCGGCCAGCGGCTCGNCCCAGGTCAGGTACACGTCCGCGTGGGTCGCGGCGACGGGGCCGGCTGCGGACGAGGAACCGCCGAAGTACAGCGGCGGGACGGGGTCGGGCAGGGTGGGCAGTCGGGCGGCCTCGACGTCGAGGTGGGTGCCGCGGTGGGTGACGGTCTCCCCCGCCCACAGCCGGCGCACGACGGCGAGGAACTCGTCGCAGCGGGCGTAGCGGGCCTCCTTGTCGAGAGGGTCGCCGTAGGCGCGCTGCTCGTGGGCCTCCCCGCCGGTCACGACGTTGAGCAGCAACCGGCCGGGGGCGTGCGCGCTGAACGTGGCGGCCATCTGGGCGGCGAGCGTCGGACTCAGCAGGCCCGGCCGGAACGCGATGAGGAACGCCAGCCGCTCGGACTCGCGGGCCAGCATCGCCGTCGTCAGCCAGGCGTCCTGACACCACGCCCCGGTCGGGGTGAGCGCGCCGGCGAACCCGAACTCCTCGGCGGCGCGCGCGATCGACGACAGGTAGCCGATGGTGGACCGCCGGTCGCCGGCCNCGACCCCCGCGGGCAGTCCGTGACCCCCGCCGACGATGAAGCGCGAGTCGCCGTAGGTGGGCAGGAACCAGTGCAGCCGCAGCGTCATGTGCGGACACCTCCAGGGATCGCGAGTCCGGCGGGGGCACGCCGGGCGGGGCGTTCAGAGCTGGCCGTGGCGGGGCGGCGGGGTGCCGGACAGCAGCCAGCGGCCGATGTGCTGGACCTTCCAGCGGCTCGGGTCGTGCAGGGTGTGGGTACGACCGTCGCGCCAGTGGCGGGCGAGGTTCAGCGCGCCGGCGGCCGCACGGGTGCCGCCGAGCTCGAACAGCTCCGACGCGGCGCGCACCGCGGCCCGGGCGCCGGCGACCTTGGCCACGGCGGTGGCGACGGACGCCCGCGCGGTGGCCTCGTCGGTCGGGTCGAGCTCGGCGGCGTCGATGGCCGCCGCCGCCTCGCGCAGCAGCGCCTCCGCCGCTCGCACCTCGATCTCCAGCTCACCGGCCTGCTGGACGAGCAGCGGATCGTCGGCGGCCCGCGCCGCGCCGCTTTCGAACCACGGCCGGGCCGTGGCGACCTGCGCGACGGCGGCGTCGAGCGCGCCGCGGGCGATGCCGGTGTCCAGCGCGGCGTGCAGGACCTGCGCGCGGGCACCGTACGTCGTCGGCCCGTCGAACAGCGACGAGAACGGGACGACCTGGCGGGCCTCGACCGCCACCTCGTCGAGACGGACGGTGCCGCTGGCCGTGGTGCGCTGGCCCAGGCCGTCCCAGTCGTCGACGACCTGCACGCCAGCGGCGTCCCGGGGAAGGTAGGCCAGCACCTTGACCGGCGAGCCGTCGGGGCGCGCCGGGGTGTCGGCGAGGACCGCGCGCACAACCAGCCAGTGGGCGAACAGTGCGCCGGTGCAGTAGAACTTCTCCCCGGTGAGCAGGTAGCCGCCGGCGGGGCCGCGGCGCAGCGTGGTGGCGTCGTCGGCGATGGTCCGCCCGCCGCGCTCGGTCTGCGCGTTGGCGAAGCGCCGTCCGGCAAGCGCCTGGGCGAAGTAGAAGGCCTGCTGGTGGGTGTCACCCTGGCGGCGCAGGGCGTCGAGGAAGACGAAGTGGCTGTGCGGGATCTGGGCGAGGCTCGCGTCGGCGGTGGCGAGCAGCCGGAACACCTCGGCCAGCGTCGCCACCGCCACGTCCGCGCCGCCGAAACGGGCCGGCACGGTGATGCCGAGCAGCCCCGAGCTGGACAGCTCCTCGACCTCGACGGCGGGCAGCCGCCGCTCGGCGTCCCGCGTGGCGGCGCCCGCCGCGAACCGTGCCGCGAGCGAGCCCGCGACCTCGACCGCCTCGGCGTCCGAACGCAGCACCGCGGCTGGACGGTCGACGGCCGGCGCGGTCGCGGCGGCGGACGGACGATCGGACACGTCGGCACTCCTGAGGTCGAGGGGCAGCCCTGAGGTCGAGGGGCAGCCCTGGACGGTCGGACCGGTCAGCGGTAGAGCGAGAACTCCGGGGCGCGGCGGTTGAGCGTCCAGTCGCCGACCTCGCGCGCCTTGTAGGCCACCGGGTCGTGGACGGTGTGGGTGCGCAGGTTGCGCCAGTGCCGGTCGAAGCCGTAGGCGCTGGTCGTCGCCCGCGAGCCCTGGATCTCGAACAGCCGGCTCGCCGCCGCCAGCGACACCTTCGTCGTCAGGTACTTCGCCTCGTAGACGGCGATCGCCGCCTCGGCCCGTTCGTCCGCGGTCAGCTCCGGGCCGACGTTCAGGGCGTCCTGCAACGCCGCACCCGCCCGGTCGGCCAGCAGGGCGGCGGCACGGATCTCACTGCGCAGCTCCCCGACGGTCTGCAGGATGTAGGCGTCGTCGGTGGCCCGCTCGACGCCGGCGGTCTCCCACGGCGCGGCGTGCAGGCGGGTCCAGTCGAGTGCCTCCTCCAGCGCGCCCTCGGCGGTGCCGATGTAGAAGTTGACGAACGCGAGCTGCCAGTGCGGCGTGACCAGCGTCTGGTAGGGCGACAGGGTGCGGCCGGTGAGCGGGTCGTCGCCGAGCAGCTCGGCGCGTTCGATGCGGGCGTTGTCGAACACGACGCCGCCGGAGTCGGTGAGCCGCTNGCCGATGTTGTCCCAGTCCTGCAGGGCCTGGAAGCCCTCACGCCCGGCGGGCAGCGAGACGAACACGAGCTCGCCGTCGAGCGCGGCGGTGACGGACAACTGGTCGCCGAGGCTCGCCCCCGAGGCGAACGAACGCCGGCCGGTCAGCCGGAAGGCGTCGCCGTCGCGGGTCAGCACCAGGTCGGAGCCGCCGCGCGGGTTCTGCACGCCGCCCCAGAACAGCTTCTCGGCGCCGTTGCGCCGCGACTGGGCGTCGGCCTGCTCCGGCGTGCCGAACAGCGGAGCGATGCGGGTCTGGGCGTAGTGGTAGCCGAGCAGGTGGGCGATGGACGTGTCGCCGCGGGCGATGCGGCGAGTGAGCTGGGAGGCCTGGGCGTAGTCAAGGCCGTCGCCGCCGTAGGCGACGGGCTCCTGGACGGCGAGCAGGTCGTGGCGGCGCAGCAGTTCGACCTCGGCGCGCGGGGTGCGGTTGGCGCGGTCACGCTCCGCGGCGGTCGCGCGCAGTTCGGCGGCGACGAGATCGGCACGGGCCAGCGCCGCGGTGAAACGCGCCGCGTTGTCGTCGGCGGTCGTGGCGGCGGTCGTCGTGGTGGCGGTCGCGGTGGCGGCGGTCGCGGTCGTGGCTGCGGTTGGGGACGGTCGCCGGTCGGCGTCAAGAGACATGCAGGGCTCCTCGATGAGGGAGATGGACACGTACGTGGTGGTGCGCGTGCACCCCGGAGGCGGAGGCTGGTCACGGACACTGGGCGCTGCCCGTGCGGCGGTAGTCGACGTGGCGCCGCCGGACCAACCGCCGGTGGGCCGCGTGCGGGCGGTCGGCGGGCATCGTCAGGAGGCTCCCCGGACCAGCTCGCCGCGTTCGGCGGCGTCGGCCTCCAGCTCCCGCACGAGCGGCAGGATGCGGCGGCCGAAGTACTCGACGTCCTCCAGGTAGTGCAGGAAACCGAGCAGCAGCAGGTCGACGCCGCGGCGGCGGTAGGCGACGATGCGCTCGGCGATCTGCTCGGGCGTGCCGACGAGGCCGGTGCGGAAGCCGTCGTTGTACTGGACCAGGTCGGCGAACTCCGAGTCCTGCCACATGCCCTTGCCGTCCGAGGTGGACCGGCCTGCCTGCTTCACCGCGGAGCCGAAGCCCTCGACGGCCTCCCGGTCCGCCTTGGCGATGATCTCGCGGAGCACCTCGCGGGCCTCGGTCTCGGTGTCGCGGGCGATGAGGAATCCGTTGAGGCCGAACCGGACGCGCCGGCCGTGGCGGGCCGCCTCGGCGCCGACCTCGGCGATCTGCTCGCTGACGCCGTCGAGGTCGCGGCCGTTGCTGAAGTACCAGTCCGACACCCGGCCCGCCATCGCCCGCGCGGCGGTGGAGTTGCCGCCCTGGAAGATCTCCGGATGCGGCCGGTCGAGGGCCGCCACCGGCTTGGGCTTGAGGTCGAAGTCGTGCAGGCGGTAGAAGTCACCACGGAACTCGGCGTGGTCGTCGGTCCAGATCTCGCGCAGGTAGCGGATGAACTCCTCGCTGCGCCGGTACCGCTCGTCATGCTCCAGCCAGGGCTCGNCGAGCTTGGTGAACTCGTCCTTGAACCAGCCGCTGACGACGTTGACGGCGGCCCGGCCGCCGGAGAGCTGGTCGGCGGTGGCGATGAACTTGGCCAGCACACCCGGATGCCACAGCCCCGGGTGAATCGCGGCGATCACCTTCAGCCGCTCGGTCGCCAGCAGCAACGCCAGGCTGAAGCCGGTCGACTCGTGCTGGTAGGCGGCGCCGTAGGACGCGATGTAGCGGACCTGGCTGAGCGCGTAGTCGAACCCGTTGTTCTCGGCGAGCACGGCGAGGCGCCGGTTGTAGTCGTAACTCCAGTCGGTGCGCTGCTCGATCCTGCTGACCACCAGGCCGCCGCTGACGTTCGGCACCCAGTAGGCGAACTTGATCGGCTCGTGACCGACGTCGACGTCATCTGACATCGGGTAGTACCTCCATGGCGACAGAACGAACAGACGGCAGGACGAATACGAATGACGGCGAGTCCCAGTGCTGCTGAAACGCAGAGTCCCAGGACGGCGTTACCCCAACACGGTGATCTCGCCACGGCGCAACACTGGCGGCACCGCGAAATACCAGCGGTACGGCGCAATACCAGCGGTACGGCGCAATGCCGGTGGTACGGGAATGCGGAGCACGGGAATGCTGGCACTACGCAGAATGCAGCGGCCCCGGAGAAGGGCGAGCCGGCGAGGCCGGCGCGGTGTTACTGACCCGACCGCGGCCGGTGCCGGTGCCGTCGGTCAGGCGGCGGGGCGGGCCCCACATCGTCCGGACCGGCAACAGGGCTCGGCCCGGCGACAGGCACGCCGGGCCAGGGTGGCACGACCAGCNCCCGCATCGACGGACGGCCGGTGCTGCCCGGCGATCCCTATAATGCCCATCGACATGGTGACCAGTCTGACCGCGCCGTCCGGACCGGTCAATCAGGGCTCGGCGAGGGTGCGATAGGGCGGCCCTTGCACCGTCCGGGCAGGAAGGCTGCTGCGGTGCGGATCGAACAGCTCGAGTGCCTCGCCGCGGTCGTCCGCCTCGGGTCGATGCGGGCCGCGAGCGAGGCGTTGCACCTGTCCCAGCCGGCGCTGAGTGAAACCATCCGCAACCTGGAACGCGAGCTCGGCCTGACCCTGCTCGACCGCCGCCGCACCGGCGCGACGATCAGCGCGACCGGCGGCGAGCTGCTGCCCTACATCACCGACGTGTTGGAGTCGGTTGACCGGCTGCGCGCCGCCGCCGACGACCAGCATCGCTCCAGCCGCATGATCCGGATCGGGACAGTGAACGCCGCCACGGTGCCGTTGCTCGCCCCCGCCCTGATCGAGTTCCGCGCCGCCCAGCCGAACACCCAGGTCGAGGTCGTCAACACCCAGCAGGCCGACATCCACCGGCTGCTGCTCGACGGCGGGCTCGATCTCGGCCTGGTCAACCTGATGGACGGCGACGACGTCGCCCCCGACCTGGAGACCGCCGAGCTGTTCCGCGGCCGCGCCGTGCTGTGCTGCCGAACCGACAGCCCGCTGGCGCGCCACACCAGCATCCGACCGGCGCAGTTGCTGTCCGAGCCGTTCATCGCGATGCGCTCGGGCTACCTGATGCACCNCTATGTGCACCGGCTGTTCCGCGACGCCAACCCGGCGCTGTCCTATTCGACCGACGGCGCGGAGATGGGCAAGCTCATGGTCGCCCAGGGCCTGGGCGTGACCGTCCTGCCCGACTACAGCATCGCGGGCGACCCGTTGGAACGCGCCGGCCTGATCACCTATCGCCCGCTCGAGACCGACGACGCCACGGTCATCCTCGTCGTCCAACGCCGCCGGACCCGCCACCTGCCCGCCGCGGTGCGCCGTCTGCAGACCATCCTGCTCACCCAGGCCGCCCAGTACCGAGCCGACCGCCAGGCCGGCTNACCATAAAGCGGCCTTCCTCCGAGCCCCCAGCCGTCCGACGCCTGATCGGGCAGGACCCCTGCCTGTATCAGCTATGGTCAGGCTGGCCGTCTTGATCCTTCTCACCCTTGATCGCCCACAGCCGCACCGTACTATCGTCACTGGCGGTGGCAAGAGTCCGTCCGTCTGGCGAAAACGCCACCGACAACACTCCGTCGGTGTGACCGGTGAGAAGAGCACCGAGCCTGCGCGGGCGACTCAGGTCGGCAACATCCCAAAGCGCAACACACCTATCGTCGCTGGCGGAAGCCAGAGTCCGCCCATCCGGCGCAAACGCCACCGACCACACACCACCGGAGTGGCCAAAGAGGGGCTTTCCCAAAGAACGTGGCCGAGTCGGATCAGCCACATCCCACAGCCGCACCGTCTCATCGTCGCCGGCAGAGGCCAGAGTCCGACCGTCCGGCGCAAACNCCACCGACGACACCCAATCAGTATGNCCAAAGAGAGGATCACCAAGGGCACGCGCTTGACTCGGGTCAGCCACATCCCACAGTCTCACCATCTCATCTCTACTGGCGGTGGCTAATGTTCTCCCGTCCGGCGCAAACGCCACCGACCACACTCCTCCGACATGGCCGGCAAGAGGTCTAAAGATCAGCCTTGGCATAGACTCTTGCGCAACCGAAAGTGGGTCAGGAAAAGATGGTGGCGCGTTCGACACATCACGCCGCGGGAAGGCAGGCTCGGTATCCGGTTTCACCCGACCTTTCAACGAAGCGTTTACAGCCGCAAGAAAACGTAGCCGGGCCACGTCGGCAGGAAGATCGAACAAGTCGATCGACACAACCGTCGCCAGCGTACCCGGACGATCACAGTCGTCGATCCTGACGGGCAGCAACTTCCGGATAAGTCCTTCCGGATCGGCGGCGCGCGCAGCCCTCCACTCCTCGCCTCCATAGACCGACGCAAGATAAGACTCCGAGAGGACCGCGATCGTCCGCGTCGCGCGAGTGACACCCTGTTCCATCTTGACTCGCCAGTCGGATCCAGGTACGAAGTCCCACGCCTGAATCAGCACTCGGTAGTCTGCGGCCTCCAACTGCCAGGCCATCCACTCTGCCCACCGCCGATCAGCAGCGGTGTAGGAGATAAAGAAGTCCCACCCAACCGTGCCGTCATCAACCCCCGACATAACGCAACATCTTCTACCGGATTTGCCGACAGTGGTGCATCACGTCGGATATCGGCGTGGCGTGCGGCGCGTGCGGCACGGTGGCCACCGAGACCGGCACGCGGGGCTAGTAGAAGGCAGGCTCTCGATGCATGAGTACCTTCGGCATGCGCCGCGCCGATCCGAAGGAGATGTCCGCCGTGCCGACAGATAGGGGGAGCCGGATCCGATCCATCGGCACCACCGGCCGCTTGCGGGGGATCCCCGACCGCGGGCCGAACAGCACCGCTCTCCCCCGCGGCCCCAACGACAAACAGGTAAGATCGGCGCGGAGCGCGGNGCGTCGGCCCCGACAGCAAGATCAGAGTTGGAGCGAGGTACTGTCTCGCGAAATACTAAGATTGCAAGAGTGGGAGCAAGAGCCCGACAAGTTGGTGCGGTTCCACGGACACCATGATCGCCGAGGTTCGGATCAGGCGGGACGCTCGGTGTGNGGCTCGTAATCGACTTGCAGCCACTCGGGCTACGGAGCGGCGTCAGCGGTGGCCGACGTCGAGGAGTTCCTCGTGGAAGCCGCCGAAACCGGCGGCACGGTCGACGAGGTGGATCTCCAGGATCCAGCGGCAGGGCCGGCCGTCGACGTCGACCCGCCGCATCGGCTGGTCGCTACCGGGGGTGACGTAGTAGTCGATCTTGTTGCCGGGGATGCGGGCGTGCGGGAACTCGCCGATGAGGTGGCCGGCGAGCGGGCCGCCGTAGGCCCAGCCGGCGTCGGCGGCGAGCTGGCTGACGGCGGCGTACAGCTCGGCGCCGGTGATGTCCGGGCGGGCCTCGAAGTACCGGCGGCCGGCATCGAAGATCCGCGGTAGGTCGGCGAGCAGCCGGTGCTTGACCGGGTCGTCGCCGAGGACGAAGGTGCGGCCGAAGTCGGCCTCCCAGCCGTCGAAGACCGGCCCGAAGTCGCAGAAGACGATGTCGTCGGCGCCGATCGGCCGGTCGGGCGGGTTGTCGGCGTAGGGGTACAGGGTGTTCGGGCCGGCCCGGACGATCCGTTTGTGCCAGTGCCGCTCGACGCCGAACATCTCGTGGGCGAGGTCGCGGATCTGGTCACTGACCTCACGTTCCCCGCGGCCGGGGGTGATCAGGCCCCGCACGGCAACCTCGTCGAACAGCTCCGCCGCGCGGGCCTGCGCGGCGAGCAGGTGGGCCACCCGGTCAGCTTCGAGATCCACGATGGCCCATCGTACGGACGCCGTGGCACCGGCGCCCCAAGTCTCACATGGAGCTGGCAGCCGAGGTGCGCGCGACGTTACCGCCGCCGCCGGCGCGCGCGATGCCCGCGAAACGGGTCGTTCCTACAGTCGGTGCGGACATCGCCCGGCTGTCCCTGGTCAGGGAGGGGACCACCCATGACCGCACCCGCCCATCCGGCCCCGACCCGCCAGGACATGGCAGGTCAGGTGCGGTCGGTCTGCTCCTACTGCGGGGTCGGCTGCGGGATGGTGCTCGACGTCGAGACAGGCGACGACGGCCGGCGCCGCGTCGTCAAGGTCGCGGGCGACCGCGACCATCCGGCCAACCGCGGCCGGCTGTGTACCAAGGGCGCCACCAGCGCGGAGATGCTGGCCGCGCCGGGCCGGCTGACCAGCGCGCTCGTGCGCGGCGACCGGCAGGGCGAGCCGGCGGCGGTCGACGTGGACGCCGCCATCAGCCGGGTCGCCCGGGAGCTGCGCCGGATCGTCGACACCCACGGCCCCGACGCGGTCGCGTTCTACGTCTCGGGGCAGATGTCGCTGGAGGCGCAGTACCTGGCGAACAAGCTGGCGAAGGGGTTCGTCGGCACCAACCAGATCGAGTCGAACTCGCGGCTGTGCATGGCCAGCGCTGGCAGCGGCTACAAGCTGTCGCTCGGCGCGGACGGCCCGCCCGGCTCGTACGAGGACTTCGACCACGCCGAGGTGTTCTTCGTCATCGGCGCGAACATGGCCGACTGTCACCCGATCCTGTTCCTGCGGCTGCTCGACCGGGTCAAGGCCGGTGCCCGGCTCATCGTCGTCGACCCCCGGCGCTCCGCGACGGCCGCCAAGGCCGACCTGTTTCTCCAGATCAACCCGGGCACGGACCTCGCGCTGCTCAACGGCCTGCTCCACCTGCTGGTCACCGGCGGTCACATCGACGAGGCGTTCATCGCCGAGCACACCGAGGGCTGGGCGGCGATGCCGGCGTTCCTCGCGGACTACCCGCCGGACCGGGTCGCGGAGATCACCGGCATCCCGGCGGCGGACATCCGCCGGGCGGCGCAGTGGATCGGCGCGGCCGGGGCGTGGATGAGCCTGTGGACGATGGGCCTGAACCAGTCGACCCACGGCACCTGGAACACCAACGCGCTGTGCAACCTGCACCTGGCGACCGGGGCGATCTGCCGGCCGGGCGCGGGCCCGTTCTCGCTGACCGGCCAGCCGAACGCGATGGGCGGGCGGGAGATGGGCTACATGGGTCCGGGCCTGCCGGGGCAGCGCTCGGTGGTGGCCGCGGACGACCGCGCCTTCGTCGAGCAGCAGTGGGGCCTGCCGGCGGGCACGCTGCGCACCGACGCCGGGCGGGGCACTGTCGACATGTTCGCCCGGATGGCCGCCGGCGAGATNAGGGCCTGCTGGATCATCTGCACGAACCCGGTGGCCTCGGTCGCCAACCGGCGCACGGTGATCGAGGGGCTGGAGGCGGCCGAGTTCGTCGTCGCCCAGGACGCGTTCGCCGAGACGGAGACGAACGCCTACGCCGACGTGCTGCTGCCCGCCGCGATGTGGGCCGAGAGCACCGGCGTCATGATCAATTCGGAACGGAACCTGACCCTGGTGCAGCAGGCCGCCGACCCGCCCGGCCAGGCCATGGCGGACTGGCGGCTCATCGCCCGGGTCGCCGCCGAGATGGGCTACGCCGACGCCTTCACCTACCGCGACGCCGAGGAGGTCTTCGCGGAGATCCGGGCCTTCCACAACCCGCTGACCGGCTACGACCTGCGCGGCGTCAGCTACGACCGGCTGCGCGAGACGCCGGTGCAGTGGCCGGCCGCGGCGGCGGACGGCCCGGCGCGCAACCCCGTCCGGTACCGCAACGACGGGGTCAGCCAGCGCCTCGTCGAACGGCCCGACGGGACACGGCCGCGCCTGGCGTTCGCGACCCCGTCGGGGCGGGCGGTGTTCCATCCGCGTCCGCACCTGCCCGCCGCCGAACTGCCCGACGACGACTTCCCGTTCGTGCTGAACACCGGCCGCGTCCAACACCAGTGGCACACCCTGACCAAGACCGGCAAGGTCGCGAAGCTCAACCGGCTCAACCCGGGCCCGTTCGTCGAGATCCATCCGCGCGACGCCGAGGCCCTCGGGATCGGCGACGGCGACGCGGTCGAGGTCGCCTCCCGGCGCGGACGGGCGGTGCTGCCGGCGGTCGTGACCGACCGGGTGCTTCCCGGGAGCTGCTTCGCCCCGATCCACTGGAACGACCTGTTCGGCGAGTACCTCAGCGTCAACGCGGTCACCTCCGACGCCGTCGACCCGATCTCGTTCCAGCCGGAGCTGAAGGTCTGCGCGGTCTCCCTCATCCGGGTCGCCGCCGCGTCGCCCACCGCGCCGGCCGATCTCCCCGCGGCGAGCGCCCCTCCCGCGGACGCGCGAACCGCGCCGACCGCAGCGGAGACGCCGACCGCAGCGGAGACGCCGACCGCGGCGGAGACGCCGACCGCGGCGGAGACGCTCGGGGAGCTGTTCGGCCTGCGGGCAATCGCCGCGCCGGCCCTCGGCGACGACGAGCGGCGCTACCTCGCGGGTTTCGTCGCCGCCCTGGGCGGTGCGGTCCCGGGGGCACCGGGCGGGGTTCCGGTCCTGCCGCCCGGTTCTCCCCTCTCCCCCGCGCAGGCGGTGTGGGTCAACGGCGCGCTCGCCGGGGCGTTCTCCCGGACCCCCGTGCCCCCGCTCNCCTCCGTGCCCCCGCTCGCCCCCGTGGACGACGCGGAGGACGGGACGGGACCGGGGACGCGGGAGGTCACCGTGCTGTGGGCGTCCCAGACGGGCACCGCCGAGGACTTCGCCGTCACGACCGCCGCCGAGCGGCTCACCACCGCCGGTTGGACGGCGCGGGTGCGGTCCATGGGTGAGTTCTCGCCCGAAGAGCTGCGCGACGGCGGCGACCTGCTCGTCATCACGAGCACCTTCGGCGACGGCGAGGCGCCGGACAACGGCGGCGACTTACTGGAGTCGCTGTCGGCGCCGGATGNGCCCCGCCTGCCGCACCTGCGCTACGCCGTTCTCGCCTTCGGCGACTCCAGCTACGCCGACTTCTGCGGCCACGGCCGACGCGTCGACGAGCGGCTCGGCGAGCTCGGCGCGGTGCGACTGGTGCCCCGGACAGACTGCGAACCGGACTATGAGCAGGACGCCGCGAGCTGGCTTCACGCCGTGCTCGCCGCGCTGGCCCCCGCGGACCACGGCGCCCCCAGGAAGCCGGCCGGCCCTGCGAGGCCCGCCGGCCCGGAGAACCCGGCGGGCACGGCGCCGGCCACCGTCGCAAGCCGGCCCTCCCGCACCGCGCCGACCGCCGCGCCGCTGATCGGCAACGAGCTGCTCAGCCGGCCCGGTTCAGCGAAGGAGGTGCGGCGGTTCGCCTTCCGCACCGCCGGCACCGCGCTGACCTACGAGGTCGGTGACGCCCTCGGCGTCTGGCCGGTGAACGGCGCCGACCTCGTCGCGGAGTGGCTGGAGCGCACCGGTGCCGACCCGGGCCAGCCCGTGCCCGTCAGCGGGGTGGGCGAGATGCCGTTCGCCACGGCGCTGCGCAGCCACCTGGACATCACGGGGATCACTCCGGCGTTGCTGCGGTTCGTCGCCGAGCGCAGCGGTGACCGCGACCTGCACACCCTGCTGCGCCCGGACAACTCCGACGCGCTCGCGCAATGGACGTGGGGACGCCAGGCGGCGGACGTGCTCGCCGAGCTGCCCGTGCGGGCCGGGGCGGCCGAGTGGGCGGGGGTGCTGCGGCGGCTGCAGCCCCGGCTGTACTCGATCTCGTCGAGCCCGCTGGCCCATCCCGGCGAGGTGCATCTGACCGTGTCGGTGGTCCGGTTCGACGGTCGGGGCGGCCGGGCCCGCGGGGGCGTGTGCTCGACGTTCCTCGCCGACGGACCCGGTGAGGCGCCGGTGCCGGTGTTCGTGCAGCGCTCGGCCCACTTCCGTCCGCCGGCCGACCCGGACACGCCGCTGGTGATGATCGGACCGGGGACGGGTGTGGCCCCGTTCCTCGCGTTCCTGCAGGACCGCCGCGCCCGCGGTGCCCGCGGCCGGACGTGGCTGTTCTTCGGCGAGCAGCGCCGGGCCACCGACTTCTACTACGCCGAGGAGCTCGCCGCGCTGCAGGCGGACGGCACGCTGCACCGCCTGGACGTCGCCTTCTCCCGCGACCAGCGGTCGAAGGTCTACGTCCAGGACCGGATGCGCGAGCACAGCGCCCGGCTGTGGTCGTGGTTGCAGGACGGCGCCCACCTCTACGTCTGCGGCGACGCCAGCCGGATGGCCGCGGACGTCGACCGCACGCTGCGCGAGATCGTCGCCCTGCACGGCGGACTCGACGCCGACGACGCCGCCGCCTACGTCCGCCAGCTCACCGCCGACCGCCGCTACCTGCGCGACATCTACTGACCAGCCGCCGCCAACAGGTCATCACGGAGTGTCAACCACGGTCGGACGCGTAGCGCCCTGGACACTGTCCCGCATCTGACGATGCGGCCGTGGGGTGGGGCCGGGACCCGTGGAGAGGACGACGATGCGCTCGGTGCGTACCCTCATGGCCTCCGCCGCTGCGGCGGTGCTGGCGACGATCCCGATGGCGGGGCCGGCGGCGCAGGCCGCGACCGGCGAGCGGGCGGGGCCGCGGCCGGTGGCCGGCGGATCCGACCAACCGGTCGCGCCGGTCGATCTCGGGTTCGCGCCCGACCTGCCCTACCACTCCGCGACGGCGATCAACGACCGCGGGGTGATCGTCGGGACCGCCTCCGGCGGCTCGTACGACCTGCACGGCTTCCGCTGGGCGGCGGGGCGGTCGGCGGCGCTGCCGGACGACGCCCCCGGCCCGTCCGAGATCAACAATGATGATCAGATCGCCGGGTTCGTGCCGCACCGGGACAGGCTCAACACCGGGTTCGTGCTCGGCGCCGGGCGCGGCACCGTCGACACCGGCTTTCCGGTCGGCGGCCAGAACGAACGCGGTGAGGTCGTCGGCGCCCTGCCGGGGCCCGACGGGAACAGGCGCGCGGTGCGCTGGTGGCGCGGCCAGACCATCGACCTCGGCGCCCCGCCCGCAACGTCGAGCGACGGCGTGGCGATCAGCGACGGCGGNCAGATCGCCGTGCGGGTCAGCGACGCGGACGGCAACCACGCCCGCGTGGCCCGCTGGGCCGGCGGCCGGCTCGACGCGCTGCCCACGCTGCCCGGTGGGGGCGCGGCCTGGGCGACGGACATCAACAACCGCGGGGACATCGTCGGCTGGGCGGACACCGCCACCGGCTCCCGTCACGCGGTCGTGTGGCTCGGCCGGCGCCTGATCGACCTCGGCGCCGCCCTGCCCGACCGCACCAGTGAGGCGACGGCCGTCAACGACGCCGGGCAGGTCGTCGGGCAGACGTCCGACGCCGGCGGCCAGCCCGGCCACGGTGTGCGCTGGGACCTCGGGCGGCCGCGAGACCTCGGGACCCTCGGCGGCACGACCAGCGTGCCCATCGCGATCAACGACCGTGGGGACGTGATCGGTGACAGCACCACCGCCGACGGCCACCGCTACGGCTTCCGCTGGTGCGACGGCCGGATGACCGGTCTCGGCGATCTCGGCGGCGGGGAGAGCCACGCCGCGGCGATCAACGACCGCGGTCAGGTCGTCGGCGCCGCGCAGCTCCCCGGCGGCCGTACCCGCGCCGTCCTCTGGCAGTGATCGTCAGGAATCGCGGCCCGGCCTGCCCACGCCCTCGCTGCACGGCCTGGACTCGACGCCCGGACCAGCATCACTACCGCGTGCCGGCCGACGTTGCCCGTCGGCGTCGTCACCGCTATGCGCATCGGGCGCCTCCTCGATGATCCTCTCGGACTGCCGCCCGATCTTTACCCCGACCGGCGGCGCCCCGGGCGCGGGCGGACCGGCCGGGCGGGCGGGGGTGGCGCCGCTCGGCACCGACGCCCCGCGCAGCACCGAGGCGAGGCCGGCGAGCACGCCGAGCCCGGCGGCGACCGCGAACACGATGACGAGCCCGTGGTGGAAGGGCCCGGCGAGCAGCTCGGGGAAGAACTCGCGGCCGGTCAGCGTCGCCCGGTTCGCGGACGGCACGGCGGCCAGTCCGCCGCCGGCCGACAGCAGGTGCTCGACCGGGTTCACGCCGAGGACGGTGGCGAACAGCGACGACACCGGCGGCAGCGCGGCGACATCGTGGGCGACCCCCGCCGGCACGCCCTGCGCGCGCAGGCCGCCGTCCAGCGCGTCCGGCAGGGTGGCCGCGAGACCCGCGATCATCAGCGAGAAGAACACGCCGATGGACAGCGCGGTGCCGGAGTTCTGGAACGTCGCGCGCATCCCCGAGGCGGCGCCGCGCTGCTCCGCCGGCACGCTGCCCATGATCGCCGAGGAGTTGGGGGCGGCGAACATCCCGCCGCCGATCCCGTT
Source organism: Frankia sp. CpI1-P (assembly GCF_001421075.1). Classification (NCBI taxonomy): domain Bacteria; kingdom Bacillati; phylum Actinomycetota; class Actinomycetes; order Frankiales; family Frankiaceae; genus Frankia; species Frankia sp. CpI1-P. The sequence goes on along the minus strand of NZ_LJJX01000020.1, from coordinate 93,502 downwards.
CAGCCCGATGAACAGGGCGAACGCCCAGTACGGGAAGTCGACGGGCAGCAGCATCAGGCCGACGAAGCTGCCGGCGAACACGGCCATCCCGGCGGAGGCGAGGCCACGGGCGCCGAACCGGTCGGACAGGAAGCCGCAGACCGGCCCGGCGACGAGGATGCCGACGGTCAACGGCAACAGGTAGATCCCGGCCCACAGGGGCGTGTCCTCGTAGTCGTAGCCGTGCAGCGGCAGCCAGATCCCCTGCAACCAGATGATGAGCATGAACTGCAGGCCGCCGCGGGCGACGGACACGGCGAGCCCGGCGACGTTGCCGGCGGCGAACGCCCTGATCCGGAACAGNCCGAGCGCGAACATCGGATCGGGGTGCCGCCGCTCGACGGCGACGAAGGCGGCGAGCAGCGCCACTCCCCCGACGAGCAGGCCGACGACCGCGGGATTGGTCCAGCCCATGGCGTGCCCGCGGTAGGGCTGCAGGCCCTCGGTGACGGCGATCAGCACGGCGGCCAGGCCGACCGCGAAGGTGATGTTGCCCCACCAGTCGATGCGCCGGGGGCCGCCGCGCGGCGTGGCGGTCTCGCGCAGCCGCCGGTACGCCCACACCGTCCCGAACACCCCGACGGGCACGTTCACCCAGAAGACCGCCCGCCAGTCCAGCACGGCGAGCACGCCGCCGGCGACGAGGCCGACGAACTGGCCGGCGAGCGAGGCGACCTGGTTGATGCCGAGCGCGAAGCCCCGCTGCTCGGCGGGGAAGGCGTCGGTGAGGATCGCGGCGGAGTTCGCGGTCAGCATCGACCCGCCGACCGCCTGCAGCACCCGCCAGCCGATCAGCCACAGCGCCCCGCGGCCGGCGTCGAACGGGTCGAACGACAGCAGGATCGAGGCGAGCGTGAACACCGCGAACCCGGCGTTGTAGATCCGGACCCGGCCGAACAGGTCACCGAGCCGGCCCAGGGCGACGACGAGCACCGCCTGCACAAGCCGGTAGCCCATGATCATCCAGAGCAGGTAGCCGACGTTACCCGGGGCCAGCGGGTCCAGGTGGATGCCGCGGAAGATCGGCGGCAACGCGATGAGAACGATCGACCCGTCGAGCGCGGACATGAACACCGCCGCGGTCGTGTTCGCCAGCACCACCCACCGGTAGTTGTCGTCCACACCCGCCGCCGCGACGGACCTCCCCGCGCCGAACCTCCCTGCGCCGAACCTCCCCGCGCCGAACCTCCCCGCGCCGGATGTCCGCGGCCCGGAGGCCGGCATCAGACGCGTTCCGCGAGGCGTTCGAGCAGCGGCGCGGCCGCGGCGAGCTGGTCCAGTTCGGCCCGGGTGAACCCGGCCGACAGCGCCCCGGTGAGCAGCTCGGTGCGCGCGTCGCGGCGGCTGCGCAGCGCCGCGAGCCCCGACCCGGTCGGTGAGAGGATCACCTGCCGGCCGTCAGCCGGATCGCGACGGCGTTCGACCAGGCCGCGAGCCTCCAGTGCGGCGAGGGTGGCGCCCATGGCCTGCGGGCTGATCTGCTCGAGCCGGGCCAGCGCCGCCGCCGTGGCCGGGCCGCCCCGGTCCAGGCGGGCCAGCGCCGCCGACTCGGGCATCGTCAGCTCCCCCGCGGGCTGGGCCTGGCGCAGCCGGCGCACGAGCATCCCGAGGCTCAGCCGCAGGGCGACGGCGATCTGACGGATGTCAGGAAGGACCTCTGGAAGGTCATCGGGCTGGTCGTCGGGCTGGTCGTCGGGGTCCGAGGGCATTTCATCAGGCTAGGTTGATAAACCTGGACTGACAAAATCTGAACTGCGAGTGTCTGGACTGCCACGCCGGGCGTCAGGCAGCCCCCGAGCCCACGCCGGCGCGGGCCTCGTCGAGTACGCGGGCGAGCAGCCGGGCGGCGAACTGGTCGATCGGCGGCACCAGGTCGGGCGGCAACAGCTCGTACTGGCGGATCAGCCGGGTGACCCGGGCCGCGAGCAGGGTGTGACGCAGCGAGGCGAGCAGGAGGTAGTAATCCATGTCCTCCATCGGCCGGCCGAGGAGCTCGGCGTAGCGGGCCACCGTCGCCGCGCGGTCCGGCAGGCCGGGCAGACGCGCCAACCCGACGCCCTCGCCGAGGTGGCGGTCGAGGTGCAGGAACCAGCCGAGGTCGGTCTCGGGCTGGCCAAGCGACACCATCTCCCAGTCGAGCACGGCCGCGACCCGCTCCCCCTGGAAGATCAGGTTCCCGATCCGGGCGTCCCCCCACACCAGCCGGACGGGATGGCGCTCGGCCGGCGGATGGTCGTGCAGCCAGGCCAGCGCGTCGTCCACCACGCCCCGGGCGGCCTCGTCGACGGCGAAGAACTCCAGGTGACGCTCGTAGGCGGCGAGCTGCTGGACCGCTCCGACCGGGCCGTACTCGGGCTGCCCTGCGAAGTCGAGCCCGAGCCGCTGCNGGTCGAGCCGGTGGATCCCGGCCATCGCGACCAGGCCCGCGTCCCAGACCCTGGCCCGCGCGGCCGGCGCCATCTCGATCATGAAGCCCTGCATGTGGTAGGGCGGGAGGTCGGCGGGCACGTCGCCGTCGACCCGACCGAGCACGACGAACGGCGCGCCGAGCACCTCCGGGTCGAGCTCGTGACCGTACACCGGCGGCACCGGGACGTCGGTGTCGCGGGCCAGGATCTCGGTGACGCGGCACTGCTCGGCGAACCGGTCCCACGGGTAGAGCCGGAACCGCCGCGGCGCCATCCGCACGACCAGCGGCAAGGAGACCCGCTGCCCGTCCGGCCCGATCCGGGTCGCCGGCAGCAACACCAGCTCCCCGGAGAACCCCTGCCCCGACGGCACGGTCGGCTCACCGACCTCCCACCGCACCCCCGCCGTCCCACCACCCGCCGGGCCACCACCCGCCGGGCCGGTGGCATCGGCGGGATGCTCGGCGAGCCAGGCGGCGAGCCGAGCCCGCAGCCGATCCGGATCGGTCTGGAACGGGACGGCCACCGCGCACCCCCTCGCGCCAGACCGGACGGCATGGCGGTCGACCCTCACCTCGGGCGAGACCCGAGGACTGCCCGCGGACGAAAAAATCACACCGAACGGAACATTCTCCCGAGCCAGCCTCCCGCCGACCCCCGCGCCGCGCAAGCACCACAGGCGGTTCCGCGCAACCGCGCCTCACCGCCTGGCCGCGGGGCGCCGCAACCCGCCCGCCGCTGCGCAGGAACCACCGCACCGGCATCGGCGGGCGCGAAACCACCATTACGGTCGCTGCGCTCCGATCCGGACGTCGACGCCCGGCGAGTAGTGCACGAGCGGGTCGCCGGTCGGATGCGGCAGCCCGGCCGCGGTGAGCAGGTGATCGTCGACGTCGAGCAGGTCGGCGCGGTGCAGCGGCCACGGCTCGTGCCAGACCGGGGCGTGGCGGCGCCGCCCGCCGGCGGCGCTGAACAGCCGCCAACGGGCGGTCAGGGAGTGCTCGCGCGGGCCGAGGTCGGCGGCGGCGAACGGCGCACCGATGCGCACCCGCACCCGGCTCTCCGCCGCCGCCGGACGCGGGGCCCGCCGCCGGCACCGGTAGGTGATCTCGTCACCGACCCGGGTCAGCGCCATCGACGACCAGAAGTACGGCAGCCGGAACCGCGTGCGGGCGACGACGACGGCGCCGAGCCGCGCGGCGTCCAGCGAGAGGAACCACACCCCGTGCCGGCCCGCAGCGTCGACCACGTAGGTCCGTACGTTCGTCTCGCAGAACGTCGTCACCGGCCCGAACCCCCGGCCGCCTGCGCTCGCCACCCGCATCCGGAACGGCACCAGTCCCACCCAGGGGGCGCCGTCGAGGACCTCGACCCGCAGGTGCGCGGGCACCAGTCGCGACACCACCGCCGGGTCGAACGCCCAGTGCACGAACGTCAGCTCCGCCCACCGCTGCGTCATCGTGGGTCGCTCGACACGGAACGGGCAGGACCCGCCCGCAGCAGGGACTCCGCCATCCCCCAGGTGGGGGCGGCGGGGGGAGGTCAGGTGCGGTCCTGGATCTCGCGGACGGCGCGGTCGATGTGGTCGGAGTGCTTGTGGTCGGTGCGGTCGTCGACCACGTCGCCGAGCTTGGCGACGGCGGCGTCGATCTTGTCGTCGTGCTCCTCCGCCAGGTCGCCGAGCTTGCCGAGCGCGCCCTTGAAGTCGACCATCGAATGCTCCCCTTCGTCGGATGCCGGGCCCAGGGCCGCGGGCGGGACGCACGGCGTCGTCACCTCCGCGGCGGCCGGGTCGCCGGCACGATCCTGCCGCCGCTCATCCTTCCAGGTGGTGAGGAGCGGTGGCGCCGGAACGGCCACGCCGCCGCAGCAGGAGCAGGGTGGCGTCGTCGTCGTTGTCCGGGTCGCGGCAGGTCCGGAACAGCGAGTCGCCCAGGCCGCGCAGGTCCGGGTGGGCGGCCGCCGCGGGGACGGCCTGGGCGCGCAGCCGCTCGATGCCGACGTCGGGGGCCTCGGTGCGCCGCTCGGTGAGTCCGTCGCTGAACAGGGCCAGCGCGTCCCCGGGCGCGAGGCGCACCTGCGCCGTCCACCCGCCAGCCCCGCCAGCAGCGGCCTCGCCGCCTGTCCCCGGAGGCATCGTGCCCGCCAGGCCGGGGATCGCGGCGCCCACCGGCGGGGCGATCTCGACCTCGACGACGACCGGCTCCCCCACGGTCGGCAGCAGCACCGGCGGCGGGTGACCGGACGAGGCGATCTGCGCGAGCCCGGTCACCGGGTCGGTGACGGCGACGGCGACCGTGGCGATGGCCTCCGGCAGCAGGGCGGCGGCGAGCCGGTCGAGGCGGTGCAGGACGCTGCGGGCGGGCCGCGGGTCGGTGGGGTCGAGGTCGACGACGTAGGCACGCAGGGCGTTGCGCAACTGCGCCATCGTGCCGGCGGCGGCGACGCCGTGGCCGGCGACGTCGCCGACGATGAGGGCCACCCGGCCGTCGGGCATCGGGACCGCGTCGTACCAGTCGCCGCCGACCCGCCCGGCGGCCGCCGGGTCGTACCACGCCTCGATCTCGAAGCCGGGAATCGACGGGAGGCGCTCGGGCAGCAGGCTCTCCTGCATCAGCCGGGCGAGGTCGGCGCCGCGGCGGGCCGGCGGGTACACCAGTCGCAGCAGATGCTGGCGCAGTTCGGCGGCGATCGCGAGGTCGTGGGCCGACCAGGGGCGGGCGCGGCCGCGGACGACCTCGCGCCAGCGGTCGAACGACCGGCGCGGGCTGAGCCGCACCCCGGCGCCCTCCTGGGCGGTCAGCTCCTTGTTGCGCGGATCGCCGCCCCAGTCGACGGTGCGGACGGTCTCCGGGCGGAACCAGGCGACCCCCTCGTCGCCGGACAGTCGGAAGGCGAGGATGCCGCAGGCCACGTCGCGGTGCTCGGCGAGGTGCGGGGCGTCGCGGGGCAGCGCGTCGCAGGCGAGGATGGCGCCCTCGGTGGCGAGGGCGTCGAAGGCCGCCCGCAGCGCCGCGCGGGGCGGGACGGCGCCGAACGTGCGGTACTCGCCGTCGATCGCGACCGCGACCCCGCCGCAGGAGATCAGGTCGGCGAGGTTCGGCCCGCCCGCGGTCAGGACCTCGACCAGCGACGCACCGTCCCCCTGCGCCTCGGCGAGGAGCCGGTCGAGCGCTTCGCGGGTCGCCAGCGTCGCCTCCAGGGTCTGCTCGTTCTCCCGGGACACCAGCCGCAGCGAGAACAGGTGGCCGAGGAACTCGGCGGCGGCGCAGATCTCGTAGCCGGGTTCATGCGGGCCGGAGTAGTGATGGCAGGCGATGAGGCCCCACAACCGACCGTCGCGCAGCAGCGAGATGGACATGGACGCGGTGACGCCCATGTTCTTCAGGTATTCGATGTGGATCGGCGAGACGCTGCGCAGCCAGGCGTCGCTGAGGTCGAGCGGGCCGCCGGTGACCGCGTTCACCGCCGGGACGAGCGGGACCGGCCGATAATCCACGTCCGGGATCAGCCGCAGCCACGACCGCTCATAGAGGGCACGGGCCTGCGCGGGAATGTCCGTGGCCGGATAGTGCAGTCCGCGAAAGCTGTTCAGGCGGTCGAGTTTCGCCTCGGCGACGACCTCACCGTTCCACTCGGCGTCGAACCGGTAGACCATCACCCGATCGAATCCGGTCAGCCGCCGAACCTCCTCGACCACCACGTCGAAGAGGTCGGCGAGCGAACGGGAGCCGTTCAGGCGCAGCACGGACTGTCGGGTCCGTGCGTAGGTCCCGGAATAGGACAGCGGCCGGGCGCTGCGGGCGGGTTGCAGCTCGATGACGACCTGTTCGCCCACGCGGTGCAGCAGGGCGTCGTAACGGCGCAGGTCGTGACCGTCGCCGACGGCGAGGTCGAGCGGGCTTGCCTCGCNCAGGTCGAACGCGGTCCGCACGACGTCACGCACGGCCTTCGCCGCCGAGGCGCCGACGAGCTCCCGCAGCGGCCGGCCGACCGCGGCCGCGGCCTCGTGGCCCAGGGTCTCCGCGGTGTTGGCGGAGACCTGCACCACGGTGAGGTCCTCGTCCGCGCGGACCGCGAGCAGCACGCCATGGGGCTGCACGCTGCCCGGGATGTGGATGGGCTCGCGGTCGCAGTTCGTCAGGTCCACGGGCTCCGGCCGCGGCATCTCCGAGGGCGGCATCCCCGACGACGGCATCCCCGACGACGGCATCCCCGACGACGGCATCCCCGTGAACTCGCCGGCGCCACTCACCGGGCGAATTCCGCCTCGAGGGCGCCGAACAGGGCCGCCGCGGCGCCGGCGCAGGCCTCCACCCGCGCCGCCTCGCCAGCCGTCGCGGCGCGGATCGCCTGGCGGACCTGGCTCCAACGCCGGCCGACCTCGTCGCCGTAGGAGCCGAAGAACGCCGTCGCCGCCGGCGGCACCGCCGTCGTCACGACGTGGCGGACGATGAACCGGCCGCCCAGCGTGGCCCCCTCGAATACGTACAGCACACCCATCGCCGCCGCGATGTCGTCGACCGTCGGTACCCGGGGGCGCGGCCGCGCGGCGAGGGCCGCGTCATCGACGCCGAGCAGCCGCAGATCATGCCGCAGCAGCGGCACCTTTCGCCGCGACGGCCAGTCGGGCAGCGGCGAGCCGGCGCCGGTCAGCATTTCGTCGAGCCGCGGCTCCAACGCGTCATAGTAACCGTGCATCCGCATCAGGACGTCACGATAACGACTGACCGAAAGGTCAGGCGACAGCAGCTCGAGTGCGCTTTCGAGCCGGGTATGTGCCGCGGCCGTGCTCCGCCGCAGCACCGCCATCACATCGGGAAACGCCGGAACGGAACCGCCACCGTCGTGCATAGCGATGCTGCCCCTCAGTACTCGTCGCACTCGGATTACTGCGATATGGCGTCACCTTCGCCTACCGGCAGCATACCGGCGCCGAGGTGACCGCCGTGGGGCTTGGCAACGATGCGAGGACCCCGCACCACGGCGTCAGCGCAGCTCGTCGGCGGTGGTGCGGGCGGCTTCGGTATCGCCGGTGCCGGTCGGGCCGGAATGCTGCTGGCCGGCGGGGCGGACGTGGTCCACGATCGCCGCACAGAAGGCCTTCAGATCATCCGGGCGCCGGCTGCTGATCAGCGTGTTCACTCCCGCGGTGTCGAGGACGACCTCCTCGTCGACCCAGTGGGCGCCGGCGTTGACGAGGTCGGTGCGCACACTCGGCCAGCTCGTGATCCGCCGGCCGCGCACGACCTCGGCGTCGATGAGCGTCCACGGGCCGTGGCAGATCACCGCGACCGGCCGGCCGGCGTCGAAGAAGGCCCGGGTGAATCGGACGGCGTCGCGCTGCGAGCGCAGGAAGTCCGGGTTCGCGACGCCGCCGGGCAGGATCAGGGCGTCGAAGGCGGCGGGGTCGGACTGGTCGACCGTCTCGTCGACGTCGAAGCGGTCGCCCCGGTCGAGGTGGTGGAACGCCTGGATCTTTCCGGGGGCGGTCGACACGAGGACCGGCTCGCCGCCGGCATCCCGGACGGCCTCCCAGGGCTCGGTGAGCTCCACCTGCTCAACGCCGTCGGGGGCCACCAGGAACGCGATGCGGGTGCCCGCGAGATCCTTCGTCATCAGCGTGCTCCTCTCTCGTCCGCTCTTGTCTGCTCTCGTCTGCTCTCGTCCGCGGTCTGCTCTCGGCAGCCCTGCCCGGCCTCGGCCCGGTTACGCAGGTCCGCCACACAACGATCCGGCGGTGACTCTGAGAAACATCACGTTGACGCATGGCCCGACAGCTCCGGCGACCGACCTTAATTTATTACAGAAAGCGACACATCCGCTCCTGTCGGAATGACGACTCATCCCGGAGCATCGGCCATTGAAGACGGCCACATACGATTTCCTCCGACCGGGACATATGATCTTGGGCCGCCGGTATGGCGGGTTCTCCAAGACATGTCCGCCGCATCAGGGAGGCATCCGATAGACCGCAACGAGCTCATCGACCTGACTCGACGGGCGCTCAAAATCGTCACCGACAAGACAACGGACATGACGCCCGAGGAGCGGCGTCAACCGGCGGCCGTGTACACGGAACGGGAACGCTTCGAGGCTGAGCGGGAACTCGTCCTGAACTCGCCGCAGCTCGTCGGCTACCGGTCCGAGCTGCCGAACCCGGGAAGCTTCTGCACGAAGACCGTCATGGACGTTCCCGTGCTGTTGACCCGCGGGTCGGACGGCATTGTGCGAGCCTTTCAGAATGTGTGCGCCCATCGTCAGGCGCCGGTCGCGCAGGGCTGCGGCGAGGCCGAGCGGTTCGTCTGCCCGTATCACGCGTGGACGTACGACAACCGCGGCTGCTTCGTCGGCGGCCCCGGCCGGGAGGGCTTCCCCACCACGATGGCGGGCGGCGTCCGCCTCACCGAGCTGCCCGCCGCCGAGCATTCCGGCTTCCTGTGGGTGGGCCTGCGGCCGGACGCCGGGCCGCTCGACATCGGCGCCCACCTCGGTGATCTCGGCCCGGAGCTCGAGTCCTGGAACATCGGCAACTGGGCGCCGATCGGCGAGAAGACCCTCGATTTTCCGATCAACTGGAAGCTCGCGCTGGACACGTTCGCGGAGAACTATCATTTCGCGACCGTGCACAAGGACACGTTCGCCCTGTTCACCCGGAGCAACTGCGCGCTGTTCGACTCCTACGGCCCGCACCATCGGCTGGTGTTCCCGATGCGTCACATCGGGGATATCGCCGACCAGCCGGAGGAGAGCTGGGAGCCGCTACACAACTTCGTGGTGATCTACGCGTTGTTCCCGAACATCGTCCTGTCGTGCACCGTGGCCAACGGCGAGGTGTTCCGGGTCTACCCCGGCACCGGTCCGGGCCACTCGGTGACCTACCACCAGAACGCCACCCCGATGGATCTCACCGACGAGGCGACCCGCAAGGCGGCGGACGAGATCTTCGAGTACGCCCACAGCACCGTCCGCGACGAGGACTACGTCCTGGCCAGCGACATCCAGCGGACCATGGCGACCGGCGTGCGCCCCGAGCTGGTGTTCGGCCGCAACGAGCCCGGCCTGCACCACCGGCACGCCGCCCTCGATGCCGCCCTCGGCACCGCTCTCGGCCAGCCGATCGCCGAGCCGCTCGGCCGCTGACCCCCGCGCGGGCGCCCCGCCCCCGCCCGCGCCGCCCCGGTCCGTCGCTCACCGCGCACGGACCGGGGCGCCACGCCCGTGTGCCATGAGGTTCCACCGAACCGCGCCAGGCCACTCGCCCGCAAGCCCAACGACGATCTGCGACATGTGGATGTAATGGGCGGGATCTAACGTGCTGGACGCCGAAGTCGCCGGGTGAGTCAAGGGATGCCGATGCCGACCCAGGACGCGGAGACAGCCCTCGCCCGGCTCGCCGGGATGCTGATGTCGGCGTTCGCGCAGGCCCTGGGGCTGCCCGAGGACTACTTCGCCGACCACACCGGCCGGGCCCCGAACGTCATGCGGGCCAACCGCTACCTGCGCCAGCCCGGCTTGCCGGATCCGGCGCCGGGCCAGCTCCGGATGGGCGCCCACGCGGACTACGGCGCCTGCACGGACCTGCTCGCCGACGACATGCCCGGCCTGGAGATCCTCGGCCCGGACGGGGCGTGGCACGGGGTGCGGCCGGTGCCGGGGGCGTTCATCGTCAACATCGGCGATCTGCTCGCTCGCTGGACGAACGACCGATGGCGCTCGACGCTGCACCGGGTCGTGCCGCCACCCGGCGCGCTACCCGGCGGAGACGGTCGCCGACCACCTCATGGGCAAGCTGCTCGGCCCGCGCACGCTGACCCCGTCCGCGGCGACCTCGACCAGCACCGACCGCCTCGCCACCTGACCGCCGCCCCCGCGCGGGGGACGGGTCGGCGCTCGCCCTGGCGTGATGAACGTCAACGCGAATCGCCGGGCGCGCCGGGAACTCCGTCGGCGACAGTCCGCCGGGGACGCCCGCGGCCAGCGGTTTCCGCCGAGGCACTGGTGCGGCAGGGCCGCCGGTCCCCGGCGGGCACGACCTTGGGCCCCCGGCGGGTGCCCGGCGGCGGCGTAGCGTGCCGTGTATGGCATCGGTACCCACTGCACCCGTCGTCGCGACCGGTCTCGTCGGAGGCTATTCGGCCGCCCGTCTCAGCGGGCGCCGGGAACTCGCCGGCGTCGTCCTCGCCGTCGCCGGCGCGGTCTGCGGACGCACCTGGCTGCGCACCCGCGGTCCCGTGGTGACGGGCGTGCTGCTCGGCACGTACACGGCAGCGTTCGGGGCGGCTCACCCGCTCGCGAAGAAGCTCGGAGCCTGGCCCTCCGTCCTCACCGTCGCCGCCACCGCCACCGCCACGACCTACCTGCTCGCCGACCGTCCCACCGCCTCCTCGAACTGACCGCGCCTGCTCGAACTGACTGCGCCTGCTCGACCTGACTACGCCTGCTCGAACTGACTGCGGACGAGCGCCGCGCCGCGGGGCCGCCCGCGGCCGGCGCCGTCCCGCTCAGCAGCGGTAGACCCGGGCGGCGTTGGCGGCGAACAGGCCGTCGCGGGCCGGGGCGGCAAGCTCGTCGACGAGCCGCGCGTACGTCCCGTACAGGTCGTCGAAGCTGCCGAACATGCCATCGACCGGGAAGTTCGACGCGAAGAAGCAGCGGGCCGGGCCGAAGACCTCCAGGCTGTGCGCCACCCACGGCCGGAACGACGCGACGTCGATGCGGTGCAGCGTCATCGCCAGCCCCGACAGCTTGAGGTGCACCCGCGGGCCGAGCCCGGCCAGGCGGGCCAGGCCGTCGCGCCACACCGTGGCGTGCTCCGGGTCCTCCGCCAGCGGCCAGCCGGTGTGCTCGACGACGACGGTGAGGTCCGGGAACGCGGCGAGCGCCGCAGCGGCCGCCCGCATCCCGTCCGGATGGACGACGAGGTCGTAGACCAGGCCGCGGTCCCGGAGCGCGCCGAGCAGGGCGTGCCCGGTGTCGGTGTCGAGGTCGAGACCGGCGCTGGCGCGCACGCCACGGAGACCCGGCGCGCCCGCCTGGGCGTCGAGCTGCGCCACGATCCCGGCGGCGCCGTCCCGCCCGTCGACCCCGCCGATGATCGCCTGCGGCTGGCCGGTGGCCTTGGCGAGGCGGGCGATCTCGGCGGTCTCGGCCACGAAGTGCTCGGGCGCGGCGGTCACGTGCACGTACGCCTCGACGTTCCAGCGGCTCGCCTCGGCGAGGTACGTCGACTGATCGAACGGCCGGCGCATCCGGTCGGCGTCGGGCATGCCGACGGCGGCGAGCGAGGCGTCGGCGGCGAGGAACGGGTACCACTCGGTGCGCGCCGGATCCCAGTGGTGGACGTGGGCGTCGACGACCCGTTGCGGATGTTCCACAGCAGCCTCCCGGGGACGGGGCCGATCAGCCGAACGGTGCGAGGGCGTCGCGTAGCACGTCGTCGATCCAGGGGCCAGGTTCGGCCCCGGCCAGCGACGCGGTGACGGCCGGCGCCGGGTGCGCGCGCAGGCCCAGCCAGCCGGGCCGGACGACGAGTTCGGCGCCGGCCAACGGCGCCGTGTCCGGCGCGGCGACGAGGCTCGCCACCAGCTCGACGAGCCCGACGCGGTCGGCCGGGTACGGGCTCTCCGCGCTGACCGCGAACTCCAGCAGCCTGCCCCCCGAGCCGCCGGCACCGTCCGGGCCGCCGGCACCGTCCGGGCCGTTGGAGCCGTCCGGGCCGTTGGGGCCGATCGGGCCGGACAGTCCGGGCCCGGCCGGGGTGATCGGGGTGTCGTTGACGGAACGGGCGAGCTGGGTGACGGCCTGGGCGGCGCTGCGGCCGCCGGGGGTCAGCGCGGGCACGACATGCACGACGCGCAGTGCCCGTCCGGTCGCCGCCACGTGCCGCGCGGCGGCGCGGGACCACGCGGCATGCCCGAGGATCGTCGCCGCCGTCCCCGCGTGGCTGGTCAGGATCGCGTGCCAGTCCCCGCCCGGTTCCCCGCCGGCGCTGGTCGCGTCGGCGCCGTGGATGACGACCACGGCGTCGAGCCCGGCCCCCGTGCCCGCCGCGGCCCGGCGGATGCCCTGCTCGGCCGCGGCGAAGCCGGCCGCCGCGTCGCCGGTCCCGGTGTCGCCGACCGGCGCCGCGACGGTGCTGTAACCCCACGGCGCGAGCGCCCCGGTGAGCTGCCCGGTCAGCGCGCGATCGTCCCCGACGACGAGGCAGGCCCGCCCCGCCGAACCGGCCGGCCCGACCACACCGACGGAGCCGGCCGGTTCCGCGGAACCGGCCGGCGCGGCCGAACCTGGAGGCGCGGCTACGAGCGGGGCGGAGCGCGGGTTCGAGCCGCCGGTCGAGCGCTGCTGCGCCTGCGCCGGCGCCAGCACCGGCCGCACGAGCGCGCCCAGCGCGGCGGCCGCGCCCGCGCCGCCCGTCGCCACCGCCTCGACCAGGCGCGGCGGCGCGATCAGGGACAGCTCCGAACCGGCGGAGAACAGCACCCGCCCGCGGCACCAGCCGAACTCCTCACTCGCCAGGCGGGCGGCGGCGGGAGCCATGTGTTCCGGCTGCGGCATCGCGGACAGGTCGAGGCCGCGCGGATCGGCGCCGGCGGCGACGAGGCCCTCGGTCACCATCCGGGTGGCGGCGATGGGCGACAGCGCGTTCACCGCCACCCCCGCCGGCAGGACCGGACCGAGCTGCCAGGTCAGGGCGGCGACGGCCCGCTTGGCGCTGCCGTAGGCCGGCCCGTCGACCGAGGTCCGCGCCAGCCCGACGCCGGAGGTGACGCCCACGATCCGGCCGTACCCGCCGGCCGTCATCCACGGCAGCGCGGCGGCCAGCAGGTTGAGATATCCGCCGAGGTGGACGCCGAGCACCGCCGCCCAGTCCTCCGCCGAGGCGTCGGCGATGCGGGGAAAACGCAGGATCCCGGCCGTGTTGACAACGATGTCCAACGAGCCGAACCGGGCGACCGTCTCCTCGACGAGCCCCCGCACGGCGTCGGCGTCGGTGACGGAGATCGGCGCGGCGACGGCACGCCCGCCCTCCGCCTCGATGCGCCGGACGGTCCGCTCGGCGCTGCGCTCCCCCAGCGGCTCGCCGCGCAGGCCGTCGCCGCTGTCCAGCACGACGACGGTGGCGCCGCGCCGGGCGAGCTCCACCGACACCGCCGAACCGATGCCGCCCCCGCCACCCGTCACGATCGCCACGCGGTCCCGCACCCGGCCGACCTCCCGTCCATTCCGTCAGGTGACGCCGCTCACACGCTAGGAGCGCGACGATTTGTCGTCAACGCGGCGGCTGGCCCTGCCCGCACCCGCGCCAGCACCGACCGGCTCCCGCAGGCCGACCCAGAGGCTGTCGCGGGCCCGCGTGAGGGCGACGTAGAGCTGGCGGCGTTCCAGCACAGCGCGCTCGCGGTAGGCGTCGTCCGACTCGGTGGCGCGTCGCGGGCGCGGGAAGCGGTTGCGGTCCGGGATGTACACGCGGGCGAAATCCAGGCCCTTGGATCGGTGGTAGGTGCCCACCTTCACCGCATGAGACGTCGTCCCGTCGTACCTGGACAGCGGCACCGCCGGGATGCCGGCTCCGAGCAGGATGCGCTCCCAGCGAGCGGCCGCGTCGTTGGTCGGGGCGAGCAGGGCTATGTCGCCGTAGCGGACCCCGCGGCCGTCGTGGGCGTCGACCAGATCCGCGCGCAGCGCCGCGGCCTGTTCGGCCGGGCCGGTGACGGCGACCTCGTCGATCTCACCACCGGGACGGTCGATCTCGACGTCGCGCCGGCCGCGTTCACCGGCGACGTCGAGGTCGTCGAAGCTGTCCCCGGCGACCACCTGCTGGGCGTAGCGCAGAATCGCCTCGCGGTTGCGGTAGTTGCGGGCGAGCACGGTGGACCGCCCGACGACGGACACGCCGGCCTCCGCCAGCGTGAACCCGCCGGGGTAGACGGACTGCTGCCCGTCCCCGACGACCAGCAGGCCGTCCTGTCGGTCGCCGACGAGGGCGTGCAGCAGCTGCAGGCCGACGCAGGTCAGGTCCTGCACCTCGTCGACGATGACGGCGTCGAACTNGCCGCCGGCGCGCTCCCTCGCCAGGTCGCGGGCCAGCAGGAGCACGTCGCCGCGATCGAGGACCCCGCGGGCCGTCCGCAGCCGCTCGTAGTGCTCGTACAGCTCCCACACGGCGCGCCGGTGCGTCGGCTGCAGCGGCATGCTGCGTCCGATCCGGGCAAGCTCGGCGTACTGCTCGAAGCCGGTCAGGCCCCGGCCCTTGATGACGGTCGCGATCTCGTCCCGCCAGTACCCCGGTTCCACCCCGGAACGGCCCAGGACCGACGGGAGGCCGACGCGCCCCCACGCCAGCCAGAAGCAGTTGTCGGCGATTCCCTGCTGGTAGCGGGCACGCTCGCCCCGCTGCTCGAGATGGCGAACGGCGAGAGCGTCGACCGTGGTGAACTCGATCCGGCCGACATGCTCGGGGGCCATCCGGGCCAGCAACGCCCGGTTCACCGGCCCGAGGGTGCGGACCAGCGAGGTGAACAGCACCCGGTCCCCGCGGGCGGCCAGGTACTTGGCCCGGTGCAGCGCGACGACGGTCTTGCCGGTGCCCGCCGCGCCACGGATGCGGGCCGGTCCGGACGAGCGGCGGCAGACCAGCCGGGCCTGCATCGGATGCAGCCAGGTCATCCACGCCTCGATCGGCTCGCGGGCCGCGGCGTCGACGAGCTCCCGCCACAGCTCGTCCCGGCTGAACAGCTCGTCCCGGCTGAACACACCGTCCGCGTCCGCTGCCTGCCTGGCCGGCGGCGCCGTCGCAGCGGCGTCCGCGGCAGCCTCGCGCATCGGCGGGCACGCCTCGTCCAGGCATGCCAGCACCCGCTCCACGACGGCGGGTTCCAGCCGCAGGCCACGCCGCACCAGGTTGCGGGTGAGATCGAGTTCGCCGGTGACCTGCACCCGGTCGAGCTGCTCGGTGCCCCGCCGCCCCACGAGAACCAGCAGCGGCACCACCTCGGTCGGCGGCAGACCGGCGTCCGCCAGCACCTGCTCGACGGCCGCCGTCTGATCGGTCAGCTTGCGCAGTTCGTCCTCGGCGTCCTCGTCGCCCCGCCACAGCCGGCCGCCGTCGACCCTGGCCTCACGCCAGTTCTTCACGTCCACCACGAAGACGCCGCCCGGGCCGACCACCAGCACGTCGATGTTGGCACGGCGGGTGCCGGGCCACCGGCGGTCCGGCAGCACCCGCCACCCGGCGTCGTCCATCCCGACGAGCACCCGGACGACGTCGCGCTCTCCTCGCGCCCCCGCCTCCCAGGCCCGGCGGCTGCGGCGTAGCTCGCGGAGCAGGTCGGTCAGGTGCTGGATCTGCCGTTGGACGCCGTCGATCTCCATCCCGATCAGGACGGCCTGACCGAACGCCGACGGCTCGGCCTGGGNCACGCCCGACCGACCTGGCGACATGTCATCTCCTCCCCACCGAGAGTCACCAGGAATGGTATGCCTATGTTGGCTCTTTAGCGGCGTTTGCCGCCGATGGCGTCCTGTAGCTGCCACACTCCGCAGCCGCACATGGGGCGACCGCACATGGGAAGGAGGGTGCGGCGACGGCGGTTCCACCGCGGGCGCCGCGGTCTACCGGCGACCCGGTCAGGGGCCGGCCTGGACGTTCGCGGTCACGTCGCCCAACAGCTCACCGAGACGCTCCCAGGCGGCGTGGGCGGCCGCGGCGTTGGCGCCGGTCGGCGGGCCCGCGGCGAGCAACTGGACGGTCTTCACCGCCGCGTACAGGTACATCGGGCGGGCCCGCCAGACGGTGAGCTGCGGATAGGTCTCATCCAGCGCGCGATGGGCGGTGCGCCGCAGGGGGATGTCGGGGTTGCGGCGGCCGAGATCCATCCGGTGCAGGATGGTCACGGCCGCGTCGATCTCGTCCGGGTCCGGCCGCCAGGCGCCGGTCCGCAGCGCGGCCTCGGCCTCGGCCAGCGCCTCAGCGGCGGCCACCGCCGGATCGCCGCCACCGAAGGGCACGGGCGGCGGGGCCCAGTCGTCGTCATCATCGGTCACCCGACCACGGTCCCTCACCGACACGGCTCTGGGACGCCGAGTGATGAGGCCCATAGCGGACGAAGAATGCACTGAATTCGGCGTGCACAGCGTGCACGCCGCGCGGTCCGGCGGGTAGGTCACGTCGGCCTCACGGGCTGGCCCGCACGGGCCGGATGGAATGATCGGCACCATGCGACCGAGCAGGCGAGCCCTCGTGATCGCGGCACCGGTCGCGGCGGCCGGCGCCGTCGCCGCCGGACTCGTCGCCGGCGGCGTCGGCCGCTCCTCGACCGCCGACGGGCCCGGCGCGGCAGAGCCTACGACGCCCTCCGCCGCCCGGCGTGCCGGCCCCGAGAGCACGGCACACGGCGCGGCGTCACCGGTCGCGGCGTCACCGGAGCCGGCCACCGGCCCGGCCGTGGTGACCGCCACGACGTTCACCAGCGCAGCCCGGGGCCGGCCGGTCACGATGGTCACCGTCACCCCGGCGGGCGGCGGGCGCGGCCTGCCCGTGTGCCTCGTGCTGCACGGGCGGGGCGACGACGCACGCCGCGCCGTCGGCCTGTTGGGCCTCGACGGCCTGCTGCCGGCCGCGATCGGAGCGGGCGTGGCGCCGTTCGCCCTGGTGACCGTGGACGGCGGCACGACCTACTGGCATCGGCGGGCCGCCGGCGACGATCCGGAGGCGATGATCCTCGACGAGATCCGGCCCCGGCTGGCCACGGCGGGCCTGCGCACGGCCCGGATGGCGGCGCTGGGCTGGTCGATGGGCGGATACGGCGCGCTGCTGCTGGCCCGGCGCCATCCCGACCTCGTGGTCGCGGCGGCGGCGAGCAGCCCGGCGATGTGGCGCAGCTACGGCGCCAGCGCCCCCGGCGCGTTCGACTCCGCCGCCGATTTCGCCGCGCACCGGATCCTGGGGACCGCGCCGGCGCCGGGGGTGGCGTACCGGATCGACTGCGGCGACGACGACCCGTTCGCCGCCGTCTCCCGGCAGGCCGTCGCGGACCTGCGGCCACAGGAACACAGTCTCGGCCCGGGCGGGCACACCCCGACCTACTGGCGCGCGGTCGCCCCGGCCCAGCTCGCCTTCGTCGGCGCCGCCCTGCACCGATCCGCCTGAACCTGGGCTGGCCCGAACAGCACCGCGGAACGTGCCGAACTGGCGGTGGGCGGTATCGGACGGCCATCCGCGCGCGCCGGTGTGCCATCCGCGCGCCGTCGGTGCGACGCCGAGACGGGCGGCGGGCGGCGGGCCGTGTGCGCCGGTGAGCACGCGGCCCGCCCGAGCGGCCCGTCCAGTTCGCACCCGGCGCGGCCGGGAGCCGTGGGACGGGCGGCCCGTGAGAGCCGCCAGCTAGGCGATGGCCTGGACCTTGGCGGCCTGCAGACCCTTCTGGCCCTGCTCGATGTCGAAGCTGACGCGCTGCCCCTCGTCGAGGGACTTGAAGCCCTCGCTCACAATCGAGGAGANATGGACGAAGACGTNGCCGCCCCCACCGTCCACCGAGATGAAACCGAAGCCCTTTTCGGCGTTGAACCACTTCACGGTTCCTGCTGACACAGTCGCTCCTCTACTGTTCCTGCCGCGGCGCATCCACACGACACACCGCCGTACTTCCGCCGACCGGATCCNCTCCGGTCGATGGCTCGTGCCATCCTGAAGGTGACCGGCGGCACCAAGAAGAGNAACGTCGGCCAGCGTACCCGCATGCGGCGCGTACGCCGAGCGGAACCGACCGTCCGCGGTGCCGTGCACGCCCGTCCGTGGTCCCCGGCGCGGGCGGGGCAGGGCACCCCGGCGGCGGCGGCGGGGCGTGCCGTTGTCGCATAGCATGACGGTATGGCGGTAGACGATCTGTGGACCACCGCCGATATCGCTCATCGGCTGTCGATTTCGGCGCATCGCGCCCGTGGGCTGTGCGCCCGCGACGATTTCCCCTCCCCCATCCACTCCGTGGGCCATTTTGTCCTGTGGCGGGCGCGCGACGTCGAGGCCTGGCTGACCGAGGGCCGTCCTGATCTCTGACGGTCCCGGCCGCGCCGCCGGTGTCCGTCGGTGCGGGTCGCGCAAGACCGGGGACAGCGCGTGCTGGAGGGGCGGCATGTGCCGGAGGGGCGGCATGTGCCGGAGGGGCGGCATGTGCTGGAGGGGCGGCATGTGCTGGGAGAGATAGCCTTCGGGCTGCTCGGAGTCGCACTCGTGGTGACGGCCGCCCTGACGGCCCGCCGGTTCGGCCTGCCGGCGCCCGTGCTGCTGGTCGTGGCGAGCGCGGTCTACGCGCTGCTGCCCGGGCCCACCGTGCGGCTCGAGCCGGACCTCGTCCTCGCACTGATCATTCCACCGCTGCTCTACTCCGCCGCCCTGAGCTCAAGCCTGGTGGAGATCCGCGCCAACCTGCGCGCGGTGGTCTCGCTGTCCGTCCTGCTCGTCGTCGTCACCGCGGTGGTCACCGGGGCGGCGCTCGTCGCCGTGGTGCCGGGCCTGTCGTTCGCCGCCGCCTGCGCTCTCGGGGCAGCGCTGGCGCCGCCCGACGCGGTGTCGGCCCTGTCGATCGGACGGCGGGTGGGCCTGCCGGACCGACTGCGCACCGTCATCGAGGGCGAGAGCCTCTTCAACGACGCGACGGCGCTGACCCTGTACACGGTGGCGGTGGCCGCGGTGGTCGACGGACGGTTCGACGTCCCGCTGGTCGCCGGACGTTTCCTGCTCGCGGTCGTCGGCGGGCTCGCCGTCGGACTCGCCGTGTCCTGGCTGATCGGCCAGCTCCGGCNGCGCATCGAGGACCCCGTGACCGAGACGACCGTCTCCCTGGCGACACCCTTCGCCGCCTACGTGCCGGCGGAGGCGCTGCACGCCTCCGGGGTCCTCGCGGTGGTGACCGCGGGACTGATCCTCGGTTCCCAGTCCCGCAGCCTGCTGTCCGGGCCCGCGCGGCTGCATGCGCGCGCGGTGTGGCGGCTCGTGGACCTGCTGCTGGAGGGCTTCGTCTTCCTGCTGATCGGCCAGCAGCTCGCGGCGGTCATCCCGGCGATCGGTGACTATCCGCGCTCGACCGTCGCGGCCGCGACGGCGGTGACGGTCGGCGCGATCGTGCTGGTCCGGCCGCTGTGGCTGCTGCTACCCGCGATGCTGCCCACCCCCGAGACACCGCCCACTCCCGAGACACCGCCCACTCCCGAGACGCCGCCGACCCCCGAGACGCCGCCGACCCGCCCGCGCTTCCTGTCCCCCCATCCGTACCTCTCGACCCGCGAACTGGTGGCGCTGTCCTGGTCCGGGATGCGCGGAGTGATCTCCCTCGCCGCGGTCTTCGCGCTGCCGCTGTCCGTCAACGGGACCGGGTTCCCGCATCGGGACCTGCTGGTGTTCTGTGCCTACGTCGCGGTGCTGGTGACGCTCGTCGGCCAGGGGCTCACCTTCGGACCGGTCCTGCACCGGCTGGGGGTGCGGCCCGACCTCGACGAGGGCCGGCGGCAGCGCGCCCGCGCCCGGGTCGCGGCGGCCGACGCCGGCCTGCGGACCCTGGCCGCTCTGCATGATCGCGGCCAGCTTCCCGACGATCTCATCCTGCGCCTGCGCACGGTCGCCGAGGAGCGCAAGCGGCGCAGCGAGGACAGCCTGCGCGCGCTGAAGCNCGCCGACGCCGGCCGGCCCCCCACCGCGAGCCTCACGGAGGCGTTCAGCCGGGTCCGCCGCACGATGATCGAGGCGGAACGCGACGAGCTCCAGCTCTGGCGGGACACCGGCCACCTGTCCGACGCCTCCCTGCGCCTGCTCGAGGACGAGCTCGATCACGAGGAGGGCGCGCTGCCCCCGCCGCAACTGCCGCCTTCCTAGACCGTGCCCGCACTGGCCGTGTCCACAGGCAGCCGGGTCCACCGGCAGCCGGGTCCACCGGCAGCCACGTTCCCGGTGAGTCGGGAGGCCCGCGGGGGTGCCGGTCCGGTCAGCGGGAGCCGGGCTCGCTCGGCAGTCCGAGCGCGAGGATGGCGATGTCGTCGTGCGGTGCGCCCTCGGCGAAATCGAGGACCGCGGCCTCGACCGCCGCCGTCAGCCGTTCGGCGGTGACCGGGCCCAGGGCGCCGACCAGGGAGCGGAGTCGTTCGTCGCCGTACTGTTCGCGGCCGCGGCGCGCCTCGGTGACGCCGTCGGTGTACAGCAGGAGCATGTCGCCCGGGTTCAGCCGGATCGGGGTGTCCACCAGCTCGGCGTCGTCGAAAAGCCCGAGCACGAGGCCGTGCACGCCGACCGGCTGTACGTCACCGTCGGCGCGACGCAGCAGGACGGGGGTGTGGCCGGCCGAGCAGAGGGTGAGCCGGCGGCCCGAGCGCGCGTTGCGGACGTCCAGATAGGCGGCGGTCAGAAAACGTTCGCTGTCCGGGCGCTGCGTCAGCAGCGCCGTGTTGAGCTGGCCCAGGATGGCGGCGGGACTGGTGCTGTGGCTCGCTGNCGCCCGGATCGTGTAGTGGGCCAGGGCGGTCACTCGGGCCGCCTCGACGCCCTTGCCGGCGACGTCGCCGAGCACGACGCCCAGACCGGCCGGCCCGGTGTCGAAGACATCGAAGAAGTCGCCGAGCACCTGGGAGCCGTCGCCGGCCGGCCGGTACCGGGCCGACAGGTCCAGGCCCGGCACCTCGGGGAGTCGGGGCGGCAGCAGGCTCGCCTGCAGGGTGCGGGCCAGCTCGGTGGCGCGCGCGAGCGTCGCCCGCAACGCGATCTCGCCGGAGGCCGCCTCGGACAGCGTCTCCAGGATGGTGCGGTCGCGGGCGGTCCACGGGCGCGGATGGTCGTCCGCGACACTGAAGACCCCGACGATCTGACGGTCCGGACCGAAGACCGGATGGCCCGCCCACGCCGCCACCCCGAGCGTGACGTTCATCGGGTTGCCCCGGGTGCGGGTGTCCGCCGCCGTGTCGGGCACGACGATCGGCCCGGCGGCGTCGATGACCAGTGGGCACAACGCCTCGGCGAGCGGGTGACGCCGGCCGGTCCGGGCCGCCGGATCCACGCCGGCCTCGGGCCTGACGCCGGACTCGGGCCTGACGCCGGACTGCGACTTGACGAAGACGTGACGGTCGTCGATCACGGTCAGCATCGCCAGCGGAGCGTCCAGCATCATCGCGGCCAGCCTGGTCAGCCGGTCGAACGGCTCCTCCGGGTCGGTGTCGAGCAGACCGCACCCGCGGACGGCGGCCAGGCGGACGGGGTCGGCCACCCGTGTACCAGGATCCTGCATCGGATGGGCCCGTCCCCTCACCGGCCCGCGTTCCACAGCACACAGACTAGCCGCGCGTACGCACCCTTTCCGGCCACCGATGGGTGACGCCCGGGCCCCGGCACGGCCGGCGACTGGCCATCCCCGCGCGGACGTGCATACTGGAGCTGATGACCGAGTCAGCGGTGCCCCGACGTCGCCTACCCAACAGCCCCTTCAAGGTTCCGGCGGTCCCCGCCCAGGAGCGGTTCTCGGTCGGTGACCGCGTCACGCATGACGTGTACGGGCTCGGCCGGGTCATCGGGGTCACCGGAGACACCTCCGTGGATGTTGATTTCGGCTCCCGGCAGGAGCGCATCCCGAGTCCGTTCAGCCGGATGTACCGGCTCTGACGAGCCGCCCACGGGTCGTGTCGGTCCGCAGGCTTCGCGCCGCGGCCGACGGCTCTGGCGCGGTCGCCATACCGATCGTCGTCCGACGATCCGTCCCCGAAAGCGAGACACCCCTCATCGCCACCTCATCGATCCATCCTTTCTCCGCGCCGCGGACGGCCCGCACGCAGCCGAGGCGCGAGCTTCCGCCGCCCACGACCCGCCCCTTCCGGATCCCGGACTTCGCCCAGCCCGCCGCGGAGGCCAGCGCGCATCCGATCTCGGCCACCCAGGTCGCCAGCGTCGTCTTCCAGGCTCCGCCGGCGGACCCGACGCCGGCCGCGACCGCGCAGGACGCGACCATGCGGGACGCAACCATGCAGGACGCGACCGCGCAGGACGCCGACCAGCCGGCTGCCCCGAACCGGCGCAGGCCCACTGCCGCCCCCGCCCGGCACAACCAGCGGCGGCGTCGCCCCACCCGCTGACCGCTCCACCGCTCAGAACGGCCGTACCACCGTGAAGCGCACGACTGACCCACGTCGTGATCGCCGGGAAAGCGGTCTTCACGTCGATCGACGGTGCCCCGCCCCGGACGAACGCCCGGAAGGCCGGCTCGTCGAGCAGCGTCAACCGAGCTCCAGCAGAAGCCGCCGGAACACACCGTCCGTGATGGCTACCGCGGCGTACTCATCGAGCAGCCTCGGCCGGTCGGTACCGCTGATCGGAATGTCCGCCTCGGGACCCGTCACCGGGCCGACGGCGGACGGTATCCGCGGAACGGCCAAGGACGCACAGCGTTCCCGCCCGAGACGACCGCCAACGTCCTGAGCCGACGCCCCGACAGGTCGGGGCAGGTCAGGTCAGGTCAGGGTGAGCGGTCGACGGAGCGGATGGCGGCGGTGACGGCGGCCAGCGCGAGCAGGCGGACGAGGTCGACGTCGGCCTCGACCCGGCCGGTTGCCGCGGCGACGAAGGCGTCGCCGTCGAGACGGGTGTGCGGCGGGGTGATGGCCCGCGCCAGCCCGTCGTGGGCGCCCTGCGCGACCAGCAGGCAGCTCGTCTTGTCCAGCCGCGCGTTGGTGACCACCACTCCGATCGTGGTGTGGGTCCGCCCGGCGGCGAGGTCGAAGGGTCGCCACTGCGACTCGGCGGCGTCGAGGGGGACGGGATCGCCGCCGTGGTCGATGTCCCCGAACGCGTTGACCACGCACAACGCGGCGACACTGACCTCGCCGCGGCACCGGTACGCGTGGCCGAGCCCGCCGGGGCCGCGGTACTCGGGCCCGCGCCACTGGCTCGCGTACGCCCCTGTGCCGGCGCCGACCCGGCCGCGCAGCACCTGCTCGCCGCCGGTCGCCCGCGCGGCGAGGTAGCCGGCGTCGGCGGTCGGGCGGGCGGTGGGTGCGCCAACGGCGAGGTCGAACAGGGCCAGTGCCGGCACGACCGGCACCGGGCCGCCGCTCGTGGGCACACCGCGACCGCGCTCGGCGTAGTAGCGCATCACCCCGTCGGCGGCGGCCAGGCCGAACGCCGAACCGCCGGTCAGCAGCACGGCGTCGATGCTGGCCAGCGCCATGTGCGGCGCCAGGGCGTCGAGCTCGCGCGAGGCCGGCGCCCCGCCGCGCACCTCCGCCGAGGCCACCGTGCCCACCGGCAGCTCCACCACCGTNCATCCGGTGACGCCCACCGGATCGGTCCAGTGCCCGACCCGCACCCCGTCGACCCCGATCGCCATCGCGCCGAGCCTTGCACGAATCCGTCCCGGGCGACAAATCTCCGAATACGGACCAGGTGGCGGACGGCGCGGCGCCGGGCCCCCGACGGTAGCGTCCGGGGCATGAGCGATGTGCTGATCTCCGCGACGGACCTGGCCCGGCTCCTCGACTCCGCGCGGCCCCCGCGGGTGCTCGACGTCCGCTGGCAGCTCGGTGGTCCGCCCGGGCGGGACGGCTACCTGGCCGGGCACATCCCCGGGGCGGTCTTCGTGGACCTCGAGACCGAGCTCGCCGCGCCGCCCGTGCCCGCGCAGGGCCGTCATCCGCTGCCGGACGTGGCCGCGCTGCAGGGCGCCGCCCGCGGCTGGGGGCTGTCCGCCGGGGACACCGTCGTCGTCTACGACGACTCGGGGGCGATGTCGGCGGCGCGGGCCTGGTGGCTGCTGCGCTGGGCCTCGGTCGAGCCGGTGCTGATCCTCGACGGCGGGCTCGCCGCCTGGACGGCCGCGGGCGGGACGCTCCAGACGGAGCCGGTCCAGCCGCCGCCCGGCGACATCACCCTCGTCCCCGGCGCGCTGCCGACGCTCGACGCCGACGGGGTCGCGGCGCTGGCCCGCGACGGGATCGTGCTCGACGCCCGGGCCGGCGAGCGCTACCGCGGCGAGGTCGAACCGGTCGACCCGGTCGCCGGGCACATCCCCGGCGCCCACAGCGCCCCGACCGGGGACAACCTGAGCGCCGACGGGACGTTCCACTCCCCCGCCGAGCTCGCCCGCCGGTTCGCGGCGCTCGGCGTCACCGGCGAGCGGCCCGTCGGGGTGTACTGCGGCTCGGGCGTGACCGCCGCCCACGAGGTCGCGGCGCTGGCCATCGCCGGTCACCCCGCGGCGCTCTACCCGGGCTCCTGGTCCCAGTGGTCGAACCTGCCCGACCGTCCCGTCGCCACCGGCCCCGAGGAGGGCTGAGCGAGCACGGCGGCCGCGCCGCACCCCGTCATCGCGCGGGGGATTTCCCGATAGTTGCTAGGCTGATCGAGATGGAGGGGAGCATCGAGCGATGACGCTGCTGACACCGGAACTCCGCGACCTGATCTCCAGTGGTCCGCTTGCGCACCTGACGACGATCAATCCGGACGGCAGCCCGCAGGTAAGCGTCATCTGGATCGGCCTGGACGGCGACGACGTCGTCAGCGGCCATATGGGCCGCTACGTGAAGGTGCGCAACGTGGAACGCGATCCCCGCGTGGTGCTTTCCTTCTCCGCGCCGAGGGTGCCGGGAGCCTACCTGGCCGAGTACGCCGTCCTACGCGCGACGGCCACCGTCACGACCGGCGGCGCCTGGGACCTGCTGAACGACCTGGCGAAGGTCTACATAAGCCCGGAGGCCGAATTCCCAGGCTCGAAGGGCGAGGGCCTTGTCCTGCGCTACTCGATTGACCGCGTCGGCGGCATCGGCCCCTGGGCGGCGGCGCGCTGAACCTCGGCCGCCGGTAGGCCGGCGGATGAAGGACGGCATACCCGTGCCCTCACCGAACTCATCGGCCAAAGCCGGGAGCCGCGAACGAACTTTCGTTGCGGCAGGTNGATTTCGCGGGAAACAACATTGCGCTCGTCCGGGGCGAACATCGGCCCGTGATAGCTTGTCGAATGGCAGAATACTGACGTTCCCGACAAGGAGGCCGGATTCGTGTCGAATCTCGCCGACGGCGACGCGCCCCTGGCCGCNCCCGCGCTGACGACCCCCGAGCAGTGGCGCGACTATCTGCGCGAGTACAGCGAGACGTATCTGCGCACGGCCGATCCAGACGAGCTCTCCGACGAGCAGATCCAGCATCGTTGGGTAGGTCACGAGCCGGCGGCCGAGCAGACGGTGGCGGCGGCCGAGCAACGCCTGGCGGTCCGTTTCCCGCCGACCTTCCGCAGCTTTCTGGCGACAAGCGACGGATGGCCCAACCTCGCCGGGTGGATCGACGAGCTGCACGCGAGCACCGACGTCGACTGGTTCCGCGACACCGTAGACGGCGCCGGTTTCATCAACCTCTACGGAGAGCCGCATAACGANGGACAGGACCTCGACGACCTGCTGTCGGTCTTCCGTCGATCGCTGGTGATCGCGAGCGGCGAGGACTTCTGGCTGCTCGATCCGGCCGATCCCGGCCCGGACGGCGAATGGGTGGCCTGGGAGTTCACGCCGAAGTACGGCAGCCTGGAACGCTTCGCGAGCTTTGCGGAGATCTTCCACGCCGACCGGGTCTTCATGGAGCAGGAGGCAGCCGAGTAGCCGTCCTGCAGGCGACGGCCACGGTCACCGCCGGCGGCGCCCTGGATCTGCTGAACAGCCTGACGAAGGTCTACGCGAACCCGGACGCCGACTTCCCGGGCCCGAAGGGCGACGGGTTCATCCTGCGCTACTCGATCAACCGGGTCGGCAGCGTCGCCCCCTGGGCGGCGGCGCACTGAATCCTCGGCGTGGACGCGCCGCCCGGCCATCGATCAGGCTGGCAATTTCCCGTCGAACATTGTCACGCCGGCCGGCGGTCGGCGCCGCACCCCATCGATAGCGTCGGCACCGACCCCGCATTCCGGGGTCGGGAGACGGGCCAGCCCCGTATTACGCGGTTTACCGCCGAACCGGAGGAGTTATCGATGACCGATCGCACGGCCAACACGCCCACGCCCACGCCCACCCCGCCACGGGCTGCGATGCTGCTGTACCCCGGGCTCACCCTGCTCGATCTGATCGGCCCGCAGACCGCTCTCGCCCCCGTCATGGAGGTGCATCTGGTCTGGCGGACGCTCGACCCGGTCATGTCCGACACCGGCGTGGCGGTGATCCCGACGACGACCCTGGCCGACTGCCCGCCGGACGTCGACGTCCTGTTCGTCCCCGGCGGACGGGACCAGGCCGCTGCGGCGGACGCCGACGTCCTCGCCTTCCTCGCCGACCGAGGCTCGCGGGCCCGCTACGTCACCGCCGTCTGCGGAGGCTCGTTGCTCCTCGGCGCCGCCGGACTGCTGCGGGGCTACCGGGCTGCCACCCACTGGGCCGGCCGCGACGTGCTGGCCCTGGTCGGCGCCGAGAACGTCAACGACCGTGTCGTGATCGACCGTAACCGGATCACCGGCGGCGGCGTCACCGCCGGCCTTGACTTCGGCCTCACGCTGCTCGCGCGGATGTTCGGCGACGACGTCGCGAAAATGGCCCAGCTCGCCATGGAATACGACCCGCAGCCGCCCTTCGACTGCGGTTCTCCCGAGAAGGCCGGCCCCGCCCTGACCGAGCTGGTGCGGGCCACCACCCGGCAGACCAACGACGACATGATCCGCGTCCTGACCGACCTCGACAGCCGGGGCTGGGGCCGCGGACGGAGCGTCGTCGCGGCCGGTTGACCGGCGGGCCGACCCGGTGCGCTCAGGCGAGGGTCCAGAGCCGGACGGCGCTGTCCTGGCCGCCGCTGGCCAGGGTGCGGCCGCGCCCCGCACAATCATCCGATGTCTGTACAGCGCCGACGTCTGTACAACACGGTTGCGCAGGCTGGCCGCTCCTCCGCCACGGGGCCGGACCTGTCCTCGAGCGCACCCCTGGCACCGCCGACTTGACCACGGGCCACGACCGCGCCATGTTACTCTGAGTAGCAGTTCATGACGCTGGGTGGGGGAACTTGCGATGGCGGGACCGTTGACGGACTCGGCGGGCGCGACAGCGGCCACGACGTCATGATCGGTCGTCGGCCGATCCGTCGCCCCCCGGCCGGCCCGGCGACACCGAAGGGTCTCCCTGACCGGCCGCTGTCGGCGGCTCTGACGACGGCTCTGACGACGGCCGTGCTGCTGGCGATGACGGTCGTCCTGCCGGCGCTGCCTGNCAGGGCGGACGGCGACTCGGCGCAGACCACCGTCGGCCTCATCCTCCTGGGAACACCCGCGCTGGCCNCCACCAAGCGCGGCACCGTGGTGGANGCGGACAGGGACGGCAGGATCGGTCCAGGTGACCGGGTGCACTGGACGATCACGGTCGCGAACACCGGGCACACGGTGGTGTCCGCGGTGACCGTNCACGATCCCAAGGCTGGCCCGGTCCGCTGCCCCGCCCCGTCGCTCCTCCCGAAGCAGGCTGTGACCTGCACCGTTCCCGATCATACGATCACGTCCGCGGAGGTCGCGGCGGGCGTCATCACCAACGTGGCGAACGCGTCCGCAGCCGCTCAGGGNGGGCGGGNGATCGCGCCGCCCGCCTTCGCCAGCGTGCCGATCCCGAGCGGCAAGCCGATCGTCGTCTTCCCGCTCCCGCCGTGGCTACCCGGATTCCCCGGCATCCTTCCCCCTCACCCCGGCTTCGATGGCCCCGACTTCGGTGGCCCCGGCTTCGGTGGCCCCGGCTTCGGTGGCCCCGGCTTCGGTGGCCCCGGCTTCGGTGGCCCCGGCTTCGGTGGCCCCGGCTTCGGTGGCCCCGGCTTCGGTGGCCCCGGCTTCGGTGGCCCCAACTTCGGTGGCCCCGCGGCGGGCGGCGCCATCGTGGGCGGCGGCGCGGTGGCAGGCGGTTCCGGCCCTGGTGACGGCTCCGGCCCTGGCCCGGGTAACGGGTCCGGCGGCGGCCCGGGCCGGACCGAGCCCGGTTCCTCGCAGCGCCACGGTGGTGTGTCGCCGGCGCCGGGGAGCCAGCAGGCTGCTCATCCGCCGGTGGCCGTGGCGGGAGGGCAGCCCGACGAGCCCAGGCGCAGCGGTCTTGAGCTGGTCGTACTCGGCACGGTCACCGCCGGCTGCGCGCTCGCCGCACTCGGGGCGCTCGGGGCCCGGCGGACCAGACGCCGGCGTTGAGGCGCCCGGCCGCCTCGCTGCCCGTCCTCGGTGCCCTGACCCTCGCCGGGATCATGCTGGCCGGGATCGCGCTGATCGTCCTGGGATGGCCGGCCAGACCTGCCCCGGTGGCCGCCCCGCTGCCTGAGACCGGCGGGCCGCACCGGCCCGGGCCATCGCCCGGATCCGGCGGGGCGCGCACGGTCCAGATCCCGCGGCACCAGTCCGATCTGCCGGCATCCAGCCTCCGGATACCAGCGCTCGGCGTCACCGCCAGGATCGGCCGGGCGACCGAGGACCAGGGCGTCCTCACTCCGCCGCAGGCGCCGTCCGAGGTCGGGCTGTGGTCCGGTTCGGCCGCGCTGGACGCCGGCTCCGGGGAGGTGACCCTCGTCGGGCACGTGAACTGGCGGGGAATGCCGCCCTTCGCGTTTGGACGGCTGGCCCACCTGCACGCCGGAGACCTCGTCTACACCAGTGACGCACGCGGGGAGCAGACCGCGTGGCGGGTCAGGCGGGTCTCCGCCCGTGCCAAGGCCGGCGGCGTCGATCCGGCGGCCTTCGCCGGAACGCAGGGCCCACGGCAGCTAGTCATGATCACCTGTGGCGGACCGTTCGACCTCCGGGCCCACTCCTATTCCGACAACGTGTACGTGCGCGCCACCCCCGCGTAAGCGGCGGCCCCGTCAGAGGAGACGGCTGCCATGTCCCGCTCAGCCCACGTCGATGAGCTGGCCGTTGCGGAACATGTCGACGAAGAGCTGGTGGTCACGGTGGACCTGGGCGCCGTAGTCGTGGGCGAAGTNGACCAGCGAGGCGACGAACGCCTTGGCGTCGCGCGAGATCGCACCGTGGATCGCGTCCTCGGTGGAGAAGCTCACCAGGTCGTGCTCGCTCTCGTCGTCCGCGACGGCGTGCATCCGGGCGGTGGAACGGCCGAGGTCGGCGACCAGGGCGAGCATCTGCTCGGGTTCGTTCACCTCCGACCAGTCCAGATCCTGCGCGTACGGCGACACCTCGGCGACGAGCTGGCCGACGCCGTCGAGCTCCGTGTGGCCGAGCCAGGAGTCGCTGTGCGCCTGCAACGCGCGCTGCGACAGCGCCGTGCGGTGCCCCTGGTGTTCGAAGTAGTCGCGGATCCGTTCGTCGGACACGAACCGGCTGACCGCCGGCACCTGCCCCTGCTTCATGTACAGGACGACGTCGTTGTCCAGTGCCTGCGTCTGCCCCTCGACGAGCAGGCTGTACGACGGCAGGCCGGCGCTNCCGATGCCCACCCCGCGGCGGAGCACGACGTCCTTGACCGTCAGCGACACCGGGCNGGTGCGCCGGTCCGGCGGCACCGTGTCCACGTAGCGCTCGAACGCGGCGAGGACGCCCGCCCGGGTGGCCTCGTCCACCGGGCTGATGCCGTCGTCCCGGGCGAACCGACGGTCGTGGCCCTCGACCACGGTGAGCTCGTCGAGCAGTCCCACCCTGGTGGAGCGCCGTGCCTGCTGGAGGAACGCGTGGACCACCCCCGAGGTGGTCGCGAGCNTCAACAGGTCCGACGACGACGCGTCGCCGCCCTCGGCAAGCTCGCGGATCCGGTCGGCGTAGGCGCCCACGCACGCCTCGACGAGCCGGGTGATCACCGCGTCGCTGAGCGCCTTGGCGCGCCCGAGCAGGGCCAGGCTCGCGACGAGGCGCCGCAGGTCCCAGGTGAACGGTCCGACGTAGGCCTCGTCGAAGTCGTTGACGTTGAACACGAGCACGCCGTTGCTGCTCATGTACGTGCCGAAGTTCTCCGCGTGCAGGTCGCCGTGGATCCAGATCCGGCTGGTCCGCTCGTCCAGGAAGGGGTCGTCGAGGGCGTGGACGTCGGCGTAGAACAGCGCCGCCGAGCCCCGGTAGAAGGCGAACGGCGTCGCCGCCATCTTGCGGAACTTCCGCCGGAACGCCCCGGGCTCCGCCGCCATCAGCTCGCCGAAGGCGGCGGCGAAGACGTCGGCGAGGACCTGGGCGCGCTCGGGGTCGGTGCCGGGCGTCGCCATGCTCAGCCCGTCACCTCGCTGGTCTGCATCACCGGGGTGATCGTGGTGTAGTTCGCGACGTCGGCGCCGATCGCCCTGCCGTCGCCGCGGGACATCGCCGCCTTCATCGCCTCGATCGAGGCGAACCGGAAGTGCGCGACGGCGACATACGGGCCGTCCAGCCCGCGGTCGATCTCGACCTCCGAGACGCCCCACATCCCGCTGACCATCGGGATGTGGGAGTCCCGATAGTAGTCGTGGTCGAACGTCGCACCCTCGGTCCTCGGGTACAGCACGCTGAGCCGGATCATGGTGACCGCCCCTCACAGTCGCGGCATCCGCCGATCGGGACGCGCTGGTCCCAGCTTCTCCCAGAACGCCCCACCCGCGCGCGCCACCCGCCCCCGGCCCGCCCGCCACCCGGTCCGCGGGCCACCCGGTCCGCGGGCGGCGCCCTTACTGCCGGGACGCCAGATGGGTGAGGATCCCCGCCGGGGCGTCGGGCGCGATGGCCGCGGCGATCGCCCCGGCGGCGCCGGCGGCGGCCTCCACGGATCGTGGCAGCATCACGCTCTCGTAGGCGCGAACGGCGGCGTCCAGGCTGCCCGCGGGGCCGTCCGGGTTCGGGGCGCCGGCCTGGGCGGCGATGGCCCGGGCGAGGTCGGCGCCGTCGAGCATCGCGAGGTTGGCGCCCATCCCGGAGAACGGCGACATGAGGTGCGCCGCGTCGCCGAGCAGGGTCAGTCCGCGGGTGTGCGGCCAGGTGTGCGGGACGGGCAGGGCGTGGATCGGCCGGTTGAGGTACGGGCCGTCGTTGGCGGTGATGAGCGTGAGCAGGGACGGGCTCCAGCCGGTGAATTCCGCCAGCAGCACCTCGCGGACGCGCCCGGTGTCGGCGAGGTCGACGCCGGCCACCTCGTGCCAGTCAAGCTCGGTGCGCAGGGCGATGTAGACGCGGATGTGGCCGCCGCTGTTGCGCTGGGCGATGAGCCCGCGGTTGTCGTGCAGCGCCATCATCAGTCCCTGGCCGGTGAGGGCCGCGGCCCGCGGGTGGCGCCGGTCGGCGTCGTCGAAGTGGGCCTCGACGAACGTCACGCCCGAGTAGCCCGGGACGGCGCCACCGAGCAGCGCCCGGACCCGGGACCAGGCCCCGTCCGCGCCGATGACCAGGACATGCTCGGCGCACGTGCCGTGGGCGAAGTGGACCGGTGGGCGCCGCCGCCGAGTGGCTCGAGACGGGTCACCGAGTGACCCCACCGGACCGTGCCGGGAACCAGTGCGTCCAGCAGGAGGGCGCGGAGCTGCCCGCGATCGATCTCCGGGGCACCATCGTCCCCCCGATCGGGGACAAGGTCGAGCAGCACTCCGGCGTCGCGACCGAGCACGCGCATCTGCTGCCCCTCCGGCCGGGCCAGCGCATGGAAGGCGTCGAGCAGGCCGGCTGCGGCGAGCGCGACCTGGCCGGAGTCGGCGTGCATGTCGAGGCTGCCGCCCTGTGGACGAGCGTCGACCGAGGCGTCGAGGTCGTAGACGGTGACGTCGATGCCGTGGCGCTGCAGGACCCGGGCGCAGGTCAGGCCGCCGGGGCCGGCGCCGACGACGGCGATCTTGGTGGGGTGGACAGACACTTCCATGATCGTGCTCCTGTCATGTCGATGGGCGGCGAGCGAGGGCGGGGACGGCAGCGCTATGGCTCCGCCTCCGCCGGTCCGCCGTCTCCGGACACGCCCAGAAAATCAGAACGACTTCAAAAGTGCAACGGATACATTTTTTGAGCAGCTCAACCATGCGGTACTGTGGCGGCGTGGAGCAGACGACCCCGTCGGTGGGACGCCGGGAGCGCAAGAAGGCGGCCACCCGTCAGGCGCTGGCCGACGCGGCGCTGNCGCTGTTCCTGGAGCGTGGATTCGACGCGGTCGGGGTCCGCGAGATCGCCGAGGCGGCGGACGTGTCGGTGACGACGCTGTTCAAGCACTTCCCCGAGGGCAAGGTGGCGCTGCTGTTCGACGAGGACGCCGACCGCGAGGCCGCCCTCGTCGCCGCCGTCCGCGACCGCCCGGCCGGCCAGTCGATCCCCCAGGCCCTGCGCAACCACCTGACCAGCGCCCGGTCGGCCGAGCGCCGCGCCGACCCGCGCCTGCGCGACTTCCACGCCCTGGTCGACGGCACGCCCGAGCTGCGCGAGCACTCCCGCNGGATGTGGCTGCGCCACGAGACCGCGCTGGCGGCGGCGATCGCCGAGTCCAGCGGACTGCCCGCGGATGACCCGGCATGCCTGGCCCTCGCCCACTTCGCCCTGGCGGCCGCCCATCTCGCCGCCGCGCGCATCGGCATCGGCCCCGAGGCGGAACCGGCGGCCGACGGGAACCCCGGTAACGCCGCCCTGGAGCGGATCTTCGCGTTGTTGGAGCATGGATGGACGGCGGTGGCCGCATCCCCGCCCGACTCCGCGTGATCCCATCGCCGGTTCTACCGACCCAATTCGCGTGGTCGACCCGCTTTGTCGTTCCCCTGTCCTCACTGTTCTCCGGCTGAATACCGGTTTCCGTCGCGACGATGGGGGAACAGCGCCTCGACCAGCCGCTTCAAGGTGCGGTTCGGGGTCGGCCGTCGTACTTTCGAGGTGGGCGCGAGCTTCGCGAATTCCGCGCCTGGTCGACAACCAGGGGAGCACAATCATGACGCAGACCAGTAAGGACCGCGCAGTCGTCGACTGGACGGACCTGGGCAAGGACCTGTGGTCCTTCCTGACCGGCAAGGGCGCCGCGATCAACTACCAGTTTGTCGACATGCTCGTCGAGGTTCCGCGGGACACCGGGCCCGACGCCGCGCGCGCGACCTGGCGTCTGCACGGCACACTGCGGATCGCCACCTCGGACAACGACTCGCCCNGCGCCTTCACCAACGGCGCCGCGCGCTAGTGACAGCCCGATTCTCCGGTGACGTCGCCTTCAGCGTCGAGGACGGCTCCGGGCCGGTCGGCGGACGCTTCGAAGCGTCCGGCGACCGTATCCGGATCACCACCGGTCAGCCGGGGCAGCTGTGGTCGGTCGCGGGGGACCTCCTCGCCGCCCTCCCGGCTGGCGTGTTGCCGGCCACGGTTCCCGCCGGACGCGCCGGCCTGCGCCACGTCGCCGACGTCCTCGCCGCCGAGGGCATGACGGTCGAGATCCACGGACCGGCCGGTCCCCTCGTCACCATCGGGGCCGACGTCGACTCCCGCCTCGGGGGTCTGACCGTGGGCAGCCGCCGGGTGGAGCCGAGCATCCCCGCCGCCCTGCCCGGACACCCGCACGCGACCGGGCGGGCCGCCGCGGTGGGATTCGTGGCGTTCGCCGCGTTCGTGGCCGGGTTCGCGGCGCGCGCCCGGCTCCGCCACCGGCCGGGCTGACGGCAGACCTGCACCGCAACCCGCGACCGGCGGCGGAGCCACATGAGCGCGGCTCCCCGACGGGAGCCACCGCTCGGCCGCCGCTACGCGCCGATCGCGGAGAACAGCAGGGGAAGTGAGGCGTGCAGTTCCTGGGTCCAGTAGCTCCAGATGTGGACGCCGGGGCTGTAGAAGTGGGTGGTGAGCAGCGGATCGCCGGTGGCTCCGGGGTGCGCGGCGACGTAGGCGTCGTTGAGCTTCTGAGTGAAGGCCTGGCTCTCGGAGTTGACGATCGCCTCCGTGTTGGTGGAGCCGGGGTCGGGATCGTTCGGACCCCTGGTGCCGTCACCGGACGAGACGTAGATCGGGATGCCGGTCAGCTTGTCGGCCAGGTAGTACGGGTCGTGCTGCTGCCAGGTCGCCGCCCCGGACGTGGTCGTCGGGTCGCCCCACAGCGTCCGGACGTCCTTGCCGGCCGACCACACCTGCGTCCTGATGGTCGGGTAGTCGGCGTAGGGGTGCAGGGCGCCGCTGTAGGACGCCACCGCCTTGAAGTCGTCGGGATGCCGGGCCGCGTAGGACACCGCGCCGAACCCACCCATCGACAGGCCGGCGATTGCCCGGTCGGGACCGGCATGGTAGTTGCGTTCGAGCAACTGCCGCAGCTCGACCAGGTGGAAGGTCTCCCACTTCTGCGGATCGGCGATCCAGTCGCTGTAGTAACCGACGTTCCCGCCGTCGGGCATGACGACTATCACGCCGTGTCCGGCGGTCTGGCTTTCGACGTCGGTATTGGTGGTCCAGTCGACGTGGCCGGACGTCCCGCTGCCCGCGCCGTGCAGCAGATACAGCGTCGGCCAGGTCCGATCGGCCTGCGGGTCATAGCCGGTCGGCAGCAGGATTCGCACGATCTCGTTCGCGTTCATGGCCGCCGAATGAACGGTGAGGTCGATCAGGCGCGCATCGTCCGACGTCGGATAGGTGACACAGGTGACGGACGATCCGTCGTCGCTGGTGGCCCCGAGCGCCGTACACGACGCCGCCTGNGCCGGGGAACCCACTATGACCAGGCCGATCAGCGCACTCACCGCGACCACCGCGGGCAGCGTGATCCGCCGTCTCCAACTCCGTGCTCTCATGGCCCCGACGCTAGTGCGAAATGGTAATTAGGCCCCACAAAAGGGCTAGTTCGGACTAATGCGATGAAAAGCGTACGAAGTATGGCGAATAGCAAGATCGGGCGGATGGCCGTTGCGAGCCACGCCGACGCCAGCCGAGAATCGGTGCGCCCCCGGTCGAGATGGTCCTCCGGCGCAGGCCTGGGGGCGGCGAGTCGCGTCCGTCACACCGTTCGTCGCCCCGCCCGAGAGGCGGGCGCACGCAGGTTGCGCCGGCGTGTGACGATGGACGGGGATGTCGGGCCGGGTCGGCGGACCGCCGCGTTGTTCGGCGGTCGACACAGGTGGAAGCGGGAGGGTGGCATGTCACAGCGCCGTCCGCCGGACGCGAATCCCTTCGAGTCGAAGCTGTCGGCCTTCCTCGTCCAGCCGGACGGCACCCGCGCGCCGCTGCCCGCGGCGCTCCGCTTCGATCGGGCCGATCCGTTCGCCGTCAGCCTGCGGCTACGGACGAGTACCGTGCAGACAGTCACCTGGACCTTCGCTCGTCAGCTCCTGATCGACGGCGCCCGGCGGCCGACCGGTGTCGGCGCCGTGGAGGTGCGCCCGGCGTTCCACGACGGGACCCGCCTGCTGGTCCTGTCGCTGAAGTCGGCGTCCCGGCACACCGAGGTCCAGCTCCGCCACGAACAGGTCGCCGCGTTCATCAACGACACGTTGGCGGCGGTTCCCTCCGGCGCGGAAGGCGACCACGTCGACTGGAACGCCGAACTGGACAGGTTTCACGACGACGGTCCGTAGCCCGCACGCCGAGTACGCGAGCACCGTGGGCGCCATGAAGGCGCGGGTGCGCCGGCGCGGGTCCGGCCCCGCGGCCGACTTCACCGAGCCCTACCCGGTCGAGTTCCCGGCGGACTCCGCGGGTTGAGGCAGGTTCGTTGAGCAAGGTGGGAGGAAGACGCGTGTCGGGTCAGGTCGTCCGGCGCGGGTGCGCGGCGACGATGACGGNGATCTCGGGATGGCCGGTGGGATGCAGCAGATGTGCCGCCGCCGGTTCGCCGGCCAGGTCGAACATCGGATGGCCGAACGCGCCGATTCCCCGGCAGTCCCACACCAGGCCCAGGGCCGGATGGTCCGCACGCAGCAGCGCGCCGATCTCGGCGATCCGCGGGTCACCGGCATGCAGGTCGGCGGCCATGCGGAACTGCCGTGCCACCGGCAGCAGCAGCTCGGCGGGCGCCGACGCGGCGGCGAGCAGCGAGAGCACGTGCCGGCGTGCCGGCTCGTACCCGGCAGGATCGCCCCAGACCCGCGCCCAGGCCGCGTTGGTGGCGACGATGTCGAGATGGTGGTCGAGCAGAGCCGCCGGGCTCGCCGGCCAGCCGTCCAGCAGGCCGGCGAGCCCACGCAGATGCTCGCCGGGCGGGGCGATCGCCGGCGGCTCGGGCGCCACCAGCCGGCGAAGGTGCCGCCGGCCCACCTCGTCGAGGCGCAGCACCCGGCCGACGGCGTCGAGGACCTGCGCCGAGGCCGTCGCCCGGCCCTGCTCCAGCCCGGTGTACCAGGTCAGGCTGACGCCGGCCAGGGACGCGAGTTCCTCGCGGCGCAGCCCCTGGACGCGGCGACGCCCACCGGCGGGGAGTCCGACGCTGGCCGGTTCGACCAGCCTGCGGTACGCCCGCAGGCAGGCCCCGAGCTCACGTCGCCGAGCAGCCGCCGTGTCTGCTGTGGCCGTCGTGGCCGTCGTGGCCGTCGTGGCCGTCGTGGCCGTCGTGGCCGTCGTGGCCGTCCAGGGTGTCACTTCCACTGGCACCATCAGCAGGCTCCTGGTCTGCGTTCCAACCTTCGACCACGCTGGTGGACGTGATTCGTATCGGCGTCAACCTTGCTGCCGGCCTCGGCACTCCCGGTTCCGGCAACCTCATCGACGACCTTGTGGCGATCGCCCGGACGGTGGCCGCCGCCGGGGTGTCCACCGCNTGGCTGCCGCAGGGCTACGGCTACGACGCCATCGGTGTACTGACCGCGGTGGCCCGCGAGGTGCCGGGCATCGAGCTGGGCACCTCCGTCGTCGTCGTCCAGCCGCGCCATCCCCGGGTGCTGGCCGGGCAGGCGTTGACGGCGCAGGCTGCGGCGCACGGCCGGTTCACCCTGGGGCTCGGCGTCAGCCACCCCGGGCTGTTGGAGATCTACGGGCAGCCATTCCACCGGCCGGTCGCCGCGCTGCGCACCCACCTCGACACCCTGCTGCCGATCCTCGACGGACGCCGTGTTCCCGGCGCCACGGGAATCGGATCCGACCCCGCCGGCAGCGCCGTGCCCGGCGCGAGGGTCCGCGTCCCGGTGCTGCTNGGCGCTCTCGGCCCCACGATGCTGCGGCTGGCCGGGGAACGCACCGACGGCACGATTACCTTCCTGGCCGGACCCCGCACCATCGGTGACCACGTGGTCCCGCTGATCGGCGCGGGCGCCCGGGACGCCGGCCGGCCGGCGCCGCGCGTCGTCGTCGGGCTGCCGGTGGCGGTGACGTCCGCACCGGACCGGATTCGCACCGAGCTCAACGCCGAGTACGCCGACTACGCGGCACTGCCGTCCTACCGCACGGCCCTCGACCGCGACGGTTTCACCGAGCCGGGCGCGATCGCCGTCGTAGGCGACGAGAGTGCGGTCGTCGACCGGCTGGCCGCCTATGCCGCGCTCGGCGCCACCGATGTGCTGGTGAGCCTGGTCGGCACGGCCGAGGAACGCGCGCGGACCCTGCACCTGCTCGGCGCCGGCCCGCTCGTCCACGCGAACCAGCCGGCCTCGCCGCGCCGCGGGATCTGACGCCGCAGCCGCTTACCCATCCTCGCGCCCACCGGTGCGCCTCCTTCCACGGCAGGCGGCCGTCACCGTCCCGTTCCCGCGGTCTGGACCGGTGGGGTGCGCAGGACGGCGCGGGCGGGGAGCAGGCTGCCGGCCATGGCCAGGAGCAGGCCCGAGCCCAGCAGAGCGGCGGCCCACTGCGGTGGCACGTACGGCGTGCTGGTCCCGCTGATGCCCCGGCTGAAGGGCACCAGCGTGACGGCGGTGATGGCGGCGCCGACGACGAGGGCGATGGCGGTGATGAGGACGGTGACGGCCTCCGCAGCGAGACGTCCGCGACCACGCCGACCACGCCGACCACGCCGGGGAGGGCACGTAGCCGGGCGGCGAGGTCCGCCGTGGGGCGTACCCGCTCCGGCAGGGCCATGTGCTCGGTGTTTCTCCCATCCCCCGAGCCGTAGGCGAAGGCCAGGTACTGCCGGCGCGCGACCACCAAGGGGACGTCCCGGTAGCGCTCGGTGGGCGGTGAATGGCGGCGCTCATGCAGCGCCTCGGGAGTCCGCTTCCTGTCCTGCTTTCACGCTGCGTGACGTCGCGATGTGGCTAGAGCCGGGCGCTGCACGGACGACGGCCCGCGGTTCGGGGCAGATGCGTGGGAGAGCCGCCACCGTGGTTCTTCTGTACGGTTCGGCGTCCGATTTGTCCGTACAGAACAACCACGTGGCTCCGTTCCCACGCACACCTCTCGCGGGGCGGTTCCGGCGAACCGTCCGGCGGCGAGACGGCACCGTCGGACATCACAGGCCGTCACCGAACACCGGAAAAGGCGCAGGTGAGNGGCTGCGCTAGGCCCCCGGGCGTCCCGTACACGAGCATCTGCCGGTCATCAGGACGCGGAGCGTTCCTCGATCTCGGCGGGCTCGGGCCGGAAGGAGGGGATCTGCTCGCCCGCTTCGATCGGGATCGGGAGGCGGTTCTGCGGCGGGGCAAGCGGGCAGGGAGCGTACGGGGTGTAGGCGCACTGCAGGTTCCCCGCGCGGTTGAGGCGGGTGCGCCAGAGCGAGTCCGGCCCCGCGGGCGACCCGGCGCGGGCGGCGGAGATCCTCGTCGCCCTGGCCCGGCGCCGCGACATCCCGGAGCACCTGCCGCTGGGCGTGAACGCCGCCGAGGGGTCGATCGCCCTGGACCGCCGCCTCCTGGCGGCGGACCTCGCCTGGCACGACGTGAGCCGTTCGNCCGACTTCACCGAGCCCTACCCGGTCGAGTTCCCACCGGACTCCGTGCTCTGACGGAGCTCGGAGGCACGCCGTGCGGTCCGCTCTTCCCATTCCCCCGGCGCCTCCTGTACCCCGGCGCTTCCTGGACGAGTAAGTCCGATCCGGGGCGGGGCGGATTGCGGCGAGGGGTTCTGGTCCGAGGCTACTCAACGTCGATCATCTGCGACCCCGAGTAGATAGGACGTCCAGACCGGCGTGGAACCGCAGCACCTGGGCTCGATGATCGCCGAGGATCGGGCGGGCAGCTTCGATCAGGCCGGCGAGCTCGGCGGCGCGCTCGCGGCTCGGCTCGTGGAACGTCGCGGCCGCCTCCCTGACCAGCCACGCGGTCACGTCGGCCCGCGCGCTGGCACGCAGCCGTTCGTCGGCGTCGCCGAGCAGTCTCAGGTTGGTGGCCAGCCGCTGCCAGGCATCCCCGGCGATCAGCAGCCGGTAACCGGCGAGCCGCAGGGACGGCGGGTTGTCCGCGTCGAGCAGCCCTTCCAGGACGGCCGGTGCGACGGCGCCGATCTGACCCCGCAGAGACGCCACCGCCTGGCGGGCGACCGCGGGCGACTCGTCCCGCAGCATCGGCACCAGCTCGGCTGGCCGAGTGACCCCGAGGCGCCGCAGCGCGCGGATCGCCTCCGCCCGGACGCGGGCCCGCGGATGCGCCAGCCATCGTGCGACGACGTCGGCGTCGTCAGCCACGCCGGTCTCCCCGAGCCCCGCGACGACCCCGAGCTCCCCGGTGACCTCGAGCCCCGCGATCACCCCGAGCTCCGGTGCCTGCCGCGCGGCGAGCCGGCGGTAGTGCTCGGCCGGATCCCCGCCCGTGCGGCGCACAGNCGCCTGCGCGATGCCCCGCACCAGCGGATGCCGATCGGCCAACGCCGCCTCGGCCACGTCGAGGTCACCGGTCACGATCAGCGCCTGCAGCGCCTCGGCCCGGACCAGCGCGGTGCGGCTGGCCAGCATCGCGTGCAGGTGCGCCGGACCGGCCGCGGCCCGGACCGCGGCCCGGGCGCACATCGTTCGGATCGGCAGGTCACCCTCCCTGATCGCCGCCGTCGTCAGCCGGTCGAGGCTCAACTGGCCGGCGGCGATCGCGGCGCAGTAGGCGGCCCGCCGCGTTCCGCGGTCCCGGGCCGACAGCAGCGGGTCCAGCCGCTGCGCCGGCAGGTCCCGCAGCACCTGGTCGACCCGCTGCGCCAACCAGCCGCCCGCACGCCGTCCGCGCAGCGCGAACGCCAGCTCCGCCAGCGTGCTCAGCGCCGGCCCGCCCGGCGGCGACGGCCAACCCTCGACAACCGACCGCGCCCGGCTCCGCACCTCGGCCACCCAGTCGCAGGCACGAAGCGCGAGCACCGCGACCGCCGCCGGGTGTTCGCAGTCGGCCAGGCGGACGACCGCCGCCTCGCGGATCCGCCCGTCATGGTGGCAGCCGGCCACGACCAGCCGCAGCTCGTCCACCTCGCCGTCGGCCAGGTCCGCCGCGAGGCGCCGCGACCAGGCCGGCGCCCACCACCACCGCTGCCGCAACGCCTGGTCCACCGCCAACCACCACGGTGCCCCGGCCGTGCCGAGCGCGGTCACGACCGCCGCCCGCAGGGCCGGGTCGCCGTCGCGGGCCACGATCAGCAGCGCGGTCGCGAACTCCGCCGGACCGACGTTCGGATCGGCTCCCCCGGCCGCGGCAAGGACCCGCTCGGTCGTCGCGGGTGCCGGCAGATGATCCCGCTCGCCCCACCCGTCGGAGGCGGCGGCGACGGCGGGGCGGCGCAGCCACCGCCGCAACCGCCTACCCATCCTCGGGGCCACAGGTGCGCCTGCTTGCCCGGCAGGCGGCCATCACCGTCCCGTTCCCGCGGTCTGGACCGGTGGGGTGCGCAGGACGGCACGGGCGGGA
The DNA here is from genome assembly GCF_001421075.1 of Frankia sp. CpI1-P. Classification (NCBI taxonomy): domain Bacteria; kingdom Bacillati; phylum Actinomycetota; class Actinomycetes; order Frankiales; family Frankiaceae; genus Frankia; species Frankia sp. CpI1-P. The sequence continues at coordinate 52,450 of NZ_LJJX01000020.1, read as the reverse complement.
AGCAGGCTGCCGGCCATGGCCAGGAGCAGGCCCGAGCCCAGCAGAGCGGCGGCCCACTGCGGTGGCACATACGGTGTGCCGGTCCCGCTGATGCCCCGGCTGAAGGGCACCAGCGTGACGGCGGTGATGGCGGCGCCGACGACGAGGGCGATGGCGGTGATGAGGACGGCCTCCCAGCGCACCATGCGTAGCACCTGGCGGCGGGTGGCGCCGGTCAGTCGCAGAGTGGCGAACTCCCGGCCGCGTTCGAGGGTGGCCGTGACCAGGGTGTTGACGACGGCGATCGCGGCGAACGCGAGGAGNAGGGCGACCAGGAGGTAGTTGGTCCAGGCGTTGAGGTCTTCCTGCCGCTGTTCGGCGTCGGTGAGGGCGGCATGGTCATGGACGTGCAACCCGGGGTAGGCGGTGGTCAGTGTCTGCCAGTCGAGGTGGGCTCCGGGTGCGGTGTCGACCAGGACGGTCTGGATCAGGGGGCTGGTGGTGTGGGTGGCGACGACCGCGTACGGCAGGAGGTAGTCGCCGAACCCGATGTTGCGCCGGTAGACGGCGACCAGTCGCAGGTCGCGTCGGGTGCCGTCGCCGAGCCACAGCCGGACCGTACGGCCCACGTGTTTGCCGTGGGCCTGATCGGCGCTCAGGGCGACGGTGTCGCCGCGCAGGTCGGCCAGTGAGCCGGCGGTGACGTCGAGGTCGAGCAGGCCGGAGGTGCCACCGGGGGTGCCAGGCGCGCCGCCGAAGGTGACGGCCTGGGCGGCGTAGCCATCCGATCCGCCGGTGACGACGGTGGTGGGGGTGAGGCCGGCCGCCGCGGTGACGCCGGGGGTGGCGCGGACGGTGTCGACGAAGCCGGCCGGCAGTCCCTGCCGGGTGGTCAACGCCTGGTCGGCCAGGACGCGGTCGCGGCCCTGCACCTCGCTGGCGTGGGAGCGGCTGGTCTGGAGAAACAGCAGTGTTCCGCCCAGCGCGGTGCACAGCACGAGAGGGGTGAACACCGCGGTGACCCGGCGGGTGTGGGCCCTGCTGTTGGCCACGGCGAGGAAGCCGGAGGTGCGGGACAGGCCGCGGATGAAGGGGCCGAGCAGGGCGAGGGTCAGGCGGGCCACCAGCGGTCCGAGCAGGCCGGCGGCGAACAGGTGGAGCAGGACGGCTCCGGCGGCGATGGCGGTGAGCACGCCGCCGGTGAGGAAGCGGGTCGTGGCGACCACGGCGATCCCGCCGGCCGCGCACAGCAGCCCGAGCAGGAACCGGCCGAAGCCGAGGCGGGCAGGCGGCGCGGAGGCATCGGACAGGGCCTGCGCCGGGCGCAGGCGACCCGCGCGCAGCCCGCTTACCAGGACGGCGAGCTGCGCGGTGAGCACGGTGGCGCCCGCAGCGACGAGCAGCGGGATCCATCCCACGTCCAGGCGCATCGCTGCGGGCGCCACCCCGTGGTCGACCAGGACGGCGCGAAGAACCCAGGCCAGCGCGGCGCCGCCCACCAGGCCAGGCAGGCAGGCGAGCAGGCTGAGCNCCAGGGTCTCCCCGCCGACCAGGCGGCGGATCTGGCGTCCGGTGGCACCGACCGCGCGCAGCAGGGCCAGTTCGCGCCGGCGCTGCTGCACCGACAACGCCAGGGTGCCGGCGAGGACGAACAGCGCGACCGCCATCGAGATGCCGCCGAAGGTCGCGCTGAGCGCGACGACGTTCTCCAGGGCGCTGTCCACGTCGAGGAACTCGGCGGTGCCCCGGCCGTCGCCGGTGCGCACCGACAGCGGCAGGCCCCGCACGGCCCGGCGGACCGCCTTGGCCACGGCGGTGGAGTCGGCATCGGGGGCGGGATAGACACCGAAGACGTCCACCAGGCCCGCGGTGAGGCGGCTCGCCTCGGCGTCGGAGACGAAGACGGCGGGCCTCGGATCGGCGCTGTGGGGGGCGGCGACACCGACGACGGTGTAACCGCCTGCTACCCGGTCGGTGGCGGCCACGGTCACCCGGCTTCCGGGGGCGAGATGCGCGCCGCGGGCGAGGTCTGTGTCGACCACCACCTCCCCGGGGCCGGCCGGTGCGCGTCCCTTCGTCAACCGGTAGGGGGTGAGCCGGGCGCTGCCCCAGCCGTGGAGCTGCACGGTGTCGGGGGTGATGATCTCGGTTCCGGCTATGGCCAGTCCGACGGGCAGCGAGACGTCCGGGACCACCCCGGCCACGCCGGGGACGGCACGCAGCCGGTCGGCGAGGTCCGCCGCGGGGCGCACCCGCTCCGGCAGGGCCACGTGCTCGGTGTTCTTCCCGTCCCCCGAGCCGTAGGTGAAGGCCAGTGACTGCCTGCCCGCGACCACTAGGGGAACGTCCCGGTAGCGCTCGGTCGGCGGATGGGAGGTGAGCGCGGACTGGAACAATAGCCCGCACGCGGTGATCAGCGCACAGGTACACACCAGGGCGACGACCGAGCCGAGGAAGACGGACCTGCGCGTCCGCAGGGTCCGCAGCGCCAACCAGAGCACCGTCACCCCCCGAGCCCGAGCAGGCGCCGGGCCACCGCCTCCGCCGACGGGTGGGGCACGGTGTCCACGATGCGGCCGTCGGAGAGGAACACGACCTCGTCGGCGAACACGATCTCCGGACAGGTGACCAGCGCCCGGGCGATGGCCACCCGCTGCTGCTGCCCGCCGGACAGCGCCGCCGGGCGGTGTCGGACCCGCTCCTGCAGGCCGGTGCGCGCCACCGCCTCGCGCACCCAGGCGCGGTCGGCGCGGGTTCCGGACAACCGGAACGGCAGCGTGATGTTCTCCAGCGCCGTCACCGCGGCCAGACCACCGCCATAGGACTTGACGACCCGCTCCAGCCCAACCACATCCGCGTCACCGTGCATGACCCATATCTTCCTGCCCCACCGCAACCGCGCGCGTACGCTCGCGACAATCTCGTGGGTGCCCCGCGTGCCGCCAAGGTCGAGGGATGGAGAGATTCCGCCGTTCACCCGTTCACCCCAACCGGGAGGTCGGGGCTGCTGGAAGGGACGTCCGACCGGCCGGTCCAGCGGCATCTGCCGGACCTACTACACCCAGCCATTCCTGGCCCGGATCGCCCAGGACAGCATCGCGTTCCTCGCGCAGTTCGCCGAGCACACCGACGGCGGCATCGACATCCGCGACGGCGACGGCGGCACCGGCGGCGGCCTCCAATGCCACCGCGAGGATCTTGACCAGGCGGTTGTGCCGCTTGGACGCGCCGGGGCTCACGACGACCATGCCCGTCCACGATCTCGATGCCCGCGCACTGCTCCTCGGACCACGACTCGTACTCCCCCGCCGTGATCCGCTGATGCATCCAGACAAGGCTGATCATCCCCGACGTGCTGGCGGGCCTCCTTCGGAGGGCCGGACAGACCACATCCGTTCACCCAGCGTAACGCCGATTTCGCCGCCCCCGATCTGTGGATGGCCGGCTCAACCCGACCTGACCTGAGCCTCGCCGCGGTTCCGCGGAACCGCGGACCCGGCCGGCGGCCCCGCGACCGATCGAGCAGTCATGCCGACCCGACTCGACGCCGACCCCCGACTCGATGCCGACCCCCGACTCGATGCCGGCCCCCGACTCGATGCCGGCCACAGAGCAGGCGTCGAATTTTCGTCCGGGTNCCGTGTCGATCGGCGGCTGTGCCGTTCGACCTGGTGGTGAGAGGGTCGGTAGGCGACCCGTGCTCGAGGAGGTCAACGATGGCGAAGTACATGCTGATCATGCGGGCCACGGACGAGTCCCTGGCGAAGATGATGTCGACACCCTTCGAGGAGATGCTCGAGACGGTGGGCCGTTTCAACGAGGAGCTGATCCGGGCCGGCGTACTCNTCGCCNCCGAGGGCCTCGACGATCCGGCCCAGGGCGTGGTGGTCGACTTCGGCGGCGAGACTCCGGTGGTCACCGACGGCCCCTACGGCGAGACGAAGGAGCTGTTCGGCGGCTTCTACCTGATCGACGTCGCGTCGAAGGAGGAGGCGGTGCAGTGGGCCCGGCGCCTGCCGGCGAGTGCCGGCGCAAAGTGCGAGATCCGCCGGGTGCCGACCATCGACGAGTTCCCGCAGGACAACGAGTGGGTCATCAGGGAGCGGGCGTGGCGCGAGCGGACCGGCCAGCTCTGATGCCCGCGGCCGTCGATGGTCCGCCGCGTGACGAGTCGGCCCGGCGGGCCGTCGAGGCCGTCTGGCGGATGTCCTCCGCCCGGATCGTCGGCGCGCTGGCCCGCTACACCGGGGACGTCGACCTCGCCGAGGATGTCGCGCAGGAGGCGGTGGCCCAGGCGCTCGTCGCCTGGTCGCGCGACGGCGTGCCGGCGAACCCGGTGGGCTGGCTACTCACGACCGCCCGGCGGCGCGCCATCGACGGTTTCCGCCGCCGGTCGGCCCTCGACGAGCGCCACGCCCTGCTCGCCGGCCAGCTCGCCGAGGGCGAGACCAGCTCGAGCCTGTACTCGGCCTCGGGCTCTGCCTCGGCCTCGGGCTCGGCCTCGGGCTCGGTGCCACCGGCGGACCGGTCGGACGACCTGCCGTGGGATCCCGACCGGATCGACGACGACGTCCTCGCGCTGACGTTCGTCGCCTGCCACCCGGTGCTCTCCCCCGAGGCCCGCGTGGCGTTGACGCTGCGCGCGGTCGGCGGGCTGACGAGCGAGGAGATAGCCCGGGCGTTCCTGGTACCCGTCGCGACGGTCCAGGCGCGGATCACCCGGGCGAAGAAGACCCTCAGCGCGGCCAGGGTGCCGTTCGCCCTGCCGCCGGCCGAGGAACGACGCGGCCGGCTCGGTGGTGTCCTGAGCGTGCTCTACGTGATCTTCACGGAGGGCTCGACGGCGACCACCGGGGACAGCCTGCTGCGCCCCGACCTCGCCTACGAGGCCATCCGGCTGGCCCGGACGCTGGCCGCCCTGATGCCCGCCGAACCGGAGGTGCACGGGCTGCTCGCCCTGTGCGAACTCACCGCCGCCCGCTTCCCCGCCCGCACCGGTCCCGACGGCGAGGCCGTGCTCCTGGCGGATCAGGACCGGCGCCGCTGGGACCGCTCGGCGATCCGCCGCGGCCTGGCCGCCCTCGACCGGGCCGCGGCGCTCGGGGCCGCCGGCCTCGGACCGTACGGGCTGCAGGCGGCGATCGCCGGCTGCCACGCGTCAGCGCCGTCGGTTCCGGAGACCGACTGGGAGCGGATCGTGCTCCTCTACGAGGCGCTCGGCCGCGTCGCTCCGTCCCCCGTCGTCGAACTCAACCGAGCCGTCGCCGTCGCGATGGCGCAGGGACCGCGGCAGGCACTGGCCATCGTCGACGACCTCGTCGCCACCGACCGGCTGGCGGGGTCGTACCTGCTCCCGAGCGTGCGCGGCGAGCTGCTCGGCCGGCTCGGCCGAACGACGGAGGCCCGATCCGAGCTGGAACTCGCCGCCCGACTCTGCCGCAACGCCCGCGAACGAGCGGTCCTCATACACAAGGCGGCCGCGCTGGCGTGACCGTCTTCCGCGGTTCCGCGGTTCCGCGCCGCGGGGTCGATGTTCACCCTGTCCGGAAGAAAAAGGGCACCTCAGATCGACCGCTCCACTCATCTGATCGAGCGATCCTGCGCCNCTGCGGGCGGCGGCCTCACCAGCGATGAATGGCGGAGCTATGCCCCCGTGTCCCGGACAAGAGCACCTGCCGGTAATCAGGACGCGGGGTGCTCCCCGGTCTCGGCGGGCTCGGGACGGAAGGTGGGGATCTGCTCGCCCGCCTCGATCGGGATCGTGAGGCGGTTCTGCGGCGGGGCGAGCGGGCAGGGGGCGTACGGGGTGTAGGCGCACTGCAGGTTTCCGGCGCGGTTGAAGTCGAGCACGAGCTGCATGCTGCCCGGGACGGGCAGGGGCGTGATCAGCCGGCGGCTGGCGCGGTAGGTGGTGACGCCGCTCGTCGCATCGGTGAACAGGATGAGTCCGGCGCCCGCGAGATGCTCGGCGCGCAGGAGGATCAGCCGCAGCTCGGCACCGTCGAGGGCGAAGACGGCTTCTCCGATGGCCTCGTGGGTGTGCACGATGCCGTCGACCGCCGCGGCGACCTCGATCGGGCGCGGGGCGGAATACGGCGCGAACTCGGCCGGGATCACCCAGGCGGGGTCGTAGTCGAACGCCGGCGTCCGGACGTAGGTCTCGCGCAGCGGGTGCCGGGGATCGAGCGAGCGGAGCAGGTCGTGCCCGCCGCGGCGGGACAGCTCGACGACGACGTCGCCGAACGACGCCGCCCTGCGGAACTCCCGCTCGCGGACGGGGCCGAAGACATGGCGCCCGGTCACGGCTTCACCGTCGACGGTGAGGGACTCTCCCTCGTCGAGCTCGACGATCGGCCCCTGTTCGCCCGTGGCCCACCGTCCCGGGAAGCCCTCGACGCGGCCGGGCTCGCCGTCGAGGAAGTGCAGTGCGCTGTAGGCGAGGAATCCGTATGGCTCGCGCCGCTGCTGCTCCGCCTCCTCCCGCCACGCGTCCCATTCGGCTCGCGCGGTCTCGGTTGCAGTTGCGGTCTCGGTGGCGGTCGCGGTCTCGGTGGCAGTCGCGGTCTCGGTGNCAGTCGCGGTCTCGGTGGCAGTGGTCATGGTCGATTCCTCACCTTCGATGGTCCGTGCACGTTGACGTCGTTGCCGGTCACGCCGTCGTTGCCGGTCACGCCGTCGTTGCCGGTCACGCCGTCGGGGCCCGGTCGTGCGCCGGGAGACGCGGGAAGATCTCCTGCGCGATCAGCCGAAGTCCGTCGCGGAACTGGGGGGAGGACTGCGGCAGCGGGACGCTGAACAGGTAGTCGGTCGACCGCGTGAACGCGGCGTCCTGCAGGAGCTGCTCGACGACGTCGTCCGGGTCGCCGTACTTCACGTTCGACCTGGTCAGGAACTCCTCGGCCGTGGCCGGCGGGCCGCCCGGGGTGACGTACTGGCCGGGGTTGCGGCGCAGCTCGGAGTCGAGCAGAGCGATCGCGTCGCGCTTGGACGCCGCCGGGAGCACGACGCGGGAGATGCCGATCCGCGGGCTGCGCTCACCGGTGTGGGCGTCGAGGTAGTCGCTGATGAGACCCGCCTGGACCTCGCCGGCGTCCCCGGACGGGACGAGGCGGTGCAGGAGCAGCCGGTCACCGGCGCGCCCGATCTCGGCCGCCGTCCGCGGGTTCCCGGTCGCCTGCCACAGCCGCGGCAGCAGCCCGGCCGGCGGCGGGTACACGCTCACCTCCTTGTCGCCGGCGGCGATCGTGCCACCGAGGGCCCGACGCAGGTCGGCGAGCGCGTGGGCGTACAGCGACTCGCGGTCGTCCTCGGACAGGTTGAAAGCCTCGAAGGCGACGGTGGAGAAACCCCCGCCGTTGCTCTTGCCGACGCCGAACTCCAGCCGCTCGCCGCTGAGCGCGTCGACCAGCGCCGCCGTTTCGGCCAACCGGATCGGGTTGTCGAAGGTGAGCGGGACCACCGCGGTTCCCAGCCTGATCGTCGTCGTGGTCTGCGACGCCGCCGCGAGGAAGGTGAGCGCGGACGGGAGCCCGATGAGGGTGAAGTGCGCCTCCGCGGCCCAGGCCGTCTCGTAGCCGAGTTCCTCCGCGAGGCGGATGACCTCGAGCGACTGGTTGTACGTGCGGGCGGGCTCGCCGTCCGCGGGGATCGTCAGGAACAGCGACAGGCCGCGCTGCGGAGACGACGTCACGTCCACGGTCACCGTCAGGACCTCCAATGCAGGATTGTGGTGAAGTGCGGGCCGCCGACCAGCGCCCGGGGAACGGACCGCGAGCAGCGGGTCCTCACCGTTCGGTCGAGTCGACGAGTTGGCGGGAGTCGGCGGTGCGGGCCGGGGCTTGGGCCTGGGGCTGAGCCGGGGGCTGGGCTGAGAGCTGGCCGCGGCCGTAGACCAGATCCAGCACCGCGCCCGCGTCGAGGCCGCCGAGGTCGCTGCCGTCGCCGCGCCAGGCGACGTGATGGTCCGGCCGGACGAGCGCGTACGGGGCGCCGTACAGCTCGCGCGCCGCCGGATCCGGCAGGTGGATGACCTCGAGCTCGATGCCCCGGGCGTCGGCCGCCGCCTCGAAGGCGCCGACGGTGCTGGCGGTGCCGACGGTGCTGGCGGTGCTGGCGGTGCTGGCGGTGCCGGTGGTGCCGGTGTCGTCGGCGAGGACGAGCAGCGCGACGTGGGAGCCGATCCGGTCGTAGAGGGTGAACCCGAAGGGGTCGAGGTTGCCGTTCGGCGCCCGGTGGCCCGGTCGCGCGTCGTCGGCGTACGCGAAGGCATCCCAGGGCGCCTCGGCCTCGATCTGCCCATCCTCGTACCGGATGACCGACGAGGCGTCGTACCGCTCGTCGAAGACCACCCCGAGCGGCAGGCTGCGGCCCGCCCCGAGGATCTCGCCGATCTCGGCGCGCCGGCGGGCCGCGTCCGGGCTGGTGTCGGCGTCGGCCGGGACCCCGAGGGCGCGGACATGCTCGTACGCGGCCGTGTGCCGCTGATCCTCCGCCAGGGCGTAGTCGGCGATCCGCCAGTTGTGCGGGCGGCGCTCCTCGTCGTAGGAGTCGAGCAGGCGCGGGCCGGCCTGGCCGCGCAGCACGGCCGCGAGCTTCCAGCCGAGGTTCACCACGTCGCCGAAGCCCTCGCACAGGTTGCCGCCCGGCGTGCGGACATGCGCCGCGTCGCCCACCAGCGCGACCCGGTCGCGGTAGAAGGTGTCGGCGATGCGGGTGCTTTTGAAGAACGGGGTGAGCGACACGACCTCGAGGTCGACGTCGAAGCCGAACGCCGCCCGGGCCTGTTTGATCAGCTCGTCCGTGGTCGGATCACGGTCGAGCGGGTACGGCCCGGCGTACGCCCGCCAGTCCGTCTCGTTCAGGGCCGCGAGGAACCCGCAGTAGCGGTCGTTGTAGATCACGGCGGTGGCGGGCNGGAACGCCCCGAGCGCGGCCGAGGTGTCCGAGGTGGTCCGCACGACGAACCGGAAGTACCGCTCCTCGGCGTAGCTGCCCGAGCGCGGAATCTGTGCCAGCGTGCGGACCGTGCTTGTCCCGCCGTCGGCGCCGACGACGTACCGGGAGCGGATCGTGCGCCGCCGGNCGGTCTCGACCTCGACCACCGTCGTCGTCACGCCGTCGGGGTCGCTCGCCAGGTCCTCGACTCGCCAGCCGCCCGAGACCGCGGTGCCGATCTCCGCGAGCCGGTCGAGGAAGACGCGCTGCAACACCGTCTGCGGCCGGCGCAGCATGGTCTCGGTGGAGTACCGGCCGGTCGTGCCGAGCCCGAACGACCGCAGGGTGGTCCCCGCGAGCTGGTGCCCGGCGAGCGAGGTGAGCAGGAGATTGCCGGTGTTCCACTCCGGCGGGAAGGTCCACGCGTGCTGGATCCGTTGCAGCAGCCCCCACCCGCGGATGACCTCGAGCGCGCGGGGCGTGTACCCGGCGGCGCCGGCCCGGACCAGCGTCGCCCCGGGCGCGGCATCCACCACCGCGGCCCCCACCCCGTGCCGGTGGAGCTCGAGGGCGGTGCCGAGGCCGTTGGGTCCGGCGCCGACCACGAGGACGTCGACCCGCTCGGCGGGGTCGGTCCGCGGGAACACGAGGGCGTCGACCTGCCGCTTGCCGCGACTGATCTCGTTGCGTGCGGGCATGGCTACCGCCGCCCCCCGTCGCGGACCGGATCGCTGGACTCCCCCGTCGCGGNGGCGCCGCGCGCCGCGCCGGAGATCCCGAGGTTGTCCCGCAGGGTGTCGTGGGCGTACTCGCGCCGGAACCGGCCGCGGTCCTGCAGCTCCGTCACCACGCCGTCGATGAACTCGACGAAGCCCGCGGGCTGGACGTCGATGTTGATGACGAAGCCGTCCGACGCCCGGGTGTCGACCCATTCCACGATGTCGTCGGCGACCTGCTCCGGGGTGCCCACGATCATTCGCTGGCCGCCGGAGAGGTTGTGGAACAGCAACTGGCGGATGGTGAGCCCCCGGCGTCGCGCCTCGGCGACGAGCTGGTCCCGACGCGCGGTCACCGCCGGCGCGGCCGCGCGCGCCGCCAGCTCGGAGTAGGGCAACTGCGCGTCGAGGTCGAGCCCGGAGACGTCGAACTCCAACTGTGCGGTGAGGAGCTCGACCAGCGGCCCCANGGCGAGCAGCTCGTCCAGCTCCCGCTTGCGCTCGCGGGCCGCGGCCTCGGTCGCCCCGAGGACGGTGAACAGACCTGGCAGGACGAGGAGATCGTCGGGATCCCGCCCGTTCTTCGCCGCGAGCCCCTTGACCTCGGCCGAGAACTCCCGCGACAGCTCCGGAAGCCGCTGCGAGGTGAACAGCGCGTCCGCCCAGCGGGCGCCCAGTTCCTTGCTCTGTCTCGACGCCCCGGCCTGGAAGAGCACCGGGCGGCGGCCCTGGTAGCCGCCGGGCAGCGGGAGCACCCCGGACGTCCGGTAGAACTCGCCCGCGACGTCCACCGGCCGGGTGCGCCGCGCGTCGATGTAAAGGTCGGCCTCCGCGTCGGCGACCACCGCCTCCTCGGGAAGCGAGGCCCACAGTGCGTCGACGGCGGCGATGAACTCCTCGGCCTTGCGGTAGCGCGCCTGCGGTTCGAGGATCTCGTCGACGCCGAGCGCGGAGCGGGTGACGTCCTCCTGGCTGGTGATGATGTTCCAGCCGGCGCGTCCCTTGCTGACGTGGTCGAGGGTCGCGATCGAGCGGGCGAGCAGGAACGGGTTGCCGTGGATGGCCGGGTTGGTCGACACGAGTCCGATGTGCTCGGTCTCGCGCGCCAGCGCGGCGAGCAGGACGGTCGGATCCGTCCCGCGCCAGGGCCGACGGTAGGAGGCGGCGTCGAGCGAACCAAGGCGGTCCGCGATGAAGATCGCATCGAAGCGGGCCCGTTCGGCGAGCCGCGCGATCTCGGTGTAGTAGTCGATGCCGGCGATCCAGTCCGAGGTCGGCGGCAGGGTCTTCCAGGCCGCGTCGTGGCGGCCGGTCGCCTGCAGGTTCAGGCAGAGCCGCACCTGTCTTGTCATGGTCTTCCCTTGTGATCGTCGGGATCAGGTGGTCGGCGGCGTCAGGTGGTCGGCGGCGTCAGGAGACGGCGAGTCCGGCCCGCAACCGTTCGCGCTGCACGCGGTCGGTCGGTCCGGAGGTGAGGGTCGGCGCCGAGCCCACGAGCAGCCGGGTGTAGGGGTGCGTGGGGGCGGTGACGATGCGCGCGGTGTCGCCGGCCTCGACGATCCGGCTGCGGTAGAGCACGATCGTCCGGTCGGAGATCCCCGCGACCGACCCGAGATCGTGGGAGATGAACAGCATCGCGACGTCGACGGTGGAGCGCAGTTCGCGGAGCAGTTCGAGGATCGCGACGCNGTTGGCCGAGTCCAGGGCACTCACCGGCTCGTCCAGGATCAGCAGGCGCGGCTCGCCGATGAGCGCGCGGGCGATCGCCACCCGCTGGCGCTGCCCGCCGGAGAGCTCGCCGGGGAACCGGTCCAGCAGTGACTCGTCGAGCCGGACAGCGCGGAACTGACGGCGGACGGCGGCGTCGATCGCCGCCCGGTCGAACCCGCCGCGGATGCGCAGCGGTTCCGCGACGGACGCGGCGACGGTGTGCTCCGGATCGAGGCTGCGCAGCGGATCCTGGAACACGTACTGGACGACACCGTCGCGGCCGAACGCCCGCCGCTCCCGCCCCGACAGGTGGGTGACGTCGCGTCCGCCGACGTGCACGGAGCCGGCCGTGGCCCGCACCAGGCCGAGCACCGCGCGCGCGAGGGTGGACTTGCCCGCCCCGGACTCGCCGATGACGCCGACGGTCTCGCCCGGGCGGATCACCAGCGAGGCGTCCTCGAGCGCCTGCTTGCGCCCGCGGCCACGGCCGAAGTGGACGCCCAGCCCGTCGACCCGCAGGACCGGCTCCGTCGACTCAGGCGCGCTCGAACTCCTGGGCGCCGGTACCGACACCGATACCGACACCGGCTCCAACACCGACACCGACACCGGCTCCGACACCGGCAGGCGCGGACCGGAGGCGGAGGAGGCGGCGGCGCTCAGGCCGTACTGCTCGTGCTCGGCGACCAGCAGCCGCGTGTATTCGTGCTGCGGAGCGTGCAGGATCGCGGCCGTGGGGCCCTGCTCGACGACGTGCCCCTCACGCATGACGAGCACCTCGTCGCAGAGCTGCGCCACGACGGCGAGATCGTGCGAGACGACGATGAGCGACAGCCCGATCCGTTCCTTCAGCTCGACGAGCAGGTCGAGGATGCCGGCCTGCACCGTGGTGTCGAGCGCGGTCGTCGCCTCGTCCGCGATGAGCACCTCGGGCTCGAGGGAGATCGCGATGGCGATGAGAACGCGTTGCAGCATCCCGCCGGACAGCTCNTGCACGTACTGCTCGTAGACGTAGTCGGGATCACGCAGGTGGACGGCGTCGAGCAGCTCGATGGCCCGCTGCTTCGCCGCGGCCCGGCTGAGCCCCTGCTTGACCCGCAGTACCTCCTGGACCTGCTTGCCGACCCGGATCGACGGGTTGAGGTACGACGCCGGGTCCTGGAAGACGGCGCTGATCGAGGTGCCGCGCAGGGCCGTCCACTCCGGCCGGGACAGGCCGGTGACGTCGCGGCCGAGCAGCTCGATCGAGCCGCCTGCGACCTCGATGTGCTCCGGCAGGACGCCGAGCACGGCCTTGCAGGTCAGCGACTTGCCGCTGCCGGACTCCCCGACGATGCCGACGACCCCGCCGCGCCTCAGCCGCAGGCTCACGCCGTGCACCAGCTCCTCGTCGGCGGCGTCGTTGTGGATCCGCACATCGGTCAGCGTGAGCACCGTGTCGCGGTCGACCGCGTCTCGGTCGGCGGGACCAGCCACGCTCGGCGTCATCTGCTGCTCCTCAGTCATGGCCGGGACGGATCTGCCGGGTCCGCCAGGTCTGCCAGGGCGGCGAGCCGCCGTGTCCGGTTGGACCTGGCGGTCTTCGCGCCGGTCAGGGCGCGGCCGGTCTCGCCCGCGGCGTCCCGGATGGCGTCCGCGAGGAGGTTGNAGGCCAGGACGGCGGCGAGGATGAGCAGGGTCGGGAAGATCGGTGCGTACGGCTTCTGAGCGAGGTAACCCAGATCGGACGCGAGGATCCCGCCCCAGGTCGGGGTGGGCGGCTGGATCCCGATCCCGAGGAAGGTCAGGCTCGAGATCACCACCAGCCCGATGCCGAGGGTGGTGGCCAGGGTGACGGCGATCGACGGCAGCACCTTGGACCACACGTGACTGCGGACGATCCAGGACGTCGACGCCCCGGCGATGGAGGCCGCCTCCACGTACTGCGACCGGGCGACGGACATCGTCGCCGCCCGGCTTACCCGGTAGAACACGGGCGCGAGGAGCATGCCGACAACGATCATGGCCTGGGTGATCCCGTTGCCGAGCAACGCCGTCATGGCGACCGCGAAGACGAGGAACGGCANGGCGATGAACGTGTCGACGACCCGCAGGCTCAGCCACTCGAACACCGAGCCGAGATAGACCGACAGGATGCCGGGGATCGTGCCGAGCACCAGGGCGATCCCGGCGACCTCCAGCGCGCTCACGATGCTCAGCGGCGCGCCGGCGAGGATGCGACTGAGCACGTCGCGGCCGATGTAGTCGGTGCCCAGCCAGTGCTTGGCCGAGGGCCCCGCGAGCGTCTGGTCGCCGCCCTTGAGCGGGTCGTAGGGCGCCAGGACGGGGCCCAGCACGGTCACGAGGGCGATGATCGCGAGCAGCGCGAGGGCGACCCGCGCGGTCGTGAGCCGCAACACGGTTCTGATCACGCCTCAGACTCCCCGGTCGGCGTCAGGGGTGACGCGGTTGAGCACGATGTTGACGAGCAGGTTGAACACCACGACGAGGACGACCGAGACGACGAGCACGCCTTGGACGGCCGGCACGTCGCCGCGGACCGCGGCCTGGCTGGCGTACACGCCGTACCCGGAGAGCCCGAAGATCGCCTCGATGATCACCGCGCCGCCCAGCAGGTTGGGGAACTTCAGGCCGAGGACCGCCAACGCCGGCGCGATGCCGTTGCGCAGCACGTGCACGAAGAAGATCCGGCGCGGGCCGAGGCCGCGCACGATCGCGCCGGTGACGTAGTTCCCGCGGTAGGCCGACACCAGGCCGTTGCGCAGCTGCCGAGCCACGTCGGCGGCCGTGTCGAAGCTGAGCGCGATCGCGGGGAGGAGGAGATGGCTCAGCCACGGGCCCAGCCCGGCCTGGATCGGCACGTAGCCGGCGGCCGGCAGGAGCTGCAGGCTCACCGCGAACACCGCCGCCAGCCCGATCCCCACGATGAACGGCGGCAGCACCGAGATGACCGTGGTGAAGGTGGTGATCGCCCGGTCGGGCCAGCGGGTGTGGAAGTGGGCGGCGAGCGCGCCGAGCAGGAATCCGAACACGATGCCGAGGACGAGGGCGACCCCGGCGGCCGAGAGCGTGATCGCGGCCCGCTGGNCGAGCGCGTGCGCCACGCTGAGCCCGTTGTACCAGCTCGTTCCCAGGTCGCCGTGCAGGACCGAGCCGAGCCAGTCCCCGTACTGGACGAGAAAGGGGCGGTCGAGGCCCCACTTGTGCTCGATGACCGCCACGGCCTGCGGGGAGGCCGCGTCGCCGAGCTGCAGGTAGGCGGGGCTGCGCCCGCTGAGATGCCCGAGCAGGTAGGTGAGGAAGGTGCCGAGCAGGAACACCGGAACGAAGATCGCGAGCAGCCGGGCGGTCGAGGCGGCCNCCCGGCCGATCCGGTGAGCGACCACGCCACGATGGGCGGCAGGCGGCGCGGTGAGCGCGGGCGGTGGTGCGGACACTGGCTTCTACTCCCGTTGATCTTTCGTCGTGCGGGCTACTCGCTGGTCGGCGGGGTCGGTCGGGTCGGCGGGGTCGGTCGGGTCGGCGGGGTCGGTCGGGCAGGCGGGGCCCGTCTGCACGGACCCCGCCTGCGCCGGTTCAGTCGCCGTGGGTGAAGGTGACGCCCTTCCAGCTCAGGAAGCCGTCGATCGCGGGCAGGTCGGACAGCGACTTCTTCTTGGCGATGGCGGAGGCGTAGGTGTAGAGCGACACCGTGGAGCCGTTCTCGTAGCCGGCCTTCGCGGCGGCCTGCAGGCGGGACGGGTAGTCCGGCGAGTCGAGGGGCGTGGCCCGGACCGCCTTGAGCGCCTGCTGGAAGGGCGCGGACGTGTACGGCGAGCTCAGGTTGAGCACCCCGCCGGTGTCGTAGTGCTCGGTGAGCGCCTGGACGTGGGAGTCACGGCCGACGTAGCCGAAGATCGACGCGGCGAGCGTCTTGCCGTAGTACCCCTTGCCCCAGTTGGCGAAGTCGGTCAGCTTGATGGTCGTCCTGATGCCGACGGCCTTGAGCTGCCCCTGGAGGACTTCCGCAACCTGGTCGAAGTTGGTGGCGACGCCGGCGATGTCGAAGGAGATGGCACCGTCCGCGTAGCCGGCCTTCGCCAGGATCTCCCGAGCCCGGGCCGGGTTGTAGGGGTGCTCGGAGTCCAGCGCGTCGACGTAGGCCGGGTGCCCCTTGGGGAAGGGCTGGTGGCTGGGCTCGCCCTCACCGAATCCGANCTTGGTGGCGAACTCGGCGGGGTTGACGGCGTAGCGGATCGCCTCGACGACCTTCGGGTCAGTGAACGGCGCCTTGTTGACGTTGAGGCTCAGGAAGGTCGACCCCCACTGGCGGTTGACTCCCGCCAGGATGTCGAAACCCGCGCTGCGGGCCTGCTGGATCTGCGAGCCGTCGATCTGGGCGAAGTTGTACACGCCGGACTGCAGGCCCGGCACGAGCGTGTTCGCGTCGATGCCGAAGTTGATCTCGATCCGCTTGACGTGGATGTTCGCCGCGTCCCAGTAGCCGTCCCACTTCTCCAGGACGATCTTCGATTCGGGGACGATCTCCACGACCTTGTACGGACCGGCGCCGACCGGGTTCGTCTGGCTGAGCTTGACCGGATCCGCCTGCGCGGCCGCCTTGCTGGGCAGCATGCCGCCGCGCACGGAGAGCAGGCGGGGGATCTGGTAGTCCTGCTGGCCGAGGTCGAGCCGCACCGTGAGGTCGTCGATCACGGTCGCCGACTTGACGTTGTTGTACGACCCCTTCAGCGCCGAGTTCTGCTGCGACTTGATCCGGTCGATGTGGAACTTGACGGCCTCGGCGTTGACCGGCGTCCCGTCCTGGAAGGTCAGCTTGGGCTTCAGCCGGATGGTGATCTGGTCGCCGGCCTGGTTGTACGAGTAGCTCTCGGCGAGAGCCGGCTTCACCTCACGCTTCTCGTTCAGCGTGAACAGCGACTCGTAGATGGGCGTGAGGTAGTTCGTCGCCCCGGTCGATCCGGTGACGACCGGGTCCCAGGCAGTCGCGATCTGCTTGGTCCCCCAGTGGACCGTGTCCGAGCCGCTCCCCCCGCCGGCGGCCGCGCTGGTCGAGCATCCGGCCAGAAGTGCGCCGGCCGTCACCAGTGCGGTGAGCACGCCGATGCGCCGCTTCCTCGTTCTGATCATGTCTCTCCGATCGGGGGATCGTTCGGGTGCCGCCATGGCTGTGCCGGCGGTCGTCGCACGACGGGCGTGATGGTTCGCGCGACGGGAGGGAGGTCCCGTCGCTGTTGTCGACGTCGTTGTCGGGGTTGCCGTCCTCGGCCCGACCGTCCGGCCGGGTCTGGGGGCCCGGCGACGGCGCATCAGGGGGACGTGTCCGAACCCGGCGCCACGCCTCTGGAGCGCGGGTGGACTGTGGAGGGGGAACTACTCAGGAGGGGCCGCTGTTCGGGAGGGGCCGCTGTTCGGGAGGGGATCTGTGCGTGTGGAGCGCTCACGCTCGGGGGCACCGCCTGGGGGCCCCGCCCCTCATCGACAGATGGCGCTACCGGTACGCATGAAGTCGACCTCACGACAGGNGACGAGCGGCATGAGCGCGCGAAGGCCCGGCACCAGGCCCGGCACATCCGCCCTCGGTTCNTCGATCGTCACGCGACCGATCAAAGCCGGCCGGAGCGGCGATGTCAACCCATGTTGTAATGATTCTGTGCAGGTAACCCGATGCAACCCCAGCATGACGTGCGACAGCGACCCCGCATCTCATGCCATCATCCCTTGACGATGACCTGCAGGTTCCGGCAGTCCAAGGAGTCCCTTGACCAGATCCGTTGCGGCCGAACCCACCCCGATGCGCACGACCGCCCGCTCCAGGCCGGTCGACACCGGCAGCCTCTGTCTCGACCTCGTCGCCACCCGCACCCCGGGCGGCCCGGATCTGCTCACCGCGACAGCCGGCGCGGCGGCGTGGCTCGGCACGTTCGACCTGCCGACCCCGGCGGCCGGGCTCACGTCGCGTGACCTGGACCGGATCCAGGAACTGCGCGCCGCCGTGGACCGCCTCGTCCAGGCCCGGCTCGCCGGCACCGGCCCCGATCCCGAGGATGTCGGGCACCTCAACACCTGCGCCGCGGCGCCGACGCCGACATCCTTCCTCCGCGGGGATGCGTGGGCGCGGATCGAGGTCCCGCAGCCCGACCTGGCCGGCGTGCTGTCCGTTCTCGCGCGCGACGCGGTCCACCTGTTGACCACGAGCGAGCCGAGCCGCCTGCGCTCCTGCGAGGGCTGCGGGCTCGCCTTCTACGACCGCTCACCCTCCGGCGGCCGGCGCTGGTGCTCGATGAAGCGCTGCGGCGAGCGCACCGCCTCCGCCAACTACCGCAGACGCCACGCCGATGCCGACAACGGCGGTGCCCCTGACGGCCAGCCGACCCACGCATCGAGTCAACAATTCGGATGATCTGCGGCCGCGCCGGCGGCATCGTGACCGTGCTCGGACTGGCTGAGCCCACCGGTTGCAACGTGACCATGCCGTGGCAGCACGACGGTCACGGCAGTGCGTGCTTGGCTGCTTCGGGCAGCGGCAGGCCGAGCCGCTCCCGCAAGGTGGCTTCCTGATATTCGTGGGGCCACAGCCCTCGGCGTCGCAGGATCGGGATGACGTGGTCGACGAAGGCGGGCAGGCCGTCGGCGATCACATCCGGCATGAGGGTGAAGCCGTCCGCGGCGCCGCCCCGGTACCAGTCCTCGATGATGTCGGCGACCCGTTCGGGTGGCCCGGCCGCGACGAGGTGGCCGCCCCAGCGCGGGCGCAGCAGGTCGCGCACGCTGAGCCCACGGTGGGCCCGTTCCAGCAGCCCGAGGTCGAGGACTCCGACCGCGCCGTCCACGCCCAGCGGCGGCAGCAGGTGGGGCGGGATGGGACGGTCGGGGTCCAGGGTCTCCGGGTCGAGGATGTCCGGGTCGAGGCGGAGTTTGTCGGCGAGGACAGCCCGCGCGCTGTCGCGATAGGCGAGCTCGTCGAGACGGCGCAGCCGATCGGCGGCTTCGGCGTCGCTGCTGGCGATGGAGGTCATCAGGCCGGGCAGGATGGTGATGGAGGCGGGGTCGCGGCCGTAGCCGGCCGCCCGGCCGCGGATGTCGGCGGCATACGCGCGGGCGGCGTCAAGGCTGGTGGCGCCGGAGAAGACGGCGTCGGCGGTGCGGGCGGCGAGGTCGCGTCCGGGGTCGGAGGCGCCGGCCTGGAAGATGACGGGATACCCCTGCTCGGACGGTGGGAGCGGCAGCGGTCCGCGGACCACGAAGGTGGCGCCGCGATGGTCGATCGGAACCAGCTTGCCGCGGTCGGTGAACGCGCCGGTGGCGACGTCGGCGAGCAGCGCGCCGGGCCGCCAGCTGGCCCACAGGGCGCGCACGACGTCGACGAACTCGTTGCCGCGGCCGTAGCGGTCCGCCCGGTCGGCGATGCGGGCCTCCCCGAAGTTCTCGGCGATGACGGGTACGAAGGTGGTGACGGCGTTCCAGCCGACTCGGCCGTGGCTGACGAGGTCGAGGGAGTGGAATCGGNGGGCGATGTTGTAGGGCTCGTTGAAGCTGGTCGACGCGGTGCCGACCAGGCCGATGTGCGTGGTGGCGCGGGCGATCGCGGTGAGGATGACGGTCGGTTCGAGGTAGTACGCCTCCTGGGGGTGGTCGGTGAGATCACCCCACAGCCCGGGCACATCGGAGAGGAAGACCGCGTCGAGCAGGCCGCGTTCGGCGACCTGGGCGGCCTCGACCCACCGGTCGACGCTGGNGAAGGTGTAGGGGTCGGCCTCCGGCCAGCGCCAGGCGCCCGGGTGCACCCCGGTGGCGGCGCCGACCAGGTGTACCGTCAGGTGGAGACGGCGGGAGCCGGTCATCGGGTGGCGAAGTCGAGCACCTCGTCGCGGGCGAGTTCGAGGTCGCCGAGGGCGAAGAAGGTGGGCGGCAGGCCGGCGAGGTCGGTCGCGCGGGCGGGAGCGGCATAGGCCNGGATCGACTCACCGCCGGGTGGGCCGGCCGGGCCGAGGTAGCTGGTCCAGCCACGCAGCGAGGCCGCGCGGTGCCAGGTGCGTTCGTCGTTGATCGCGTGGCTGGAGGCGGTGNGGTGCCGGTCGTCCAGTACCGGGGCGTGCAGGAGGAGCAGCGACGGAAGCGGCTGCCCATGATCGCGCAGGTACAGGGCCAGGCCGGCGGCGATCGCCGCGCCGGCGCTGGAGCCGACGATGGCTGATCGCGTTGGATCGACCCNGAGCTGCGCGGCCGTGTCGTGCAGCCACTGCCAGGCGGCCGCGGCGTCCTGGAGCGCCGCCGGGTAGGGGTNGGTCGGGGCGAGTCGGTAGCCGACCGAGACCACGACTGNCTCGGCTGCGCGCGCATACCAGTCGCAGTGCGGGTCGAACTGCTCCAGCTCGCCCATGGTGAATCCGCTACCGTGGACGAACAGCACCGCCGGAGCCGGGTCGGGCCCGTCAGCCGGGCGGTAGCTGCGTACCGGAACCCGATGGCCCGGATCGACGCCCACCACCGCGTCCTGCGGGAACGTGGCCGGGCCACCCGGCCAGAGTTGATCAAGAACCCGTCGTTGTGGTGGATGCAGGAATCGTGCGCGCAGTTGCGGGTCCAGACGCTCGGGCAGCGGCGTGCTCATCGCGCGGCCGTGGGCTGGGCCGTGCGCCTCCTGCTGTCGGGTCACGACCGCTCCTCCGCACCCCAGGCAACTTTTCCTGTCCGGATATTATGTTGAACGATCGAGTTTAATATATCAGTCAGCGTGTAACGCCGGAGCGATAACCTGGCCGGGTGACCACAGGGAGGAACGCGTCGACACCGCTGCGCGGCCGGATCGACAAGCGGGCTGCCATCCTCGACGCGGCGCTGCGGGTGTTCGTTCAGGAGGGCTACGGCCTGGCGCGCGTCGAGACCATCGCCGAACGGGCCGGCGTCGCCAAGCCGACCGTGTACAACCACTTCCGGGACAAGGAGAACCTCTTCCGCACGGTCATCCTCGATGGGGCGCAGCGCACCGGCGACCGGATCGTGGCCGCGCTCGACCTCCTCCCCGACGACGGGGCGGACCTGGCCGGCGCCCTCACCCGGGTGGCCCGCAACGTCATCGACTGTCAGCTCAACGACGAGGGCTGGGCCCTGCAACGCCTCATGTACGCCGAGGCCGCCCGCTTCCCCGACCTGTTCGACGATGCCCTGCGCCTTGGCGGCGCCCACGTGCACATCGCCCTCGCCGGGCGCCTGGCCCGACTGGCCCATCGCGGTCACCTCGACATCGACGACGCCGACCTCGCCGCCGGCCACTTCCTCGCCCTCGTCTCCGGCGATCTCCCGACGCTGTCCGCTCTCGGCACCCGCGCCGTCACCGACCACGACCTGCAGGCCGCCATCGCCGCCGGCGTCAACACCTTCCTGCGCGCCTTCAACGCCACTCCCCCGGACCCGAACCGCCGGCCGGCACCAACCACCCGCGCCTCGACCTCGCGGTAGCGCCGGCACCCGGCCGTCGCCGGATTCTCGGGCCGGTCGCTCGCAGTCGTCCTTGACCTCGGCGCGGGTTAGCTGAGACACGCCAGCAGGCGCTGGCAGGCGGACGGATCGCCTGTGACGGTGTAGCTGTCCGCCCTGATGGTTGACCCCCGGTAAGCCGGCGCAGGCGGACGTTGTCCTCCACCCCCGGGGGGAGGGACGGTCGCCGCGATCTCCACCCACGGTCGAGCCGCGAAACCCACCGGTACGGCGATGACCGGGAGATCGAAGGATCGGATTCTGTCGGCCATGGGAATTTCAGTGACGGCGGGCGCGGCGGTCACGCCGAGCGCCGCGATCAGCGTCGAAGGTCTGACGAAGCGTTACGGCAGGCACACCGCCATCGAGAACATGTCATTCGGCGTCCGCGGCGGGGCGGTCACCGGCTTCTTCGGGCCCAACGGCGCCGGCAAGACGACGGTGCTCAAAGTGATCAGTGGGCTGGCCCGGCCGAGTGCCGGGCAGGTGCTGCTGAACGGCCGCGAGGCGCGCACGCCGGAAGCGCGCACGTTGGGGGTCTTCATCGAGCCCTGTGGCGCACACCCGGGTCGCTCGGCGCGGGCGCACCTGCGTTCGCTGGCGGCCCTGGCCGGGCTGCCCAGGGCGCGAGTCACCGAGATGGTCGAGTTGGTCGGCCTTGGGCAGGCCGGGCGTCGCAGGGTCGGAAAGTACTCGCTCGGTATGCGGCAGCGGCTTGGCCTGGCGGCGGCGCTGCTCGCCGATCCGGACATCCTGGTGCTGGACGAGCCGATGAACGGGCTGGATCCGCGCGGGATCCAGTGGTTGCGCACCCTGCTGCGCGAACGGGCCGACGCGGGCCNCACCGTCGTGTTGTCGAGTCATTCGCTGANCGAGGTCGAGCGCACGGTCGACGATGTCATCGTCATCGACCGAGGGCGTCTTGTGCATCAGGGCCGGATGGCTTCGATCGCCGAGAGTGGCTTCTCCCTCGAGGACGTCTTTCTTAGGCTGACCGAAGGCGAGGACGCGTGACCGGCCGGCTGGTCAGGGGCGAGCTGATCAACATTCTGACCACGCGCACGCCGCTGGTCTTCGCGGCGGCCTCGGTCGCGCTGACGGCCGCGAACGTCCTGATTGTCACGCTTGCCTCGGGGACGCTCGACGAGGTGGGAGAGAAGGAGGAGGCCCTGTCCGGGATGCCGATCCTGTTGCTGCTGCTCGGGGCGGTCGGTGTCGCCGGCGAGTTCCGGCACCGCACCGCGGCTCCCGCGGCGCTGGCCTCGGGCGCCTCGCGGGAACGTCTGCTGCTCGCGCGGGCCACGGCGTACGCGATCGTGAGTCTGGTCGTCGGGTCGGCCATGGTGGCGGTGTCGCTGGGGGCCGGGCTGCCGCTGTTGGCTCGGCAGCCCGGCCCCGGCCTGAGTGCCCGCGAGGCGACCGCGGTGGCGGTGGGCCTGCTGACGTCGTCGGTGCTCGCGACGATGATCGGCGTGGCCGTCGGCGCGCTGGTTCGCAACCAGGTCCTGGCCGCGGCCGGCGCACTGATCCTCACCTTCGTCGTGAACCCGCTGCTCGACCTCGTCCGGCAGGACGCGTCGGACTACACCCCGTTCGGCGCGGTGGGGGTGCTGACCCGGATGTCCCACGGGCCGGATCGCCTCTCCCTGACTGCGGCGGCGATCGTCCTGGGCGCCTGGACGGTGGGGCTCATGTGCGCGGCGTTGGCCGGGGAACGCCGGCGCGACCTGGCATGACCATCCGGCGCGGGCTGGTGTTCGATCTCGTCGTCACGGTGGCCGCCACGATCGCCGAGCTCAGCCTTCTCCTCAACGACGACCACACCGCGCGGGTGTCGACGGTGCTGCTGGCGGTTGTGTCCGGCGGTGCGCTCACAGCGCGCCGCCGGGCGCCGTGGGTGGTGCTCCTCGCGACGCTCGCTCTGGCTGCCGCGCTGGTGGCTGCCGGTGACGCACCGGGCGGTGTGCCTGTCCTGGTAGCGCTCTTCACGATCGCCGAGGGTGACGACTGGCGCCGCGCGCTCGTCGCGCTCGTGCCCACCGCGGTGCTCCTGGCCGCGCTGTCGATCGTGTCCGTCCCGGTGACGGCCGCGGTGTGGGCGTTGGGCGCGTACGCGCGGACCCGCCGTCGCTACGTGCGCGCGCTCGAGGAGCGCGCCGAGGACCTTCAGCGTGAGCGGGAGTATCTGGCCCGGATCGCGGTCCACGAGGAGCGCGCGTCGATCGCCCGCGAGCTGCACGACATCGTCGCCCATTCGGTGACCGTGATGCTGCTCGGCGTGCGCGGCGCCCGGGACGTGCTGCATACCAGGCCGGACCGGGCCGACGAAACGCTGGCGCGGGTCGAGACGAGCGGGGAGCAGGGCCTCGCCGAGCTTCGGCGGATGCTGACCGTGCTGCGCGCACCCGGCGCCTCCGCCGACTCCCGCCCCATGCCCGCGCTGACGGACCTGGATGAGCTGGTCGGCGACTACCGTGCCGCCNGGCTGCCCGTCGAGCTACGGGTGACGGGGAAGCCCAGAGCGCTGTCCGGCGGACTGGAGCTGTCCGTCTACCGCATCACCGAGGAAGCGCTGACCAATGTGCTGAAACATGCCCGTCCGAGCCAGGTGACGGTCACGCTGGCCTACCGGGACGGAAGCATTGACGTGGCGGTGACCGACGACGGTGCGACCGGGTTGGCGCGGGCGCCGGTCGGTGATGAGGACCCGCGGGACGCCTCGATGACCAGCGAGCCGGCCCGGCACGGCCTCGTCGGGATGCGGGAGCGGGTCGCGGTGCTCGGTGGCGAGCTGGAGTTCGGCCACCGGCCCGGTGGCGGGTTCCGCGTGGCGGCCCGCCTGCCGACGGGCGGTGGGGCAGGAGCGCCCGCCGCGCCGGCCCGTCGAACCACCGGGGAGTGAGGAGGGGAGTCGGATGACCATCCGCCTGTTGATCGTGGACGACCAGGAGCTGATCCGGACGGGCCTGCGGCTGATACTCGAAACCCAGGAGGACTTCGAGGTGGTCGGCGAGGCCGCCGACGGCCGGGAGGCGCTCGCACGGGCCGAGGAACTGCGACCTGATGTCGTCCTGCTCGACATTCNCATGCCGCGCATGGACGGCGTGGAGACCACCGCCCACCTGACCGCCGACGGGCCCACCCCGCCGCCGCGCGTCCTCATCCTGACCACCTTCGACCTGGACGAGTACGTCTTCGGCGCGCTGCGCGCCGGGGCGGCCGGATTCCTGCTCAAGGACGCCTCCCGCGAACGCCTGATCGAGGCGATCCGGGTCCTGCATGCCGGTGACGCGCTGCTGTCACCGTCTGTCACCCGGAGGCTGGTCGAGGCCTTCGCCGGCCGCATCCGCCCGCCGACCCCACCCGGCCTGCTCAACGCCCTGACGCCACGCGAGCGGGAGGTACTGGTCCTGGTCGCCCGAGGACTGTCGAACACCGAAATAGCCGGGCGCCTGGTCGTGACCGAGGCGACCGTGAAGAGCCACCTGGGTGCCGTGCTCGCCAAGCTCGGACTGCGTGACCGGGTGCAGGCCGTGGTGCTCGCCTACGAGAACGGCGTCGTCGTCGCNGGCGAGCCGGCGTAAGCCCGGCCGCCGATGACGAACCGGGCCGCGGGGCTGCCAATCGGATCACACACCTCGTTCCGTCGATCTGGGCTACGACCTCCCCCACCTGCGCCTAACCTGATAAGGACTGGAATTGACGCAGAAGGAGATCTCTATGCCCAGGTGTCCGCACACGTCCTGTCGACGGTCCCGATGAGTGCGCCGGTGGTCGTCGCGGTGGTGGGTGGCGGGGCGAGCGGTTGCCTCGCCGCCGCCCAGCTGGCAAGGTCCGTGGCGGTTACCGGCCGCAGGTTCACAATATTGCTCGTCGAACCGGACGACGTCGGCGAGGGCCTGGCGTATCGGACCCGGGATCCGCGGCACCGGCTCAATGTCCCGGCCGCGAAGATGAGCGCATTCGACGATGATCCGCAGCACTTCCTGCGCTGGCTTCGTCGGCACGTCGCGGTCGACTTTCCAGCCAGGGGTTACGCACCCCGCCAGTTCTACGCCGACTACCTCCGCCACACGCTGGAGGAGACGCTGCGCGCCGCGAGCGGGGTGCACTGCGAGCGGGTGCGCGCTCGCGCGACGGACCTCCGCCGGCATGGCCGCCGGCTGCGCCTCACGCTCGACGACGGGACCAGCCATCCGGTCGACGGTGTCGTCCTCGCGCTCGGGCACGGCGCCGCGACGACGTCGTGGGCCCCGCCGGCGCTGGCCCGGTCGCCGCGGTTCGTCGGTGATCCATGGCGGGCGGATTCCCAGCCCCACGTCCCGGCTGGCAGCGACGTGCTGCTCGTCGGCTCGGGCCTGACGATGGCCGACATGGCCCAGCGCTGGAGCCGGGCCGGCGTGCGCCTGCATGTGACCTCGCGTCACGGGCTGCTTCCGCTCCCCCACGTGCTGGACCCGGCGCCGCCGCTGGCCGCCCCGGAGTTGCCCGCCGGACCGGTGAGCCTCGCCCAGGCCCGCCGGCTTGTCTTCGATCACATCCGCGCGGCCGGTGGCGACTGGCGGCGGGGCGTGGACGCGATGCGCCCGGTGACGGCCGAGCTGTGGTCGCGCCTGGACGCGGCTGCCCGGTCGAGCTTCGTCGCCACGACGATGCGGCGCTGGGACCAGGTGCGCCACCGCGTCGACCCCGCCATCCACGCCTGGCTGGAGCAGCGCCGCGCCGAGGGATCGCTGGTCGTGCACGCCGCGCAGGTCGTCGACGCTTCCGACACCGCGGCCGGCGTCGAGGTCTCGCTCAGCGACGGCTCGCGGGTACTCGCCGCGGCCGTGGTCAACTGCACCGGTGCGGGCGCCGGCGTGCGGACCAGCCATGATCCCCTGGTCATGAACCTGCTTGCCACCGGCCTGGCGACCCCGGACAGCCTGGACCTGGGCTTCGCCACCGAGGCGTCCGGGCGGCTGGTCGCGGCCGACGGACCCCGGCCGGCGATCTGGGCCATCGGACCGTTGCGGCGCGGCGAGCTGTGGGAGAGCACGGCGATCCCCGAGATCCGCGGCCAGGCGGCCTCGGTCGCCCGCGCCGTCGTGGCCGCCCTGCCTGGGCCACAGGGCGTCCGGCGGGTGCGCGACCCCTACGGCCTGCCCCTCACCGCCAGCCCGGAGGCGGCCGGTCGCTATGTCGCCGGGCTCGGACGGATCCTGCGGGTACAGTCCGGAGCCGAAGCGCTGGTGGCCGAAGCGGTCGCGGCCGACCCCCAGTTCGCCCTCGGGCAGGCGGTGCTGGCGCTGCTCGGTGCCGAGTGGGGCGCCGACGTCGACGTGGAAACGGCTCTGCGGAACGCGCAACGCCACGCCGGCCGGGCCGACGAGCGTGAGCGACGCTTCATCGAGGTCGTCGCCGCCCGCATCCGCGAGCCGGGGGGAGCCGGTTCGGCCGCGGCACTGCTCAGCTACATCCACGCCTACCCGGAAGATGCCCTGGCCGTCAGCATCGCTGTGCCGACGATCGCGTTCAGCGGCGCGACGGAGCTCCCGGCCGAGGCCTGGGCCCTGGTCGAAGGCCTGGCTGCCGTCTACCGCGACGACTGGTGGTACCGGGGGCTGCTCGCCTTCACCCGCCAGGAGCAGGAGCGCTGGGACGAGGCGGCCGAACTCGCCGCACTGGCGCTGGCCGTCGAACCGACCGCCGGCCACGCCGTCCACGCGAAGACCCACGTCCACTACGAGACCGGCGACCATGAGGCGGGGCTGGCCTGGTTGGACGCCTGGATCTCGACCTGCGGGTCGGATTCGTCGCATCGGGCGCACTTCTCCTGGCACGCGGCCCTGCACGAACTCGCCCTCGGTGACGACAGCGCGATCCGGGCGCGTTTCTCGACCCAGCTCGCGCCGCCGGCCGTCTCCGGCGTCCGGGCGCTGATCGACTCGGCGTCGCTGCTGTGGCGCGGCTTCGCGGCCGGCGCCTGGACGTCGGTGGAACTCGGACCGGTGTTGGAGACCGTTCCCGCCGCGTTGCTCGTCGATCCGCCGACGCCCTTCGTCGGGCTCCACTCGGCGGTCNCCCTCGCCGCCGTGGGGGACTGCCGCCGACTCGCGCAACTGCGCCGGTCCGCGGCCGCCCGGAGCAACGCGGTGTTCACCGACACCGTCGCGCCGCTGGCCGACGCCCTGATGCATCTCCTGCACGGTGATCCCGACCGGGCGACCGACGCGCTGATCGCGTTGCCCGGCGTCGAGCGGCTCGGGGGCAGCGCCGCCCAGCGCGAGATCGTCGAGGACACCACGATCTACTGTGCCATCCAGGCCAACCGGCCCGACATCGCCCAGTCGCTTCTGCGGACTCGACTCGACCGCCGCTGCTCCCCCCGCGACGTCCACCGCCGTGCGCAGCTCCTCACGAGCCAGCAGACCGGACGCCCGTCACCGACCGACTGACCCGAGCGAACCGAGTGACCGGTGCTTCACCCGGGCCGGCGGCGGCAGCCCCGCCGCCGGCCCGGGAGTCCGAACACTCGTGCGGCGACCACCGCTCACGCCGCCGACAGCGCTATCGCGGAGAGATCCGCTCGAACTTGGTCCAGCCGCGCCAGCCGCGTTCCTCGAGCCGCGCCAGGAGCCGACGGGCGATCGGCACCGAGTTGAGGAAGACCGCGTCGAGGAGCTCCGCGAGCTCATCGGTCATCTCCTGGTCGCGGCTATCCCATCCCTCGGCATCGGCGGCCTCGAGAGAGGCGACGAGCCGGTCGGCCAACGCCGTCAACCGCGGGTCGTCCACCTCCCAGTCGATCATCGCGACGAAATCCCAGTAGAGGTCGACCGTCGCCGGGTCGTCGAGCTGCTGCTGCTTCATTTTCATGTAGAGCGGCATGTGCTCCGGGAGTTTGGCGGCCACCAGGATCCAGGCGTCCCGCTCGCCCTCGATCATCAGGTCCGGCAGTCCGAGCTCGCGCAGCCGGTCGAGGTACGCCACCGCCTCCGGCGGCAGGGCCAGGCTGTCTCCGGCTGCCAGCTGCGCGATCCGCTCGCGGTGCCGCTGCCGCTGCCTGATCTCCGCGCGCAGGCGCCGGTCGATGTCGGCGACGGCGGCCGCGAACTCCTCCTCGCCCGCGGCCAACAGCTCGCGGACGCGCGCGAGCGGCACGCCGGCGTCGGCGAGGGTCCGGATCCTGACGAGCTCGACGACGGCGTGGGCGTCGTAGCGCCGGTAGCCGGAGTGGTCGCGCTTCGGCTCCGGCAGGAGACCCTTGGCGTGGTAGTGNCGCACCGCGCGCACGGTGACGCCCGCGTACGACGCCAGTTGGCTGATCGTGAGCACCGCGCCAGTGTCCTATTTCCCGGGCACGCGGAGGAACAGCCGACGCGACCAGAGGTAGCCGAGCAGCGCGATGGCGACGCACCAGCCGATCGCGAGCCACCGGTNGGAGTCCGTCGCGGCGCCCGTGGCGAGCGCGCGGAGGGTGTTGATCATCGGGGTGAACGGCTGGTACTCCGCGAACTGGCGCAGCCCGGTCGGCATCGCGTCGGTCGGCACGAAGGCGCTGCTGACGAACGGCAGGATCATCAGGAACAGCGGGGTGTTACTGGCCGTCTCGACGCTGTCCGCCGCCAGGCCCAGGCCGACGGTCAGCCAGGTGAGCGAGAACGCGATGAGGATCAGCAGCCCGATCACACCGAGCCAGCCGAGCGGGCCGGCAGCGGAGCGGAACCCGAGGAGGAACGCGAACGCCGTCACGATCACCACGGCGAAGCCGGTCCTGATGACAGCGCCCAGCACGTGGCCGGTGAGCACCGACACCCGGGCGATGTTCATCGTGCGGAACCGGGCGATGATCCCGGTGGTCATGTCGGTCGCGGTCGAGATCGCGGTGCCGAGCGCGACGCTGGCGACGGTCATGAACAGGATGCCCGGCGTGATGAAGACGAGGTAGCCCCTGCGGTCTCCGCCACCCNCCTGGCCCGTCTGGCCCGGCAGGCCGGCGCCCAGGGTCCCGCCGAACACGTACACGAACAGCAGCAGGAACAGGATCGGCTGTGCGACCAGAATGATCGACAACGAAGGGTAGCGGCGGATGTGCCGCAGGTTGCGCCGCAGCATCGTCGCCGAGTCACGGACGATGTAGGTGGTGCTCATGCGGGGATCCGCTCGGATGCGGGCGCCTCGGATGCGGGCGCCTCGGATGCGCGGCCGGTGAGCGCGAGGAACACGTCGTCGAGGTCGGCGGAGGAGACCGTCAGGCCGGCGACGCCATCGTCGTCGAGGCCGTCGAGCACGCGGCGCAGCCCGGCGATGCTGCCGTCGCCCGGCACCTGCAGGGTGAGTGCCTCGGCGTCGGTGGTGGCCTCCGGGTGCGCCGCCGCTGCCGCGGCCAGCCCCGCGGCGTCGGTGAACTGCACCGACACGTGCCCGCCGGGCACCCGCCGCTTCAGTTCCGCCGCCGTGCCCTCGGCGACCAGGCGGCCACCGTCGAGGACCCCGATCCGGTCGGCCAGCTCGTCGGCCTCCTCGAGGTACTGCGTCGTCAGCAGCACCGTCACGCCGTCGGCGACCTGCTCGCGCACGATCGCCCACAGGGCGCGACGGCTGCGCGGGTCGAGACCGGCCGTCGGCTCATCGAGGAAGATCAGCCGGGGCCGGGCGATGAGCGTCATCGCCAGATCCAGCCGCCGCTTCATGCCGCCCGAGTAGGTCTGTGCCCGCCGGTCGGCCGCGTCGACGAGGTCGAAGCGCTCCAGCATCACGGTCACGGCGGCGGTCGCGGTCGCCCGGTCCAGGTGCGCCAGGTCGGCCATCAGCCGCAGGTTCTCAGCTCCGGTGAGCAGCTCGTCGATCGCCGAGAACTGCCCGGTGACACCGATCGCGGCGCGCACCCCGGCGGGCTCGCGTCGGACGTCGAAGCCGGCGACGCGGATCTCGCCGTCACCGGGGGTCAGCAAGGTGGAGAGGATGTTGACGATGGTCGTCTTGCCGGCGCCGTTGGGTCCGAGCAGGGCGTAGACGGTGCCCTCCGGGACGGTCAGGTCGACGCCGTCCAGCACGGTGTGGTCGCCGTAGGACTTGGTGAGTCCGGAAGCCTCGATCGCGGGGCTGGTAGCGGTCATGCCGCCATGCTGGAACCCCGACGCAGGGTCAAGGTCAAGCCGGCGCCCGCAGAAACCTTTCAGGACAACTCGCAGGCAGCGGCAGAAGCCCAGGAACATGGCCCGGTTCTGGCGGACTTCGCGGGAGGATCTAGGTCGAGGAGAGCGCACCCCAGATCGGCATGCTGCAGGCGGCGGCGGTGATCGCGGTCGCCACTGCGAGAACGGCTGTGGTCAGCAGCGGTGCGGCCTGCCGCCGCAGTCGAACGGTGAGCTGCGAGCTACCGCCCGGGGTGGCCCTGACCTCCTGCAGGATAACGAAGATCAGCACCAGCAGGAATACCAGCGCGTCCTGCAGCGCGAAGAGAAGGTAGCCCTCGTTGGAGCCGGGCCCGTACGCGGCAAGGTAGCACCAGCATGCGGCGAGAGGCAGGATCACCATGGCGATGTACGGCGCGACCATCCGCAGCGAGATCGCGTTGCCGTCGCCGTCCACCCCCTTCTTGGTGATCATATAAGGCTTCTTGACTCGTAGCACGACCTGGACGAGCGCGGAAAGAACGATGATCCAGCGGGCGGCGTGTAGCACCATTCCCCGCCAGGTGAGCCGCACACCGGCTGGCAGGTGCCAGGGCCGGCTCCACAGCCAGATAGCTGCGGCCATGGCGGTCATCGGGAAGCTGTGGCCGACGAAGTCGAGGTAGTGCACCTTCGCGATGCGCTGATTCAGGCAGAGGGAGATCAGCGGCAATGTGAACAGGATGAGCATCGACAGTGACCAGAAGGTGTACCAGGTCTGCGCGAAAAGGAACTGCATCGCCTGACGTGGCTTGTACTGCCGGAGCAGTCGGGGCGTGTGGCGAAGCAGTACCTCGATCATCGAGTAGGCCCAGGCGAACTGCTGCGACAGGTAGGTCTCAAATGTTTCCGGCCCGTCGCCGACCGCGAGGATGTCGGGGACGAAGACCCCCTGATATCCGCGGGCGGCGAGGCAGACGGTGTCGAGGTGGTCCTCGGCTCGAGTCGGCTGAAACCCGCCTATCTCGCGGATCGCGGCGGTGTCGTACGTGCAGTGGCTACCGATGATGAACGGTGTTCGGGAGAATCCGTAGAAACCCATCTGGAGCGGTCCCTGGAGACCGAGTTCCTGTTCGGCGGCGCCCCGCGCGGTCCAGTGGGTGAAGTTACCGTAGACGCTGGGCGCCTGTACCCATTTCACCTTCGAGTCGGCGAAATAACCGAGGACCCTGTCCAGGTAGTCCGGATTCGGGATGTGGTCGATGTCAAGCTGCGTGAAATGGCTGTAATTGTGCCCATAGGCGTCGAGCCAGCTGTTGACGTTGCCGGCCTTCGTCTTCCGCTTGAAGGGTGGGAACCGCCGGTTCCAGCCGGCCACGCCCACCTTTCCCCAACGGGCCTCGTCGTGGCGCGAGAAATACTTGACCCCCATGGATCGGGCCAACGCCTCTATTTCTGGAGAGGAAATTTTGTCGACGAGTATCCAGCTGTCGTGAGGATAGCTGATTCGACTCATGGCGACGAGTTGGCGACGCACGATGTCCAGCGACTCCGAGCCGGGCACGGTGAGACTCAGAACGGCTACCCGTCCGATCGGCGCGGCGCGCTCGGCGTGGGCCACTGGAATCGGGGTCGGTCGCCGCATGTGTCCCACGAAAAGCATGTACATCGACGACAGGAGCACGCCCACGTAGAAAAAAGAAAATGACATGAGTATGAACAGCGGAAGCGAGCCGACGTGATCCCCGCGCAGCCACCATACCCAGAAGAAGAGCACAGCGAGGATCCACCCGGCCACGATCAGCCAGTACTGCCGTCGCTGCCGGCGACTCATCGGGGAGGTGGACTGGACGCGGATCTCGGACTGCCCCGGGGCCACCTCCGCCCGACGCGGCGCGGAAGGACGGTATTCCAGGGGCATGGTGAGCTGTCCCACGCCGTCGGCCAAAAATGCGGTCGCGTTCTCCCCGCGTAGCGGACTCCGCACCGTTCCCCCAATCCGCGCACGGTCGGCGCACGGCAAAAAGACCAATAACGGAGCGCGCGTGATCGGCCCGAGAAAGGACGACCAGTTCCCGGCCGGCAGATCAGCATCCAAACGGGGTTCGCCCCGTGGTCGGCTACGCTGTCGCGCGATTGGCCGAGCTACTCAACGAAGGCAAGGGTCACGTCACGCGACGCTTCCGCGCGCCCGTGTGGTCGGCAGGCCGAAGACCCTGTCGCACGTTGCCCCCCAGTCCCTGCGCCCCACGAGGATCGCGACATATTGATCGAGGACCCTCGGACTGTTCGTTACGCTAAGGCATCATCTGTCAATTAGCAAAATTTGCACTATCGGCGATAAGGGGTGCACGGAGGGTGACTTTTCATCGGAGATGTACCGATTCGATACTATTCCTCCGTAATCAGCATGACTTCCGCCGCCGAAGCAGGCCTACGTCCGTTGCGGTTGCGGGCATCACACACACGAACGCAGGCTTCTCGTCCTGGAAAGACACGACGGACACCCTCCGGGCGGGCCCGGGGTGGGTCTGCGGTCCACCCGACGCGATCGAGCGCTCGGCTGGGGGGAGTGGACGCTGGTGCAGGTCAGAGGCGTACGGATGATCCACCTGGCCAGCGCGGCGATCGTGGTCGGGCTGCTGATCGNCGTCGTCATGGTCGCGCCGTGGCGGCCCGCGCCGTCCGCCGGAGTCCCCGGCGTCCGAGGCGCGGACATCTCTTTCACGCTGCAGGAGGAGGCCGCCGGCACGGCCTTCTCCGACGGAGGTGAACGTCTGCCGATCGAGCGGATACTCGCGGCCCACGGCGCGAACTACGTCCGGTTACGGGTATGGGTCAATCCACCCCCGGGATACAGCGACGAGCGGTCGGCACTCGAGCTGGCGCGGAGAGCGAAGGACGCTGGCCTGAAGATCCTGCTCGTGCCCCACTACTCGGACTTCTGGGCCGACCCATACAGCCAGCAAACACCGGCCNCCTGGCACGGAGCNGACCTCGCCGCCATGCTCGGCACGGTCAGAACCTATACACGTGACCTGGTCGCGACATTCGCCGAACACGGCACACCGGTCGATATGATCCAGATCGGGAACGAGATCACCAACGGCATGCTCTGGCCACTCGGCGCAGTCCAACACGGCGCGGCGCAGGACTGGTCACCTTTCGCCACGCTGGTCAACAGTGCGATCACCGGTGCCCGCGAAGGTGAGCCNCACCGTCACCTGTCCGTCGTCCTCCACATTGACAGCGGCGGCGACGCCAGCCGTTCACAGTACTTCTTCGACAAACTCATGCACGCCGGGGTCACAGCTTTCGATGTGATCGGCCTCACCTATTATCCGTACTGGAACGGCTCGCTGGCGGATCTGCGTGCGAACCTCGCGAACCTGGCCGCGCGCTACCACAAGAAGATTCTCATCGTGGAGACCGCCTACCCATGGACCCTGGCCGGAACGAAACCCGGCGACTGGGTCAGAACGGCCGATCAGCTACCGGACCGAAAAACTCTTCCCGCTACGGCGGAAGGCCAGGAGAACTACTTCAGGCAACTCCGGCGGCTACTCCAGGAAGTGCCAGACCATCGCGGGCTGGGATTCTTTGTCTGGGAGCCCGGCTGGCTTACCGTCGACCCGAAGGCCGGCGAACGAATTCCGACCGCCAACCTGGCGATGTTCGACGGGCACGGAGCCGCCCTGCCCAGCCTCGACGCATTCTCCGCGCAGGATGGGTCCGCCGCACGACCACGACCACGACCATCGGAATGATGTCGGCGCAGCTTCGACACCTGATCAGCTATCCGAGCGATGTCCCTCGCGCCGNCATTCCATCCGCGATTGCTGCTGGTCGGCCGTTTCTATTCGCGCGATCGGCGCAACATCGACCGCGTACGGGCAGGTCGGTGGCGAACCGGAAGATCATGTTTTCGTGGCGGCGGAACCCGTGGATCAGCGTCCGGGCGTCGACGGCCAGCGGGCTTCGTTTCCCGGAGTTGTCGGTGTCACCGCAGGCGAGCGCGCCGGGCTGCCCCCACGCGGCTATATTCCTGGGGGCAGCCGCACCAGACCCGGAGCACGAAATGACCCAGCCTTCCCCGGAGCAGGACTGGACGGCAATCGTCCGCTACGGGCCGTTCTGCCTCACCGTCACCCACGGGGTGACCCCCCGGAACCTGCTGGAGCGTTACGAGGCCGATCCGACGACAGCCCGCCTCCTTGCCTTCGGCGAGACCGACGCCGTCGTCCAGCCCGGCCCAGACCGGACGATCCTCACCAGTGGAACCCTCGGGGACTGGACGTTCGGCTTCGAGACCATGAGTGTCGAAGGCGTCATGCCCGAGACCCTCGCCGCGCTGTCCCGCGGCACGCAGACACTGGCCCTCAACGACTCCGCCAACGCCATGCACACCCTGAAGCACTGGGTCGACGGGCAACCCCAGGAAAGCTTCGAAATCGGGAACCCGGTCACCCGGCGCGCCGCCGGCCCCCATCCGCTCTGGGACGCCACCGAACGCCACCGGGCCACCCATCCCGACCAGTCGGACATCGTCGCCGCTCTGCGGGCCGTGAACGACCACCTCGGCGGNCACCTCGCCCCCCGCATGCTCGCACGCCCGCTGCTCACCGCCATGCTGCCCGAGCGTCGTCCCCCGCTCTCCGCACCCAGACCCGCCCTCCCACTCGTCCACCCAAGAGAATCGACGCCGCTCGGCCAATACCTCGGCACCCTCCGCCCGCCCGAGGAGAGATGACGCCGTTTCCGGCAGACAGAAGCAGCGCCGGGAGTCCACCCCGGCGAGAACCGCAACATGTTCACTTCATCGCGTCGCCTCCCTGTCCGACGCGGCCACCGGTGCGCCGACGGCCTGGCGTTGGGGGTCCCGCCGTATACAGGTGACGGCTCCGGAGGTGTCTGCTGGGAGCACAGGGCGTCGCCGACCCGATGCAGCAGGACCCTCCAGTCCCGGCGGCTCGGGAGCCGGGAGTGTCAAGTTAACGGCTTTGGCTCACGTGCGGTGGTGACGCCGGGTAGCAGGCATCACGATCCGTCAGATATACGGATTCGTCCAAAGATAGCGGGGCTCGACGCCGTCGCCGCTTGTGGCGGACGGCCTGATCGTCGACCGGAGCTGCTTGTGGATCGTCAGGTTTGAGCCGCACCGCCCCGATCTCCTCGAGGGCTGCCTCGCCGGCACCGGCCCGACCTGGGACACGTCATGATCCCGGCCAGAACCAGCATGACCCAGCAACATCATGATCCAGCGAAACCACACATTAAAGATCAGTATTGTGGCGGCATGGGATTGCTGGGGGATCTGATCAAGATCGTGTCCGACCTGGTGACGAGCAGTCACCGCCGGGGGGAGGCGCCNTCACGGGAGGCGGGACGGGAAGGTCGGCGGCGGTCGACATCAACGCCGACGGCCCGTTCCTCCTCGCCATCCTCCTCGCCATCCTCGGTGGCAGCCGCGCGCAGTCACCCGGCCCGGGAGCGGGCGGGGTCGTCCCGCGCGCAGGCGGAGGTCTCGCCGGGCGAGTCCGGGCCGGACGCCACCAGGGAGGTCGATCCGGATCGCATCGGGCCGGTGCGGATGAGCTACGCGCCGCAGTCGNACGGGGCCCCGGATCCCGGCGAGATCGTCTGGACGTGGGTGCCGTTCGAGGAGAACGACGGACGGGGCAAGGATCGGCCGGTCCTCGTGGTGNCCGTCGAATCCGCGGGCACCTACCTGGCCGTGCAGCTCACCAGCAAGGATCATGACGGCGAGGGCGACTTCGTGTCCGTCGGCGCGGGCGGGTGGGACAGCGAGCACCGACCGTCCTGGGTCAACCTGGACCGGGTGATCCGGGTGCACGAGGGCGGGATGCGCCGAGAGTCGACGGCCCTGCCGCGCGAGCCGTTCGAGCGGGTCACGGACCGGCTGCGGCAGCGCTACGGCTGGCGCTAGCTAAGACGACACAAGCTGCAGATGTGTGCAAACCATGAGGGGTGGCTACCCCGGGTAGCCACCCCTCATGAACCAATGTTCCGCGCGAACCTTTCCATTAGATCAGTCCGCCTCTCTGACCCTTCATCGACCCAACGGTCACCAGGCCAATAGATTAAAACTATTTATTCAGGTCAAACGCTTGGCGAGTTTCTGGCGTCGGCGACTGCCCCAGTCTCGCAGGTCGGTCCACGTGGTGAGCTCGCCGAAGGTCACGAACGTGATCAGCGGCCGGCGGCCGATCAGACGGGTCGCCATGAGCCCGCTGAGTCTGCGCTTGTGGCTCAAGGAAGCGACGTCGGTGTCCAGGACGACGAGCTGCACGGCGGCGACTCAGGCGACGTCGCGNCGACGCTCGGCGTAGGCGAACGCGAGGAACTCGTCGAGCTCCTCGTCGGAGTCGAAGGTGTCGGCCGCCAGGTCGTCGAGAGACCGGATGGGTGATGTACCTCGCGCGGCCAGGAGCTCCTCGGCGGTGACCGGAGAGCGCAGCGGCGGGTACGGCGGAGGGCCGGTTTCCGGAGTGCTCATGGACGCGGCCTCCTCGCGGGTGTTTCCGGCTGGCTGCGAACCAGGACCAGCATATGGCAGCGCCCAGGTCGCGATCTGTGACCGGCTGTAGTCGGCGGAAGCCGTCGCCTTGTCGCGCACACCGGCAGACATCGGGGCGGACATCGGGCACCCGGCCTCTTCGGGGCGTTCCCCTACCTGCCGGGCCAGGCTGGCTACAACAAGCTGCTACGACCAGTGTTACCACTGGTCAAGGGCATGATCGGGCTTGTGGCGGCGGACAGTGAATTCTGGTTCGACAACCACTGGATCAGCGATGCGACCACCGTGCCGTGCGGAATGTCGCGGCCGACGGTGCAGCACGTGCAGCACGTGGAGCTGGCCGGCTACAGCTACTGCGCGTCGCACTCCCGATTCCACCGGGGGCTGAAGCTGTACGGGGAATTGCCACCTCGTACCATCCTGCCCTCGGCGGTGTGGAATCCTCACGGTGGGCGAAGACGGCCCGCCGTGATGTCAGGAGCATCGCAAGCCTGGTGTTCCCACCCCCGGGTGCTCACCTATTTCACCGTGCTGAGGAGATCTGGGCTGGTGCGAGTTTCGATGTTTCGCCGCCGTTGGGTGGCGGGGTGCGCCGCGGTGCTGGCGTTCGGCCTGACCGCGTGTTCCGGCTCGTCGAGTGGGTCCGGTGGGGTGAGCCCGTCGGCCACGGGGTCCGCCACCGAGTCGCGTTACGCGACGCCGCTGAAGGGGATCTGCCCCTCCACGGTTGTCATCCAGGCGAACTGGTGGCCTGGCCTTCCCGACGGGTACCTGTACCAGCTTCTAGGCCCCAACCCGACGATCGACGTGAGCAAGAACCGGGTTGAGGGACCGCTGGGTGCTACCGGCGTGAGGCTCCAGGTGCGCGCCGGCGGGCCGGCGACGGGTTTCCAGCCGGTGACCTCGCTGCTGGCTCAGGACGACAGCATCCTGGCCGGCTATGTGGGAACGGACGAGGCTGTGCAGGCCTCCGGGAGGCAGCCGCCGGTCGCCGTCTTCGCGCCCTACGAGAAGTCTCCGCTGGCGCTGATCTGGGGCGACCCGGCGTGGAACTTCACCAACGTCGCCGAGATCCGCCAGTCGGGCGCGACGGTGCTGGCCAGCGCGAGCGGGACGTCCTTTCCCGACGTCTTCGTCCGGGAGGGGTCNCTGGCCAAGTCCCAGGTCGACACCTCCTATCAGGGGTCCCCGGACCGGTTCGTCGCCGCCGATGGCAAGATCGTGCAGCAGGCTTTCGTCACCAACGAGCCCTACCTGCTCCAGCACGACGTCAAGGCGTGGGGCAAGCCGGTGAAGCACCTACTTCTGCAGGACGAATACCCTGCGTACATCTCCGCGTTGGCCGTTCGGCCGGACAAGGTGTCGACCCAGNGCGCCTGCCTGGCCAAGCTGGTGCCGCTGTTGCAGCGGGCGCAGCGGGACTACGTCGCTAATCCGGCGCCGGTGAACCAGCTCCTGCTGAAGGTCGTCAGTACGCTGCACACGGGCGGGTTCACCCTTTCGTCGGGGCTGCTCGCGTACGGCAACGCCACGCAGAAGCAACTCGGGTTGATCGCCGATGGTAGTGACGGAGTGCTGGGCAGCTTCGACACGGCCCGGGTAGGGACGCTGATCGGCCGGCTGGTCCCGGTCTTCACTGCGAAGGGCAGTACGCCGAAGGCGGGGCTGGTTCCTTCGGACCTGGTGACCAACGAGTTCCTCGACAAGGCAGTGACGTTGAAGTAAGGGACGCCGGCGGCAACGGAAGAAGAGTGACGTCCGGGGCGGGGCCGCCCCGGACGGTCCCTATGATGAGCATCGGGTTCTTGTGACCACGCGGCGAAGGGAACGTTACTCATGAGCGACGCTTCGGCACCCGTTGTCGACATCACCGTGCCGCACTCGGCGCGGGTGTGGAACTACTGGCTGGGCGGGAAGGACCACTATCCGGTGGACCGCGAGTTCGGCGACCGGCTCTACGAGTTGCTCCCCGAGATTGTGCAGCTCGCCCGGCAAGCTCGGGCCTTTCTGGGCCGCGCGGTCACCTACCTGGCCGGTGAGGTGGGTATCCGGCAGTTCCTCGACATCGGTACCGGCCTGCCGACGGCCGACAACACCCATGAGGTAGCGCAGCGGATCGCCCCCGACTCGCGGATCGTCTACGTCGACCACGATCCGCTGGTCCTGGCGCACGCGCGGGCCCTGCTGGTCGGCACGCCCGAGGGGGCTACCAACTACGTCGACGCCGACGTCCGCGAGCCGAAGAAGATCCTCCAGNCCGCCCGCGAGACCCTGGACTTCACCCGGCCGATCGGCTTGATCATGCTCGGGATCATGGGAAACGTGGCCGACCTCGACGAGGCATACGCGATCGTGCGCGAACTGCGCGAATCCCTGCCCTCCGGCAGCTATCTTGTGTTCAAGGACGGCACCTACGCCATCATGGGCGAGGACCGTGCCGACGCCATCCACCATCTCCACGAGCACGAGAGCTTTCCGTACCACATGCGCACCCCCGAGCAGGTGGCCCNTTTTCTCGACGGTTTCGAACTCGTCGAGCCGGGTCTGGTCTCGACGCCGTTGTGGCGGCCAGACCCCTCGGCCGAACCGCCCCTGGCGATCGACGACCTGTGTGGCATCGGCCGGAAGCCCTGACGTCCGCCAACCGGGCGGAGGCGGACGTCACGCAGCGTGATACGAGGCGATTTTTTTGATGACCTTTACCGTGTCGTCGGGCGTCGTGCTCTTGAGTGCCAGATTGTCCATGGCGAGCGTGTAGCGGGTGACGTCGTCCGGCTTGTCGAGATAGACGGAGCCCGTGAGATGCTCCAGGTAGACGACATCGGCGATATCNGGCTCACCGAACCGCAGAATGCTGAACGCGCCCCCCTCGGCGGGGTGGGGGCCGACATTGAATGGAATCACCTGGATGGTGATGTTCGGGTTCGCGTTCAGGGCGATCAGGTGTTCGAGCTGGCCTTGCATGACGGCCGGCCCGGCGACCGAGCGCCACAGTGCCGCCTCGTCAATGATCGCCCATGCCCGGGGCGGATCTGGCCGGTCGAGAATGGCCTGCCGACTTATCCGCGCCTGGACCCGACGTTCGACGGCGTCGGCGCCGTCCACCTGGCGGGCTCCGGCCATGANGGCGCGGGCGTAATCCTTGGTCTGGAGGAGGCCGGGGATGAATTGAAGCTCGTAGGTCCGGATCAGGATCGCCGCTTCCTCCAGGCCCAGGTAGGGCTGAAACCATCCCGGCATCACGTCGGTGAAACCCTGCCACCAACCGGGCTCGTTGGCCTGACGGGCGAGTTCGAGCAACGGCGAGCGGTCCCTCTCGTCCGTGACGCCATACAGTGTCAGCAAGTCGGCCACATCGCGTTCCTTGAAACTGACCCGACCCAACTCCAACCGACTGATCTTCGACTCGGAGGCCCGGATGCTGTAGCCAGCATCCACCCGGCTAATGCCTTTCGCTTCCCGGATTCTCCGTAGCTGTGTGCCCAGTACAACGCGGCGCACTATCGGCCCGCCCGCCCGTTGCAGCGTCATTCCCCCGCCCTCATCCGGCCGCCCTCATGCGGCCACGTTCCCTTCAGCGTACCGGATGATGATGGAAGTCATGTAGCCGGGTTCACCCACAGCGCCGGGACAACCGAGCTGGCGGNCCTCGCTCCGGGACTGTTTCCCGGCCATGACACCGGGGACGGCATCAGGGTGCGTCCGGTAACGCCTCGTGCCCGGGGCTACGATTCGCTCAGATTAAGGACGCCGGCATGTCGCCGACGGCCCGGCTCCGTGGCAGGAAGGGAGAGACGGTGCCCCTTGCGCCGGGGATCGCATTGGCGTTCGACGACGTGGGAAAGACCTTCTCCGACGGCACCGACGCGTTGCGGGGAGTGTCACTTACGGTCGCCGACGGCGAGTTCGTGACGGTGGTCGGGCCTTCGGGCTCGGGGAAGTCCACACTATTGCGGATCGCGTCGGGGTTGACCGAGCCCTCCAGCGGGACGGTTGCCGTCGGGCCCAAGGCCCCCGGCTACGTTTTTCAAGATCCCACGCTACTGCCGTGGCGCACCGTCGAGGGCAATGTCGGCCTGTTCGCCCAACTCGACCGCGTGCCGAAGAAGCGGCGGCGCGAACTCGTGGCCGCGGCCATCTCCCTCACCGAGCTCGAGGGGTTCGAGCGCCACCGGCCCACGGCGCTGTCCGGCGGCATGCGGATGCGGGTCTCGCTCGCCCGGGCGCTCACGGTGCGGCCGTCGCTGTTCCTTTTCGACGAGCCGTTCGGCGCGGTCGACGAGATCACGCGGCAGCGGCTCGGCGAGGAGGTGCAGCGGCTCCACGCCCGCGAGCGGTTCGCGGGCGTGTTCGTCACCCACTCGGTCGTGGAGGCGGTCTGGCTCGCCAGCCGGGTCGTCGTCCTGTCAGCCCGACCGGGGCGCGTCCTCGCGCAGGTCGACGTCCCGTTCGCCTACCCGCGGCCCGCCGACCTGCGCTTCGACGCCGCCTTCGGCGACGTCGCCCGGACCGTCTCGGCGGCGCTGCAGGAGTCGTTCACATGACGGCGACGGCCCGGGCACCGCTCGCGGCCCCGGCGGCCGAGAGCCCCCGCCAGCATGGCCGCCTGCGCCGCACGGCCCGCGGGGCCGGGCCGCCGCTGGCCGTGCTGGCCGCCGTCGTCGGCGTCTGGTACGCGGTGACCTATCTCGCGCTGGCCCCCCGCCGCCGCTTCCTGCTGCCGCCGCCGCACGAGGTCGTCACCGACGGCTTCGGGGACTGGACCACCTTCCACGAGACTCTGCGGGGACTGGGCGCGACGGCGAAGGTCGCGCTGGTGGGGCTCGCCATCGCCGCCGCCCTTGGGATGATCTTTGCCGTGCTGATGAGCCAGGCGGGCTGGGTCGAGCGGTCGTTCTACCCGTGGGCGGTGGCGCTCCAGACGATCCCGATCCTCGCGATCGTGCCGCTGATCGGGTTCTGGCTGGGGTACGGATTCTGGTCCCGTACCGTCGTGTGCGTCCTGGTCGCCTTGTTCCCCATCATCACCAACACCCTGTTCGGNCTCCAGTCGACCGACGCCCAGCAGCATGACCTGTTCACGCTGCGCCAGGCTGGCCGGTGGGCAAGNCTCGT
The DNA here is from genome assembly GCF_001421075.1 of Frankia sp. CpI1-P. Taxonomy (NCBI): domain Bacteria; kingdom Bacillati; phylum Actinomycetota; class Actinomycetes; order Frankiales; family Frankiaceae; genus Frankia; species Frankia sp. CpI1-P. The sequence continues at coordinate 10,880 of NZ_LJJX01000020.1, read as the reverse complement.
CCATCTCGAGTTTCCCAGCGCCCTGCCCGCGGTGTTCACGGGGCTGCGTATCTCCGCCGGGCTGTCGGTCATCGGCGCGATCGTCGGTGACTTCTTCTTCCGGCAGGGGCAGCCGGGCATCGGCAGCCTCATCGACGACTACACCCAGCGCCTCCAGTCCGCACCGCTGTTTGCCGCGATCATGGTGTCCTCCCTGTTCGGCCTAGCGCTGTTCTGGCTGTTCGGGCTGGCCGCCCGCATCGCCGTCGGCGCCTGGGACACCCCCCGCCGCCGATCCTGACCCCAGCGGCGTCACGCTCGCCTCGGGCCAGCGCGTCGAGGCGGACTATCTGGTGCTGGCCACCGGCTCCGACTACCCGTGCCCGGCGAAGGCCGGTCGCGACCACCGTCAGCAAGGCCCTGGACGACCTTCGTCGGACCCGTCAGGAGGTCGTCAGGTCCGAGCGGGTGCTGATCCTCGGCGCCGGGCCGTCCGGTGCCCGGGTCGCGGGAAGTGCGGCGAGCAGGGTCCGCGTGTAGGCGTGGGCCGGCCGGGCGAAGACCTGGCGGACCTCGCCGGTCTCGACGAGCCGGCCGGCCCGCATCACCGCGACCCGGTCGCTGACCTGGCTCACCACCGCGAGGTCGTGGGAGATGAACAGCATCGCGAGGCCCTCCTGCTCCTGTATCTCCGTGAGCAGGTCGCCTGTCAGGCCATAGGACTTCTCGGCGTCCCGCTGGCCGAGCGCGGCCTTCACCCGGGCCAGACCCCAGTTGTAGGCGAACCGGGCCGCCCCGGCGTGNCGGCGCAGGCCGGCGAGCTGGACCTGGTTCGGGTCGAGCGCGAACCGGTACGCCTGAAGAGCCTTCACTCGCCGGCCTCAGTGGCCGCGGCGACTGCGCGGGCGGCCCGGTTCGCCGCGGCCCGGCGGCCGTACAGCCGGGCGCACATCGAGGTCAGGATCTCGGTGATGTCACCGACCAGGTCATCGTCGACCTCAGCCGGGTCGACCACCAGCAGGCGCCGCCCCTGCGCGGACAGCGCGGCCTCGACGTACTCGGCACCGAACCGGNCGAACCGGTCCCGATGCTCGACGACGATCGTCGTCACGGCCGGGTCACGTAGCAGGCCGAGGAACTTCCGCCGATGACCGTTGAGCGCCGACCCGACTTCGGTCACGACCCTGCCGACAGCCAGGTTCCGGCTGGCTGCCCAGGTGACGATCCTGGCGACCTGCCGGTCAAGGTCCGGCTTCTGATCGGCCGACGAGACGCGGGCGTATACGGCCACCGCCTCTACCGGGACCTGCTGCGCGGGCGGGTCGATGAGGATCAGCCCACCGACCTTCCGCGCGGAGACCGGGAGCTTGCCGTCCAGGAACCACTGGCGGGCGGTGGAATACCCGACCTCGTTCGCGGCGGCCCACTCCTTGAGGTTCACACCGCCACCATACAGCTCTATCCGGCGCTATCCGGCGCTATCCGGCGCTAGACCGGCAGCAGTTTTCACCCTCTGCTCCGGGAGCCGGACGGGCTCGGTGATCCGGCTGGTCCCGGTGTCGCGCTCGAGCAGCCCGCCACCGTGATCAGCAATGCGGGCAGCACGAGGCCGAGCAGGGTCCGAGAAGCGGCGAAGCGCACGGAGCGACCCTCTCTGGAGTGAGTTGATGAGGTGGATGGTTTTATACACCAAACTAGTGGGGTATGAACACCCAGGTCACCGCAACGGCGGAGGACAGGTCTGGGGAGGAGCCCGGCCATCGGGGGCGCGGTCCTGTTCTTCACGTCTCCGGCGGCCGGCGGGTTAGGCTGACCCGGTGAGTTCCGCCGTGATGCCTTCGTCCCGCGCGTCCGGTCAGGCACCGCTGGAGAGGCTGGGGGCCGGTGCCGCCGCGCTGGTGCGGTGGAGCGAAAGCCGGCGTATCCGGGCGGAGATCGCCCGGCGCTCGGACTGCCGCCTGCCGCCGAGCGAGCTGCGGCTGCTGGAGTTCTTCGACCTGGCGGAGCCGCTGCGGATCTCCGACATCGCCGAGTGCATGCAGATCGACATCTCCACCACCTCGCTCCAGCTACGCCAGCTCCGGGAGAACCGTCTCGTCGAGGCGATCTCCGTCGAGGGAGACCGCCGCACGACGCTGATCGCCATCACCCCCGCGGGCCGCACGGCGGTCGAGAAGGTACGCGCCGCACGGCTCGAGCTCCTACGGGACGTGTTCGCCGACGTCCCCGGCGACAAGCTCGACCAGGCCGCCGACGTCCTGCTGCTCATCCATGAGCACATGCTCACCGGGATGCGGGAGAAGCTCGGGGCCCGCCCGGGCCCGGGCGGTGGCTCCCAGGCCGACCCGGCCGGCTGAGCGGTTCCCCACGCGGCTCCCCGCCCCCGGCACGACCCGCGCCGAAGATGTTTTGATCGAACAAAGCATTTGGCTGACGCCGAGGGAAGCCGGGGCGTGCCCCGGTCTCCGGGGGCGGCGGAATGGCCGTCGCCGCGATGGGGGACGCGGTCACGGGCAGATGGGCTGGCACGTTCGGGGACGGACCGGCGGGCGACGGGTATCTCGACCGTCGTGTGGAGCGCCCAGGCGAGGATCAGCGACGCTAGGTAGCACGCGGCAATCACGGCCGCGCCCGCCGGGACCGGCCAGGAGTTCTCCCTGAGGTCGGGATTACCGGGCGCCAGACCAGGGCCCGGCGCCACACCGGGGGCGTTCCCGCCTACCAGGTGGGCCCGTCGGCGATCCGCCCGTCCACGTCGGACCCGTAGCGCCGCAACCGCTTGTCCCCTGTCTCGGCGAGCAGGTCGGCCAGCTGGCGCGTGGCGTACTCGTCGCCGGCGTCGGCGCGCTGGCGTAGGACGTCGATCGCGCCCGGCCGGTCCCCTGCCTCGGCGAGCAGGTCGGCCAGCCGTCTCGCGGCGTCCCCGTCACCGGCGTCCGCGCGCTGGCGCAGGCCGTCACGGTCCCCCGCCTCGAAAAGCAGGTCGGCCAGCCGGCTCGCGGTGACCCTGTCGCCGGCGTCGGCTTGCTGGCGTAGGAGGGGGACGGCGAGTGTGTAGACCTGGTAGTTCAGGGCGGTGTTGGCGAGGCGGGCCAGGTCGTCGGGGNGGGTGGGGTGGTCGCGTAGCGCGGTCCACAGGCTGGCGGGGGGCCGTTCGCCGCGGCGGGTGTGGGTGGCGTGTTGGAGGAGGTAGTCGGCGACGGTGTAGCCGGCGATCCGGCCCATGCCCATGCCGTTGCTGGTGGAAGCGAGGGCGGCGGTGGCGCCGTGAAGTTCCTCGGTGGCGTAGGCGAGGGCGTGTTCGAACCAGTTGGCGGGGGCGGTGGCTTGCTGGTGGGGAGTGCAGTAGTCGGGGGCGGCGTCGCGGAGCAGGCCGGCGGTCAGGGGTGCGCGGGCGCCGAGGCGGGCGGCGTCGAGCGCGGCGGTGAGGACCCCGCCCAGGCGTAGGGATGGTCGGTGTGAGCGCTGGTCCAGCGGCGCAGGAGTTCGGGGGCGGCGGCCAACGTCTGGGTGAGCCCGTAGCCGCTGTTATCGAGCCCGGCCTGGATCCGCCGGTCCTGTATGGCGGCGTGGCGGGCGCGGGCCTGTTCGGCTGGGCTGAACCGGTCGTCGACGTCGACGACGGCCGCCAGGCGCAGGACGTCGCGTTCCCAGCGGTAGGGGTCGGGTTCGCCGGGTTTCGGCAGCGCGGTGAAGCGGCGGTAGTACTCCGGCCAGAGCGTGCCCACGACCACCACCGGGCCGACGGCGTCGAGCAGGGCGCGCAGAACACCGGCGGTCAGGCCGTGTTCACCGCCCAGATAGTTCTGGAGTTCGTCGAGCCAGAGCACGGTCCGGGCGGGGGGTGTGCCGGTGAGGGCGGTGATCTGCGCGGCGCTGGCGGGGTGGATCAGCCGCCAGTCGCCCAGTTCGGCTTTGACCNCTTCCACCGCGCAGCGGGTCTTGCCGACCGAGGATCCCCCGACCAGCAGCACGAACCCACCCCACCCGGCCGCAGCCCGTAGCCGGTCCCGGACCCCGTTGCGCGCCTGGTCGATGTCACGTTCCACGTAGACCGGCGGGGTGGTGTCCTCAAGGTCGGGCAGTTGGATCGCCCGGTGTACCCCGAGGCGGTACGGATCGGCGTCGGCGACCCGCAGCCGGCCCGGGAACACCGGCTCCGGGCCCACCCCTGCCCGGCGGGCCGGCCCCCGCCGGGAAACGACGGTTCAACTGTCGGCTTTCCCCGCTCCCCGCGGGCCGCGGCGACCAGCCGGGTGGCCGCGGTATCCGGGTCGAGGTCGAACAGATCGACGCTGACGAGCTGGGCGAGCAGGCCCGGCCGGGGGCAGTCCTCGATCCGGAACACCAGCAACCGGCGATCCTCACCGGACGGATCCTGCTGCCAGGCGGCCTGCCACTCCGCCTCCGCATACGCCGAGGACAGATACGCCGCCGAGAGCACCGCGACGGTCCGCGCCGCGTGCTGCGCGGCCCGGTGCATCTCGGTGACGAAATGCGCCCCCGCCCCGAAGTCCCACGCCTGGATCCGGGTGGTGTAGCCGGCGGCTTCCAACTGCCAGGCCACCCACACCGCCCACGGCTCATCCACCCCGGTGTACGAGACGAAAAAGTTCACCGAACTCGGCAGACCCGCTGCTGCGCCGGCCCCTGCCGGATCCCCCATGCCCATAGCCGACAGCCTGCCAGGCATCACCACGAACCGTCACAACCCCGCCGCGCAGCGGACAAGCGTCGGCGTGGATGGCGTCCAGGTCGTCGACGTCGGTCATGAGCTCCACGTGCAGCCCGTCGAGGAGGGGAGGACGGGGTACCGCATCAGCATCACGCGTCCCGGGTAGCCTGCCCTCACGGACTATCGCGTGATGACCGTGACACGGCTGCGATCCCGCCGGGCGGGGACACCCCGGCCCGCTCTCGCCGGCGCCGGGACCGGCCGGTGGTGATCCGGACCGACACCGGCGACCACCCCCTGTCCCTGCAGCTCTCCGCCGCGGTCCGCGCCGTCACCGGCGCCGGCGGCGAGGGGCCCGTCCTGACCCCGACCGAGACGGGGCGCGTAGCGGTCAGCCTCGGCGGGGTCGCTCTGGGCCACGTGAGCCTCAGCCCTGGCCCTCGCGGCGGCCGGGGCTGGCAGGCCGCAGCATTGGCGGCGGCGGTGCTGTCCAGGTCTGGCGGACCGGCCGGAGGCAGGACACCCACCCCACTCGCCAGTCCGCGGCAGCCGCGCTGCTCCACCAGTTGGCCTACTGGCCGACCGCGCTCGACGCGCCTCCCTGCACGCCTGAACGGCGTCTCGAGGGCGAGGAACGCTGCTGCCAAGTAGCGAAACCTCCCGCGTCAGTCCTCTCGTACGAGCGTTCATCCGGTCATTGCGGCTTGGACACGAGCAGAATGAAGAAAAGGGGATCGCTCGGTCAGGGGCGTGCCGTGCCGCAGCCGCGCGCAGAATCGGCCATCCGCATCACAGGGGAGAAAGGATCGGGGTTGTGAGCTCCCAGTCCCAGGAGGGGTTCGGTCCGGTGCAGCTCGCCCGCTGGCTTGGGATGAAGGAGTGGCAGCTGCGTCGCGCCCAGAACCTGGGTCTGATACCGCCGCCCGACCTCCACGCTCATCGCTGGTCACACGCACTGGCCCGGACGCTGCCCGACCGGGTCGAGCAGATCCTCGCCGAGGTCGGCGAACGCCCCGAGCCGACGGCCGACGGTAAGACCTCCAGGCCACGCAGCCGGGAAGGGTTCGGCCCAGTGCAGCTCGCCCGCTCGCTCGGGATCCAGGAATGGCAGCTGCGTCACGCACAGTTCCGGGGGCTGGTACCACCTCCCGACATCGAGGGCCGCCGCTGGTCGGACGCCCTCGCTGAGACGCTGCCCGACCGGGTCGAGCAGATCCTCGCCGAGGTCGGCGACCATCCGGGTATCGGCTCGGAGAAGTCCGCCCAGTACCTGGCCGAGCGCACCGCCCTGGACGTCCAACGTGCGGACGTCCAGGCATTGCACGAACGCGGGATCCTTCGCCCGACGGGCGAGTTCCGCGGCTGGCCCCTCTACGCGGTCAAAGAGCTGGACGCGCTCGCTCCCGATCAGCTCCTTGCAGTCGTCGCCGACCGCCAACGTTGGCTCGCGGCAAGCTTGACCAATGCCGAGGCCGCCGAGCTGCTCGGCTGGTCCGTCGGTCGTTTCGAGGTGACCGCCGAACGCGGCGGCCTGGCCCCCGGCCGATTCGGCCGCTACGCCCGCGCCGATGTCGAAGGTCTGCGTCACGACCGCTGAGATTTGGTGAGCACCGCGGGCCCGTGACCGGCCCGCGGGCGGGTCTCAGCCAGGCCCGATCCGGACGCGCCGGCGGGCCCGGTGCAGGGCTTGGCGCACGGCCTCCCCCTCCAGGGCGACCCCCCTTCCTTCAGCCCCTCCAAAAGGCTCCACAAGGCCCTCCGTCTTTATTCGGAGGGGGCTGACAGTACGGTCGGCGCGTGTTGAGCAGNATGTCGACGTTGCCGACCGCGTCGGTCAACGCCTGCCGGCGGCGTGAAGCTGCGCAGAACGACGAGTACCTGCCCATGGCCTCCGGGGCACATGTCGCTCTCTGTAGCCGCCCACCGAGGCTTCAAGATTAGTTGCTGTCGCAACGGCATCACATCGACCACTTGTCGATCTTCGCGACGACCGGGACGCCACAAAAGGCCTGGTCAGAGGGGGTGGACCATGTGTACCAGTATCCGAACCGCTTGATCTTGGTTGCTGGCCCTGAAATCACTGTCCGACCGGTCGTTACCCGAGCCCCAGCCAGGGACGAAGCCCAGTGACCGCGCCGACCGGAACATCATCTACCGGATCGAACAAGCGTTCCGAACACCTGATGGTTCCGGACACCTCGGCCCGTCTGGTGACCNTGACCGTCGCCGTCGTGGTCGCGTTGACGTTCCTATTCGGTTTGGCCTCGGGGAAGGTGCTTGCGCTCGGGCACAACTCACTGAGGAGGGGCTGGCGGCGAGTACGTCCACACCCAGGGCAACGTGCCCGCAGCCAGTGCGGCTGGTCGAGTTGGCTGGCGATGAGTGGGAACTCGGCTTTGAGTAGCGTCAGCAGTTGCTCCTGGAGTTCCCGCAGCGCGGCCGTGGCGATTCGCCACACGATGGACCAGTCGACCTCAAAGTACGTGTGAACGGCGATGTTGCGGAATCCGGTGACGGACCGCCACGGCACGTCNGGCCACCGTCCGCGGATCTCGGGCGAGACTCGTCCGGCCGCCTCGCCGATCACCAGGAGTTTCTGGAGGACAGCACTCTGGATCAGATCGCTTTCCAGGAACGCGGCCTCGTCGACCTCCTGGACGAACGCCGTCGCGGCGACCGCGGCTTCGATCATGTCGACGAGGTAGAGCTCATCACGCCGCATAGAGGACCCGAGCCTCCGCGAGCACTCGATCGCGGATGACCCACTTCAGCCGGGATTTGGGTACCAGGTCGACGCGACGACCGACGATCTTTTCGAGATCGTCCCGGAGGTCGACGATCTCGAAGCCAAGCGCCGAGTCGGGCGCCAGCACGTACAGCAGGTCGACGTCCGACTCGTCGGTGTCGTCGCCGCGANCCACCGAGCCGAAGACGGACAACTCGGCGACGCCGTAGCGCCGGCACACCTCGGCGATCCGACTGTCACGAAGGTCGACGGTCACCTCGCCATTATCGCCTCCAGACAGCCACGACCGCACGACCCAGGCACCGCCTCACGCGCGATGCCCGCCGGCGTCCTGCGTGCCGCGCGAACCACCCAGCCGCGACCCGAAGCGCCGTAGAGCAGTCCGACGCACGAGGTGCGTCTGGTCATGCGTCCCAGTCGTCGGCGCCGCTGAGTTGCTCGATCTACTCCGCGGGCAGCTTGCCGCGGGATTCACGCCCGGAGTCCAAGCGCGGGGGCATAGTCGCGGCGGCGGTGCGGTTGGGTGAGGATCTCGACGCTGTCGATGNCCTGGTCGATCGCGCCGGGGAGATGGCCGAGCGGGCCGTCGGGTCGGTGTCCGAGCCCGGTGGGGAGGGCTCGCAGCTGCGGATCGCTGATCACATCGGTCAGCGCACGAGTGAGGCGTTGCGCGCCGAGTACCTGGATGTCCCGGGTATGAAAGCGGCGCGGGGTCTACGGGCTCGGCCAGGCCAAGCTGGTCCGTGGCGGCGNCAAGATGGCTGGCCGTGGCGCACAGCGCTGCTTCGCGTTCCCGCCACCGCGTCGCGCTGAGCGCGTGGCGCAAGTGCCGACCGACCTGGTCCGCGAGGGCCGACTGGGCGAACACGGTCATCAGCCACTTGCTGTACGGGGCCCAGCGACGTTCGAGGAGAAAGCCGATCCGGACGAGGTCGCGGGCCACGCGCGCGGCGAGCATGCGCGAGCCGAGGTCGCCGCCGCGGCCGCCGGTGCGGCCGACGAACGGTTCTTCCTGGCTGACCCGCAGCCAGCCGGCCGCCAGGACATAGCGCCAGACGTCGTCGGGGTACCAGGTCAGTGCCCGAAGCCGCGCGGTGAGCAGATCGAGCGGGTCGTGCAGGACCACGCCGCCCGTGAGGCTGGCCATGATCTGGGTCGGGGCCAGCANCCAGTCCGCCAGATCCATCCCGCAGGCGGGGTCGACACCGAGCCGGTCGAGGAAGAACGCCTGCGCGGTGGTCACCTCCACCTGGTGGTGTGGTCGGCCGTCGTGTCGGTCGCTGTCGGGGTAGACGACCGGGAAATCGTCGAATCGAGCTGGCAGCCTCTCCAGGGCGACGTCGATCGGCGTGGTATCGAGATCCGGGGGGACGAACAATTGCAGGCGGGGGCCGAAATCGTGGTCCGTGGAGATTCCGTGCCAGGTCACGCCGTTCGGCGGCAAGGACGTCGATGACCTGCCCGACCTGGTCGATCGCCCGGTACAGGTAGGTCCACCGGCCGGCGACCTTGACGTAGGTTTCGTCGACGAACCACCTGTCTCCAGGGCTGGGTCGGCACGGCCGGGCAGCCTCGACGAGCAGCGGAGTGAACCGCTGGACCCAGNGGTAGATCGTGGCGTGATCGACGGTGATGCCGCGTTCCGCGAGCAGCTCCTCGACGTCGCGGTAGGACAGGCTGTACCGCAGGTACCAGCGGACGACCAAGACGATCACCTCGGGTGGGAACCGGAACCCGACGAACTCCGAAACCGGTTAGTGAGCGAAAGCCTCGGTACCGAGCACTCGGAGTAGGTCGAGGCGGCTGGCGTCCTGGCTGTCCGGCTCGGCGGAGTAGACGATGATTCGAAGAGCGCTGCCGGGGGTTTGCAGAACATCGCTGTCGAGCGTGAGGTGACCGACGTGAGGATGCTCGATGCGTTTGCGAGCGGTTCGATGTCGGACGGGGCGACCGGCGATCCACCTACTCACGAAGTCGGTGCAGTGGAGTCCACGGACGTGGTGTACGGGGTGTGATCGTCTAGCGACTCACCGGAGTGGCGGTCCGTGACGTGAAGCGACCACCGCGTGATCCTCATTCGAGAACAGGCAAGAACTCGAGGAGGAGAAACGCGATGGCCGTGCGTCCGACTGTGACCGACGTCGAAGGGTTCGGCAAGGAGCTGGTGGCGGCGAGTCCGGATCTGTTGGGCTCGATGGTGAAGGCGTTCGCGGAGGCGTTGATGAGCGCCGAGGCCGACGGGGTCTGTGGCGCCGAGTACGGGGAGATATCACCGGATCGGACGAATCGTCGGAATGGCTACCGGATGCGGGAGTGGGACACCCGGGCGGGAACGATTGATCTGGCGATTCCGAAGCTGCGGTCCGGTTCGTATTTCCCGGAATGGTTGTTGACGCGCCGCCGGCGGGCGGAACAGGCGTTGATCTCGGTGGTGGCCACCTCGTATCTTCTCGGTGTTTCCACCCGGCGGGTCGACAAGCTCGTGGAACAGCTCGGGGTCGCGCATATTTCGAAGTCGCAGGTGTCGGAGTTGGCGAAGCATCTCGACGGGCAGGTCGAGGCGTTCCGCTCGAGGCCGCTGGATGCCGGCCCGTACCGGTTCGTGCAGGCCGATGNGCTGACGATGAAGGTCCGCGAAGACGGCCGGGTTGTGAACGTCCACTGCCTGCTCGCCGTCGGGGTCAACGGCGATGGTCACCGGGAGATCCTCGGCCTCGACGTCGTGAGCAGCGAGGACGGGGCAGGGTGGTTGGCGTTCTTCCGTGGCCTGGTCGCCCGCGGCCTGTCCGGGGTCCGCCTGGTGACCTCGGATGCCCACCGGGGCCTGGTCGCGGCGATCGGGTCGACGCTGACGGGTGCTTCCTGGCAGCGGTGCCGGACGCATTACCTGCGTGACTTGTTGACGTTCACACCGAAGTCGTCGCAGCCGTGGGTGGCAACATTGGTCCGGACTATCTTCGAGCAGGCGGACGCAAAAGAGGTGACGGTGCAGTTCGACCGGGTCGTCGACGCCTTGGCCGAGAAACTGCCCCGCGCCGCGGAACACCTGTCCGAGGCGAAAGCGGACCTGCTCGGGTTCACCGCCTACCCGCGGGAGATCTGGCGGCAGATCTGGTCGTCGAACCCGCAGGAACGACTGAACAAGGAGATCCGTCGGCGGACCGATGTTGTGGGTATCTTCCCGGACCGCGGTGCCATCGTACGTCTCGTCGGCGCCGTACTCGCCGAGCAACACGACGAGTGGATCGAAACCCACCGCTATTTCGGCCTGGAAATCCTCGGCAAAGTCGACGCGGGGAACACGCCGGCCGACACACCCGAGATCAGCGTGACACCCGAAGCGCTCACCGCCTAAACTGAAACTAGGATCACGCGGAGTTACCTTCCGTACACCACGCCGCTGGACGTGACCGAACGAGGTCGGCCTCGACCACTATCAGGTCCGGCTTTACCATGCCTGGTATCGGCATATCACGCTGG